>CAZVBT010000363.1:0-4908 GCA_964625385.1 uncultured Melioribacter sp. | reverse complement strand
CCTATATTTTTTTTGAAGATTGATTATTAGTCGTATAGGAAACAATTTTCTTATTTGTTTTTTTTTTATTGGATTTACGGTATTTCTTGGGTATTCTCTCCCAATATCTAACGTCTCCTATGTCAACATGTACAAATCCCATCGTAGGGTAATACCCCACCCCTCCGACTTCCATTTTTCTGGCAAAATTTTTTATTGCTCTCGACGAATATCCCTGTATTTTTATATCCGCCGCCCATCCTAACATATGAAGACTCTGCTTGGCCGCTCCCGGAACTATTTCGTTTAAGTCTTTCGTTCTGTATCCGCTTAAAAGTATTATCCCTTTTTTACCGAATTTATCTTCTATCGCATCCAATATCTCAACTAAAAGCTTCGGAGTTTTTATTTCCGCATCCTCCAAAGAACAACGCATTATATGTTTTATATGCTCAAAAGCTTCCTCTAAATATGCCCCGTCCTTATCCCTGTATGTCACGGTAATACTTTCGCCGGTATCTTTCCTCGTTATGGTGATATTTCCGTTTCCGCCTAAATTTTTAGTTTCAGGCTCGACTATAGGATATGTACTTATGAATATTTCTTCGCCGTACTCTCCGCTGGTTTCCACAAATTCTATGTCTTGCTCATTATATGTTATCGTAGACAATTCGCTTTCAAATTCTTCGGTGGACTCCTGCAAATCAAAAGAAGAAGTCGAGGAAGAAACCGAATCGGGTTCAAGTGTGGGCAAATCGGAAAGAGACAAAGCCGCATTACCGAGAAAAATCATTTCGGCTTGAGCAAAAGAAGCAAAAAACAAAATTAATGCCGCTTTTAGAAACATTATTTTAATTTTAGCAAATAGAAAGACAAATACGCAAGAATTATTGTATTTTTTATTGACCGCACTTTATTTCTTTTTTGTCTTTGTGAAAGACTTTAATTTTACTTCAAGATCAGCAAAGTCATTAAACCAGTATTGTTTATAATTTTCCAAAACTTCCGCTATTCCTTGCTTCGGTTTGAGCAATAGTTTCGTGTTTATAGTAAATCCCTTGTATGAAAATTTTTTCTTTTTTTTGCCAATTTCAAATATTCTTGAATAGCCGTCAATCTTTCGGTATCCGTCCGCGTGTTCGGTCCCCTTTGGATCAACAAACAAAATCAAATATCGTTTACCTTTTTGCGCCCAAAAAATAAAGTCCGGTTTGAAATTGGCAATACTATTTTCTTTCGGATTGTAATAAGGAATCAAAACCTCGTCGAGTGTTTGGTCGAGTTTTGAAAACATCCACCAATCAAATTGCTTGAATATATTATCGGATTTGTCAAGATATTCTTCTAGTTGTGTAATAAATTTTACTTCGCTATCAACATTGATAATATGATTGAGATAATCAATTTTTTCTGTCTCTGAAACTATCACCGGAAGATAATAATGGTTAGCCAAATATTTAATTCGTAGCCTGTCATACTTTACTTCTGGTTGAAAATCTAATTCTAGCTGTTTTATTGCTTTTTTATACTTCTCCTTATCTTTTGTTATTCCGAACTCTTTATCGATTTCTTGCTCTTTAATTGCCTTTTGGGGATAGTCTTTTACTTTTCCAATTGCTTCTAATATCCTTTGATATTTTTCGCCATCACTAAACCTAACCTTTTTGAAATGCACGATTTCATTTTCCAATTCCTTGAATTTATCAAATTCTTTGCTTTTCACTCCAAGATAGTCAAAAATTCGGCCAAGAATTAACTCTGGCTCAAAAAGAGAGTTTCTCTCACCAAAATCATAGTATCGCTCTTTTTTGGCAAAACTCTTTTTCGCTTTATTCAAAACCTTCACTTCACAATCATATTTAGCCAAAGCGATTTTATCACCTAAAAATTTATAGAATTGCGAGGTTATATCAAAATCCTCGTGGCTGACAGGATATTTTTGTGAATCTTTTTCCTCGGCAAAAACTCCCTCGGCGGTTTTATAAACCGGCACCAAAAGAGGATGTTTTTGCGCTTTGGGATTTACAATAAATGCGTCGCCTAAATTCTTATCTTGTTTCTCTGCTTTTAGCGTGGCAATAATTTCTTTCAGGTTTTCAGCGTTAGTGCCAAAAACAAACAAACTTTCAATCGGCAAAATTAGACTTTTTACTTTTTCAAACAATTCCTCCTTGACAACGTTGGCATTAAACAAATTTTGGAGTCGTTTTCTTTGGTGTTTCTGTGGCTCTATTCTCACGCCCCTGCCAACAGATTGCAAAACAAATTTTTTAGCGTCGCTTCCTACTCCAATATTCACAAACAAAAGCAGATTTGGCCTATTAGAATCCCAGCCTTCATAAAAAGAACGAGAACCCATTAAAATATTTATGTCTGAATCATCCCGATTGATTGCCTTAAAATAACTTTCATTTTCAAAACTTTCGTTTATCTCGTATCCTTCAAGTTTATCTTTCAACCAGCCGGAAATATCGCCAATCTTGATTAAAGCAAATGGCTTATCAGCTGTCGTTAGTTTAAAAATCAATTCTTGCCTATTTCCAGGTATTTTCAAAGCTTCAATTTTGCCAGAAGTTTCGGCATTCAAAACATACTTCAAAATATCCTTGTATTTCAATCCTGAAACCAACTTATCGTCAATGATGCATTCCAACTCCTCAAATACGAATTTAGCGTTGCCGCAAAATTCTTGGACAAGTTCCTTTTTTGCATTTTTAAGTAAATCAGCTTTAATTTCGCTTCTCGCAACCTTCTCCAATTCTCTGAAAAATAATTCTAGGTCAGATTGCTCCACATCCACAGAATTAACCAGCGTCAAGAGTAACGGACGGTGATATAGCGAATCATTAACTTTTCTGATTTTTTCAAAATATTTATTGATGTAAGTCAAAAGCAAAAGCGTCTTCAAAACGATTTTTTGCTTTTCAACCTGTGAAAAATCGCCTCGTTCGCGAAACGCGCTAATCTCGGCAGAAGACACATAAATATGTTTGCCGTATCCTTCTTCTACAAATTTTGAAAGATTAAAGTTAAAAGCGCAGGTCGCAAGGTCCCTCGGATCGGTAAAGGTGGCGGAAAAATTAAACAAAAATCCGTTTCTTGAAAGTATAGAGTATAAAATCTGCCGTTTGCTGTCTTCTTTATCGCCTTTGTGCGCCTCATCCAAAAGGATATACCATTGCCCGCCATTATCGTAGTTTTGAAAATTGACGATTTTTTCTTTATGCTCGTCGGAAATTAAATCAGAGCGGTAATAAAAAACAGTGATTTCGTTTTTGGCAAACGGCAAAGCATTTTCACGCTTGACGCTCTCATAATCTCTCAAATTTTTAAGGTTTATTTTTACATCAAAATTGAAACTGTTAAACTCCTCAATATGATTTTTGAACTGATCTAAAAGGTCATCGCGATGAGCCAAAAAAAGAATATCCCTTGATGGCAATTCTTTTTCGGCAATAAGTTTGCCCAAAAGCTCAATCAGCTTAACAATAACAAGCGTCTTGCCCGAGCCAGTTGCCATCCAAAAACTCATCCGGTTAATAAAATAGGCAAAAATTTTTGAATCTATTGCCGGATAATCCTTGTCGTATTTTAAAAGATATTTTGCCGTCTTTTGGCCTTCTTTCTTTTTTAGGTCATAGTCAAAATCTTCTTCCAAACCATTAAGTTTATAATGCTCAAACATGGCTTTTTTGTCCTGATTTTTATCTTTAAAATATAAATGCAATGCTTTTAAGGCATTTCTTAAAGCATTTTGCTGAAAATCAAAAAGCGTTTTCTCCTTTGAAAATCGGCTAAAATCAAAGCCTTGCCATTTTGCGGGCAAGTTTTCAAAAGAAATGTCGTCTACTATGTTTTGAAGATATAGTTTCATTCTGATAACAAATTAGTTATGATTTTTATTAAAGTATCCTTGTCTTTGGGATTACTTACCGCAATAAGCAACGCCAACGCCGTAAGCGTGTTATCATTGATTTTCTTTTCTCCATTTTTGAAATATAGATAGTTATTTTTATCCAAAAAATAAACAAACAAAAAAGAGGCAATTCGTTTATTGCCGTCCACAAAAGGATGGTCTTTAATCGTAAAATACAAAAGATGCGCCGCTTTTTCTTCCAAAGAAGGATATAGTTCTTTTCTGCCGAAAGTTTGGTAAATATTGCCTAAAATAGCCTTAAATTTATCACCGCTTTCTTGGCCAAAAATATCTCCCGCTTCTTTTTTGGCGGTTAAATCTTTTTTAATCTCATTAATTACTTTCTTTGTTTTGGCATAATGTAAAATAAATTCGGCTTTAACTTTTTTAGCAAGAGTCAATTTCCCTTTATCATATTGTTCAAGCAAAGAAAGTGTTTTCGAATAAGAAGAGAGTAAAGTCAAAATTTCTTGTTCCTGCCCAGCAAGCAATTCATGCTTGGCTTTTTCTTGCAAAAATGAAATTGTGCCTTGTAATTCTTTTAACTGATTTTGTGCATGCAACAACTGTTTTTGATTGATAGCGTATCCTTTTAACAAATAATTCTTTAACACGCTGGTTGCCCATTTTCTAAAATCAATGGCTTGAGCTGAATTAGTGCGATATCCAACAGCCAAAATGACATCCAGACTGTAAAAAGCGACAGGTTTATCAGAATTTGGAATGTGCAAAAAATGCACATTGCTTTTCTTCTCAATTTCCTTGTCGGAAAATATCTTATTTATATGTTTTGTAATAACAGATCTTTCCTTGCCATACAATTTGGCAATTTCATCTTGTCGCAACCATACGGTTTCTTTTTCAATCCGCACTTCTAATTTTGGGCCTTCTTTGGACCTATAAATTATTATTTCGCCTTTTTTAAATTCTTCTTCTCTCATAAAAATTTTTTAGCTAAAAACTAAAATGTAAAAACTCAAAGTTATTTTTTAATATTCATTTCACTTTCACTA
>CAZVBT010000362.1:0-7190 GCA_964625385.1 uncultured Melioribacter sp. | reverse complement strand
AAAGTTGAAATTCAAGGTAATGATAAAACAAAAGATAAAGTCATCAGACGCGAGCTTTATACTATCCCCGGAAGTTACTTCAGCCGTAGTTTTATTATGAGAAGCATTCAACAACTTTCAAACCTTCAATACTTTAATGTTGAACAACTTTACAAAAGTGGAGTTGATTACAAACCAGCAAACGACAGCACAGTAAATCTAATTTTCAAAGTTGAAGAAAAATCAAGTGATTATTTAAATGCTTCTGTTGGATATAGTGGAGCTTTTGGTTTTAGTGGTTCTGTTGGATTTACTTTAACAAATTTTTCAATTACTGAACCTTTTAAAATGGGTGGCGGCCAAATACTTAATTTCAACTGGCAGTTTGGTGTTGGAAATTACTACAGAACTTTTTCTCTCGGATTTACTGAACCCTGGTTTATGGATACACCAACATCGGTTGGTTTTGATTTATTCGACACAAGACAAAGATATGTTTACGATTTACGCCAATCTGGTATAACACTTCGAAGCGGTAGAAGATTAACATGGCCAGATGATTATTTTTACATTCAAGGAATTTTGCGTTTTCAATATAATGATGTTATTGATGGGCAACGTTATTATAAAGAAGGATTGACTAGGCAATACACTATCGGTTTTGGATTGACAAGAACTGATATTGATAATCCAATCTTTCCTGCCCGCGGTTCAAAATTAGCATTAAATACTGAACTTTCTGGTGGACCACTTTTACCTGGTAACGTTGATTATTATAAGATAGATTTTAAAACAGAATGGTACAAAGCAATATTCAACACAAACAGAATTGTACTTTATACTTCATCAGAATTAGGTTACATTGGTGAATTAATTCCTAACACTCCAATACAACCATTTGAATATTACTACATGGGTGGAAGCGGATTAATAATTGCCACTACGCCACTACGTGGTTATGATGACAGAAGTTTAGGTTTGCGTGATAATAATTCTAATAATATTATTGGCAGTAAAGTTCAAGCTAAGTTTACAACTGAATTAAGATTTGCTTTATCAATGGATCCAATTCCAATTTATTTACTTGCATTTGCAGAAGCAGGTAATGTTTATCCAAACATAAAACAAACAAATTTTTATGACTTAAAACGTTCTGTTGGTGTTGGCGCAAGAATTTTACTAAACCCAATTGGCTTAATTGGATTTGATTACGGTTATGGATTTGACCGCAAGAGTGTTGACGGTCAATCACCGCAATGGATGTTCCATTTTCAATTTGGAAAAGGTTTTTAATTAATCATTATTAAATATAAGAGGTAAACGTGAAAAAACTAATTGCAATTTCCTTTATTTTATTTACTGCAAATATTTTTGCTCAACAAGCAAATCAACCAGTTTCAATAAAAATTGGATATGTTGATTCAGAAGTTATTTTAGCACAATTTCCTGAAGCTATAAAAGCTAAAAGTGATCTTGAAGGAATGGTTGCTAAATGGAGAAAAGATTTAGATAGTATGCAAACAGAATTACAAAAAGATTATACTAACTATCAAAAAGTTTCTCAGGATGCAAAAGCAAAACAAGATGATATTCAAAAGCTTCAGAAAAATATTGTAGAAAAAGAACAACGCGCTCAACAATATCAGCAATCTAAATTTTCTCAACCAAATGGTGAATATTTTATTAAACAAGATCAGCTAATGAAACCAATAAAAGAAAAAATTTTCAAAGCAATTGATGAAATAAGCAAAGAAGAAAATATGCAATTTGTTTTCGACAAAGCTGGTGATGTTGTTTTGTTGAAAGCTGATCCTCAGTTCGATATTACCTTTAAAGTCCTTGATTTATTAAAACGTGGTAAAAAATAAATTGGATTTAAAATGAAAAATTTTGGAATAATTCTTTCCGCATTTATATTTCTTATTGCTTCTCAATCATTTGCTCAGCTTAAATTAGGTTATGTTGATAGTGATGCAATAATGAAACAACTGCCAGATTATCAAGATACTCAAAAAAAACTTGATGCGATAATAAAAGAATGGCAAGAAGAACTTTCCAAACTTGAAAGAGATTGGAAAGCTAAATATGAAGATTATGAAAAAAGAAAATTAATTCTTAGTGAACAAAAACGTGTTGAAATTGAAAAAGAATTAGTTGAACTTGAAAATCAGGTTTCAAAATATCGACAAGATAAATTTGGTGTGCGCGGTGAGTTATTTCAAAAACAGGAAGAATTAATGAAACCACTCAACAATCGTGTCTTCAATGCAATTCAACAAGTTGCAAAAGAAAATGATTATGATTTTATCTTTGACAGAAGTGGCGATATAATTTTCCTTTATGCAAAAGAACAATATGATGTAACTAACTTAGTTCTTGATAAACTAAAATAATTTTTATGAAAATTAAATTAAAAGAAACCGCCGACTTAGTCGGCGGTGTTGTTTTTGGAAATCCTGATTTAGAGTTTTTTAATGTTGCAAAATTAGAAGACGCTAAAGAAGGAGATCTATCTTTTCTCTATTTAGATAAATATGAACATCAACTTGCTATCACTAAAGCCTCTGCAGTTTTAATTTCACCTAAATTCAAAAAAATCAGAGATGATATTTCTTACATCGAAGTCAAAGACCCAAATGTTGCTCTCAATATCATCATTAAAAATTATTTTAATCCAAAAATCAATTTTGCAGGCGTTGATTCATCAGCTTCAATTCACAAAAATTCATCAATTGATCCAACTTCTGTAATTGGGAAAAATGTTGTCATTTCCGCTGGTTGCAATATTGGAAAAAATACTTTCATTCTTCACAACACTGTTTTAATGGATAATGTTAAAGTTGGTGATAATTGCATCATATACCCAAATGTTTCAATTCGCGAAAATTGCAAGATTGGCAATAATGTAATTATCCATTCAAATACTTGCATTGGATCAGATGGATTTGGTTTTATTCAAAATGAAAAAGGTGAATACATAAAAGTACCACAAATTGGAAATGTTGTTATTGAAGATAATGTTGAAATTGGTTCTAATGTTTCTGTTGACCGCGCTGCACTTGGTTCAACAATAATTAAGAAAGGAACAAAGATCGATAACTTGGTTCAAATTGCTCATAATGTTTCAATTGGTGAAAATTCTATCATCATTTCACAAAGTGGAATTGCTGGTTCAACAAAGATTGGTAAAAATTGTATTCTTGCCGGACAAGTTGGAGTTGTTGGACATATTGAAATAACAGACAATGTAACAGTTACAGCTCAATCAGGCGTATCAAAATCAATTGACAAAGCTGGTAAATATCGCGGTTCTCCTGCTTTGCCATTGAACGAAGCACTACGACAAGAAGCAACAATCAGAAATATACCTTCACTTCAAGAAAAAATTAAAAAGTTAGAAGAAAAAATTGCATTTTTGGAAAGCAAATTTTCAGAAATAAGTAAAAAGGATTCTTAATGATTGAACAACAAAAGACAATTTCTAAAGAAGTATCAATCTCCGGAATTGGTCTTCACACAGGCACACAATGCACAATGACTTTCAAACCTGCACCAGATAATTACGGTATTCGCTTTGTAAGAGTTGATCTTGGCGGCAATCCTGAAATTCCTGCAAATGTTGATTATGTGGTTGATATATCAAGAGGAACAACACTTGGCCTTGGTGATGCACGTGTTTATACCGTTGAACATGTTTTATCTGCTGTTTATGGTTTAAAGATAGATAATTTAATCATTGAGTTAGATGGAATTGAACCACCTGTTGGTGATGGAAGTGCAATGCCTTATGTCGAAAAACTTATTGAAGCTGGTATTGTTGAACAGGAAACTCCCAAAGATTATTTAGTTATAGATAAAACTGTAATGTATCACGATGAAGAAAATAAAATTGATATTGTTGCTCTTCCACTTGATGATTACAGAATTACAATAATGGTTGATTATGAAAACCCCGCACTTGGAAGTCAACACACAGGTTTGTTTGATTTAGAAAAAGAATATGTTACAGAATTTGCCCCTGCAAGAACTTTTTGCTTTCTAAGCGAAGTTGAATCTCTTGCAGATCAAGGTTTAATTAAAGGTGGAAATATTGACAATGCAGTTGTTATAGTTGATCACGAAATAAACGAAGAAGGTTTACAAAGATTAAAAACAAAATTAAATCTAAATCATGATTTAACAGTTATTAACGGATATTTAGACAATAATAAATTAAGATTTAAAAATGAACCTGTTCGTCATAAACTACTTGATATGATTGGTGATTTGGCATTGATTGGTGTTCCAATTAAAGCACAAATTTTAGCTGCCCGACCAGGACACAAAGCAAATGTTGAGTTTGCAAAAAAAATTCGTCAGTTGTATCAGCAAAAAAAATTAGTAAAGAAATTCCAATTTGTTAAAAAAGAAGGAATTGTTTTTGATATAAATGCAATTCAAAGAATTCTACCTCATCGTTATCCATTCCTTTTGGTTGACAAAATTATTCATCTTGAAATGGATAAAAAAGTTGTTGGAATAAAAAACGTTACCATTAACGAACCATTTTTTAATGGTCATTTTCCCGGTCAACCTGTAATGCCCGGAGTTTTAATTATTGAAGCTCTTGCACAAGTAAGTGGAATTTTACTTTTAAATACGTTTACAGATCCGGAAAATCATCTTGTTTATTTTATGAGTATCAATAATGCAAAATTCAGAAAGCCGGTTTCCCCTGGTGATCAATTAACTCTTGAAGCAGATTTAGTAAATATCAAAGGTGGAAAATATTTTTCACTTAAAGGTGCTGCTTTCGTTGATGGTAATTTAGTTGCCGAAGCTGAATTCATGGCTGCAATGGTTCCAAAAGAAGATAAACCTCAACAATATTAATAAATATTATGACAGAAATTCATCCAACCGCCATAGTAAGCCCAAAAGCAAAAATTGGCAACAATGTTAAAATTGGTGCATTCTCTATAGTTAATGATGATGTAGAAATTGGTGATGATTCAATAATTCACTCGCATGTTGTTTTATATGATGGGGCCAGAATTGGTAATCGTGTAAAAATTTATCAAGGGGCTTCTGTTGCTAATGTTCCTCAGGATTTAAAGTTCGGAAATGAAATAACATATTTTTATGTTGGAGATGATACTCAAATAAGAGAATATGTTACACTTCATCGAGGAACTCATGCAACTGGAAAATCGAGTGTTGGTAAAAATTGTTTGCTTATGGCTTATGTTCATGTAGCACATGATTGCACTCTCGGGGATAATTTAATTTTAGCTAATACAGTACAAGTTGCTGGTCATGTTGAAATTGAAGATAATGTAATAATTGGTGGTGTTACAGGAATTCATCAATTTTCAAAAATTGGCGCTTATGCAATGATTGGCTCAAATTCTAAAATAAATAGTGATGTTCCACCTTTCACAATGGTTCAAGGAACTCCAGCAAGATTTGAAGGAATTAATAAAATTGGTTTAAGAAGAAAAGGTTTTACAACTGATCAAATTAATTCAATAAAAGAAGCATACAGAATATTATATCTCTCTGGTTTTTTATTTTCTGAAGCAAAAGAAAAAATTAAAAATGAACTTGGCGATAAAGATGTAGTTCAGCAAATATTAAGTTTCATTGGAAAATCCAATCGCGGTATTGTTCGTAAATGAAATGGCATTTGATTGATTCTGGTTTTAACACCGGCAATTACAACATGCAATTCGATCTAGAACTTGCTAACAATTGCAGAAATGATGAAGCATTTTTTCGTTTATATAGATGGCAACCATATTGTATTTCACTCGGAGCTAATCAATCATTTGATGATATAAATCTTCAAAAAGCAAAAGATGATGGAATTGATATTGTTAAAAGACCAACAGGCGGCCGTGCAATTTTACATGCAGAAGAATGGACTTACTCTTTCATTTATCCGTTGAATTATGAATACTCCCCGAAAGAAATTTATTTCAAAGTATCACAAGCATTAATTAAAGGATTACAACTTTACAATCCGATATTTTCAAATTCTGAATTAGAAAAAGTTCAACCAAATTTTCCACAATTGCTCGAAGAACCAACAGGTGTTTTATGTTTTGCAAGTACGGCAAAAAACGAGGTTAAGTTTAACAATAAAAAATTAATAGGTAGCGCCCAAAGAAAGCTTAATAATTCAGTTTTACAACACGGATCAATATTATGTGGAACTTATCATCAAAAATTAGCTGATTATCTTAATGTTGATGAACAAACAAAATTTATTTTACATACTGAACTGATTGAGAAAACAACAGAAATAGAAACTATATTAAATGAAAAAGTTGATTACAAAAAATTAAAAGAAAGTTTGATTAGCGGATTTGAAATTGAGTGGGAAGCAAATTTTAAATAACTCTCCAAATTTTATATTCAATTAAATTATTTTTGCAATAAGTATTTCCTCATATTTAGAATTAAATATTAATGTAATTTGTTTCAAAAAAGGAATTCAGAAAGGTTTACAAATGATAAATAAAATGGAATTAATGTCGCCAGCTGGAAATTTTGAAAATTTAATGGCTGCAATTAAAGCTGGTTGCGATTCTGTATATTTTGGTGTTGAGCAATTAAATATGCGTGCGGTTTCTTCTGCAAATTTTACTTTGGATGATTTATCTAAAATTTCTGAAATTGCTAAAGCAAATAAGATTAAAACATATATAACATTAAATACAATTGTTTACGACCATGATTTAAAATTAATGAAAGATATTATCAACGAAGCAAAAGCTAAATCAATTGATGCAATTATTGCTTCAGATCAGGCAGTGTTAAATTATTGTCGTAAAATTGGTATGCCTGCGCAAATTTCAACTCAATGTAACGTTACTAATATTGAAACAGTTGAATTCTACTCCCCTTTTGCTGATGTAATTGTTCTATCGCGTGAATTAAGTTTGCAGCAAGTTGCAAGTATTGTTAAAGAAATTGAACGCAGAGAAATTACTGGTCCATCAGGCAATTTAATACGTATTGAAATTTTTGGTCATGGTGCATTGTGTATGGCTGTTTCAGGAAAATGTTATTTGAGTTTACACACTTACAACGCTTCTGCAAATCGTGGTGCTTGTTTTCAAAATTGCAGAAGATCCTATATTGTTACCGATAAAGAAGATGGCTACGAATTAGAAATTGATAACGAATATATTATGTCTGCAAAAGATTTATTAACAATAGACTTTCTT
>CAZVBT010000361.1:0-2775 GCA_964625385.1 uncultured Melioribacter sp. | reverse complement strand
GGTTTAAAGAACCAGCTTAAATCTTCTTTTACAACATCATTAAAGGTGAAAAAGAAATCATATGGAATTGGATGTTTACCATGCCAGCGATTAATATATTCTTTTATAGCTTTATCAAACATATCTTTTCCAACAGCATCTCTTAAAAAATAATAAGCTGAAGAAGATTTTACATAAGTAGCAAAAGTAAGCATTTGACCACGAGCAGAAATTGAAGGAGTTATAGTAGGCAAATCAAGTTCATTTCCCATCATCATACCAACACCGCGAATGTTTCCTTCAAACCCTTCTCCACTTTTTTGATCAACAATTAAATGAATATTGTCTGAAGTAAAAAATGTTGCCCAGCCTTCATCCATCCAAGCATATTTTCTTTCGTTAATTCCCATATAAAACGGAAAATAAGAATGAGCAATTTCGTGCAAAGTTACACCAGCTTGTGAACCACGGGAATTTGTAACTCCATTATTGCACATCATAGGAATTTCCATACCGCCACCTCCGCGGGTTTCGCCATTAAAAGTTGTAACCTTTGGAAATGGAAATGGCACTGCAGGCGAATTTGTTGATAATGATTGAACGGATAACTTGGCAAATAAAGCAACTTCATTCCATCCTTTTTGTTTTGATTCAATTGGGTAAACTGCATCGGTTAAAACTCTTCTGCCGTTGTTATCAACTTCAACGCTTGTTGCATCCCAAAGATAACCGCTACTTGCCGCCCATGAAAAGTCTGAAATATTTTCACCTATTAAATGCCATGTGTTTTTTTCCGTTGAAATGGTTGTACCGTTTTTAAGATCTTCTTCTGTGATAACATTAATAATATCATCAGATGACCATGCTTTTTTATAACGTTCAAAAATTTCAGGTTTCAAAATTTTATTAGCATTTTGATAAAGACCACTTCCCCAAACGATGTAATTTTTTGGAACTGTTATTTCAACGTCAAAATTGTTTATGTCGTTGTAAAATTCAACTGAACCACCATAATCAAAACGATCCCAGCCATCAATATCATCATAAACTGAAATTTGCGGATACCAATAAGCAACATAAAATGTTGAATCGTTATAAGCGCCCATTCTGATTCTTGTTTCTTTTGGAATTATCATTGACCATTTTACTTCTAAAGTTGCTTTTGATCTTGGTGCAATTGATTGCGGTAAATCCCTGATAAATAAATTTGTTCCCGATCTTTGAACTTTGAAATTTTTGTCTTTTATATTTAATTCTTTTCCATTAAAAATTATTATTGAATCAAGTTGAACACCATCTGTTAAATCAATTGGATTGACAGAAAAATCTCTTGCTGAACCCTTTTTCATTACATCTTGATATAAACGAATAACAATTTGTTTAAGTGAATCTGGGCTTTCGTTATAATAAGTAATAGTTTCTGTACCAACAACTTTTCTTTCAGATGGAATTAATTCAGCTTTAATTTTATAATCAGCTTTATTAACCCAATAATTTTTCCCGGGTTTACCATCGAAAGATCGTGTTTCTTTTTCATACGCTTTTAAAATATTTCTTGGAATATATAAAGAACTTTTTTGTGCAAAAGTGAATGAACCAAAAAGAAGGATTGATAACAAAAACAAATTTATCTTTTTCATTTGATGCCCTTTTATTATAAAAAATCTTTCCTTATACTCAAATTTTTTCTAATGCTTGTTCAAGATCTTCAATTAAGTCATTTACATTTTCAATTCCAACAGAAAGACGAACAAGTCCTTCAGAAATACCAGCTGCTTTACGTGCTTCTTCTCCCATTGATAAGTGAGTCATACTTGCTGGATGTTGAATTAATGATTCAACACCACCAAGTGAAACTGCTAAAGCACAAAGTTTTACATTATTCATCACAATTTCACCTGCTTTAAATCCACCTTTTAATTCAAATGAAATCATTCCACCAGGAGCTTTGTGCTGTTTTAAACCAAGTTCATAATTTGGATGACTTTTTAATCCGGGATAACGAACCCATTTAACTTTTGGGTGATTCTCTAAATATTCTGCTATAAGCTGAGCATTCTCGCAATGCTTTTGCATTCTAACTGATAATGTTTTTAATCCACGGTGAACAAGAAATGCATTAAACGGATCTATCACACCACCCATTTGATTTAAGGTTTTTCTCATCAAAGAATACATCTCTTCATTTTTAACAACAATAATTCCAGCAACAACATCTGCGTGACCATTTAAAAATTTTGTCATACTGTGAAGAACAACATCGGCACCTAAATTTAAAGGTTGTTGCAAAGCCGGACTCATGAATGTATTATCAACTACAAGAAGAGCATTATTTTCGTGTGCAATTTTTGATGCTTCGTTGATATCTGTAACAGCAATCATTGGGTTAGCCGGAGATTCGACATAAACTATTTTTGTGTTTGGTTTTACTGCTTTTTTTATTTCGTCGATTATATCAGTATCAACAAATGTAGATTCAACACCAAACTTTGAAAAGATAGATTTCAAAACTGTAAGCGTTGGTCCATATACTGATTTACTACAAACAACATGATCACCGTTTTTAAGTAATGCAGTAAAAATTGTACTAATTGCAGCCATACCACTTGCACAGCCAAGAGCTTTATAACCATTTTCTAACTCTGCAACAGCATATTCCATTGCTTCGATAGTTGGATTTTTCATTCGTGTGTAAATATAACCTTCTGCTTCGCCTTTAAATAAAGCAGCGCCATGTGCTGCACTTTCAAACCTGAAAGTTGATGTTTGATAAATTGGTGGAACAACCGGACCAAA
>CAZVBT010000360.1:0-3969 GCA_964625385.1 uncultured Melioribacter sp. | reverse complement strand
GCTTGTTTTAATAAATCTGAATCGCAAGTTATTTTAATATTTGTTTTCAAATCCAATTCAATTTTCATCTTTTTTTCTTCGCCAAGAATTTTCATTTTCTGAACAACTGAGTTAAGGTAGGTATTCAAATCAATTTCCTGTAAATTAAGGGTTATCATTGAATGTTCGGTTTTTGAAATAAAAAAAAGATTATCTACAATTCTTATTAACCTTAGTGTTTCTTCATAGTTGCTTTTTAAAATTTCTATGTACTCATTAATAGACTTTTTTGATTTTAATGATACTTCTATTTCGCCTTGTAAAATTGTTAATGGAGTTTTTAATTCATGAGCAGCAGCCAAAGAGAATTGATTCATATATTCAATTGATCTTTTAATTCGATATATCATTTCATTCATTTTATTTACTAACCTTCCAAATTCATCTGAATATTCACCACCTAAAATCATTTCATCAAGGTTGTGTGCTGTTATCTCTTCGGTCTTTTTAATAATGGCGTTAATTCTATTTAGTGATTTAATTGAAATTAAAATCCCACCTAAAATTGATACTAAAAAAAAGATAGGAGCCATCCATACATAAATTTCTGTTAAGCCATTTAACATAAAAGCAATTTGTTCGATGGGGTAAGCAACAATTATCGTAATTTGTTTTCCTTTTAATATACAGGTTCTAATGGTATGTTCGGAAAGATTTGAATCATTATAATCAAAAATACCATCATGGTTTTTATTTATAGATATTATATTGTTCTTAAGATTAGCGGTTTTAAATATTATTTTATTTGGGTTAGCTATTTGGATAAAGGTATTTCTTCTATTAAAAACAATCGCATCATATAGAATATCCCATATTAGTTCATCCTCACTTTTGTAAGTTTCGTTTGGTTGAAATGATTCTAAATCCAATTGTTTTTTTTCAATTATCCTTAAAATTGCAGAAGCTTGTGCCTTCAGATTTGTATCAAGATTAACTTTTGATTTGTGAAACAAGTACAAATAGATTGAAATACCGAAAAGAATTTCCAAGATTAAAAATATAAAAGAATACCACATTGCAATTTTAAAACGTGAGGAAAAAGGAAAGGATTTAATCTTTTGAAACATTTAATTTACTCAATCATCTTTTATTATATAACCAGCGCCACGAACAGTGTGCAAAAGTTGTTTTTGATTAGGAATATCAATTTTAGATCTTAGTTTATTAATAAAAACATCAATTACATTTGTACCTGTATCGAAATGAAAATCGTAAACATGCTCGAGTAATTTTGTTCTCGAAACAATTTTATTTTTGTTTCTTAAAAGATATTCTAAAATAGAATATTCTTTTGGTGTTAAAATAATTTCATTATCATTTCTAGTAACCTTATGTGCCACAAGATCCATTCTTAAATTATCAATTTTTAAAATATTTTCTTTTGATGAATCATTTCTTCTAAGTAAAGCTCTAATTCTTGCAGTAAGTTCTTCAAATGAAAATGGTTTTGTCAAATAATCATCGGCGCCATAATCAAGTCCTTTAACTTTATCAACGATGCTATCTTTAACAGTAAGAAGTAAGATTGGAGTTAATATTTTATTTTGCCTTAAAGTCTTAACTAATTGAATGCCATCCATTACTGGCATCATTATATCAGAGATTATTAAATCATATTCATTATTTAAAACTAAATCCAAAGCAATTTTTCCGTTTGGAGCGGTATCAACTTGATAGAATTCTTCTTCTAATCCTTTTTTGATAAAAGAAGCAACTTTATTTTCGTCTTCAACAACTAATATTCTCATATATCAAATATAAAAAAAAGAGAGAGTATAAAACTCTCTCTTTTATTAATTATCTAACAATTCAGAAATTATTTAGGTTCTTCAGCTTTTTTTGTTTTCTTTACATGTTTTTTCATGGCTTTTTCTGCTGTTGCTTCTACCTTCTTTTCAACAGCTGGTTCAGCCTTTTTAACTTCTGCCCCTTTTTTAGGTTCAGCAACTTTTTTCTCAACAGTAGTTTTCACAGTTTCAGTTTTGGGTTTTGCAGGTTCGGTTTTCTTTTGAGGTTGAGCTTGTGCAAATAAACTTGCTGAGAAAACTACTACAACGAATAATGCTAATAACTTTTTCATTTTTATAACTCCTTTTGTTATTTAATTGACATACGTAATCTATACTTTGAACATTACGTTAATCTTAACATCAGATTAAAAAATTTTAATCTTTCCTATAATCTTTTATTAATTTTGCAAAACAAAAAAATGAGAAAACAATGACAGTAATTTTTTCTAAATCTTGCGAGCTTGGATTGCAAGCAGTTTTATTTTTGTCGACTAAAGAAAAAAGACTATTTACCGCAACTGAGGTATCTAATGAATTAAAAGTACCGAAAGAATATGTTTCTAAAGTTTTACAAATGTTAACAGCAAGTGGTATTGTTGGTTCTAGAAAAGGTAAAAAAGGTGGTTTTTATTTGGCTAAAGAGCCAATCGAAATTAAATTAATTGATATCGTCGAAGCAATTGATGGTCTTGATGTTTTTAAAACTTGTGTTTTAGGATTTCCTGGTTGCTCGCATGAAACCCCTTGTCCCGTTCATGATAAATGGGGAAAATTAAGGGATGAAGCTTACAAAATGTTAAGCGAAGAAACTCTTGAAGATTTAAAGGAAAAAACTATAAATAAACTTAAACTACTCTAATTTTTTTCCGTATATAAATAAATCTTTTGAAGTTGACACATTGAATTTATTCTTTTCTAAATCTGACCAAAATTTAATTTCTTTAAAACCTACTGATTCAAATACTTTTGCAAGAAGATCGAACTTATAACCATAAATTTGCGTGGTTAATAATTTGTTGTTCGAAGGATTATGTTTATCGAATTTCAAAATATTAAAATTAATCTTACCATTAATAAAATCATAAAAACGTACATACCAAAAGTCATTTTTTTCTTTGATTGAAACTATCCTTTCCTGTTTTTCTAAAATTAAGTGATAATTCAATATATGAACTAAGGCATAACCATTATTAGAAAGTAAATCATAAATTTTTTGAATAGTTGAATAAATTGTACTTCCCTCAACATTAGCTAAGGTATTTCCAAGTGAAACAACAAAATCAAACTTTGAATTATACTGTTCTGGAATGTTTTGTATTGTACTTTTTAGAAAGGTTACATCAACAAAGAATTTATTTGCGTTTTGTTTAGCTGCTTCAATCATTTTGGATGATGGCTCAACGGCAAAAACTGTATTACCATTTAAAGCAAGAGCAATTGAATCTAAAGCGGTTCCGCAGCCTAAATCAACTGCGAAACCACTTTGTGGAATTATGTTTTTTAATAAAGCTTTTCGTTTTTCTAAATTTTTTTCAAACTCTATCATTTCATCATAAAAATATGAAGCTTCATCATAAAATTTTTTATTATCTAATAAGCCAATCATTTTTTCTTAATATAGTTATAAATGATATTATCGCTTTGTTTTTCTGTAAAAACAATAAAACCTTTTTCTTCGATTATTTTTATCAACGGTGCCGGGATAAATGGTGTAATTAAAATGTAAATTTCATTATCGTTTAATTGAAGAATTTCTTTTGTTACTTTTCCCGCAGGATGAATTCCATTTTCCAAATCTAATGTTGCATCATATTCAAATTTGATTTTTTCATTTTTTATCCAGCTTGGCTTTTCTATATTCATTTTAGATTCTGATTCAATTTTAATTTCATTTTGATTTACTTCTTTCCGCAGTCTGTTTATCATTTCAGCAACTGAAACACCGCCAATCACAGATGCTTGTTTTAATGTTGTAACTTTTGCGATTGTTCTTCTTAAAATTGGATTTTTTAATTTCGCAAAAACAGGTGCAATTTCAATCAATGTATCTTCAAGTTCAGGATAATTAGTAAGTAAATTTCCAATTAATGTATTTGGAGTTATTTCTAATTTATTTGTCATATTGTAAAATTCTCCTTTC
>CAZVBT010000359.1:0-7610 GCA_964625385.1 uncultured Melioribacter sp. | reverse complement strand
GATTGGTTTGAAGAAGAACAAGAAGATTCAGATTTTCCATCAGGAATTGCAGTTGGTACTGAAGTTTATAACGGGAAATGTGTTTTTCTTGATAAACAAGGGTTTTGTACTTTACAAAAAATTGCAATAGAAGATGGTGATCATAAATGGAAATATAAACCTCTATATTGTATTTTATTCCCTTTAGTTATATTTGAAGGTAAATTAACTATTGATGATGAACATTTAGATAGAATGCATTATTGTAATAAAAGTATCAACCAAGTTTCCACAGTTTATGAAACATGTAAAAATGAGTTAAAATTTATTTTGGGTAAAGATGGATTTAAGGAATTAGAAAAATATAGAAATGAATTATTAAAACTAAATATGATAAATGACTATGAAGCTGCATAATAAAAAAGCAATAGTAACTGGTGGAACAAGAGGAATTGGAAAGGCTATCGTCAAAGAATTAGTTGATAATGGCTGCAATGTTGTTTTCACATATCATAATTCTGATGAAGCTGCAAAAAAGTTAGAGACAGACTTTTCAACAGAAAATGTAAAAGTTTATGGAATCAAAGCCGATGCTTCTTCATTTACACAAGCAGAAGAAGTTGTAAAATTTGCTTTGGAAAAGTTTGGTTCGATTGATATATTGGTAAATAATGCTGGTATTACTAAAGATAATTTACTTTTAAGAATGAGCGAAAACGATTTTGACTATGTCATTAATGCAAATCTAAAAAGTGTTTTCAATTATACTAAAGCAGTTTTGAAACCATTTTTAAGTCAAAAATTTGGTAAGATTGTAAATATTTCATCAGTAGTTGGAATAATTGGAAATCCCGGACAAGCAAATTATGTTGCGTCAAAAGCAGGTGTTATAGGATTAACAAAATCGAATGCAAAAGAATTGGCAAGTAGAAATATAAATGTAAATTGTGTTGCACCAGGTTTTATAGAAACTGATATGACAGAAAAATTAAATGAACAACAAAGACAAGCAATTTTGAGTAATGTACCAATAAAAAGATTAGGAAAACCAGAAGATGTTGCAAAAACTGTTTTATTTTTATGCAGTAACGATTCTGATTATATCACCGGACAAGTTATTACTGTTGATGGTGGTTTAGTAATGTAATTTTCAATGACTAATAAACTAAATGTTAAACCATAAGAGGAGTAAAAATGGACGTTGAAGCAAAAGTAAAAGAAATCATTATTGATAAGCTTGGTGTAGAAGAATCTCAAATTAAACCTGAAGCTTCTTTCACTAATGATCTTGGTGCAGATTCTCTTGATATTGTTGAACTTGTAATGGGTTTTGAATCTGCTTTCAATATCTCTATTCCTGATGAAGATGCCGAAAAAATTAGCACAGTAGGTGATGCAATAAAATACCTAAAAGAAAAATTAGGACAATGATAAAATCTCTTTAATGTCGGTCTCAATCGTAGATTGGGACTGACAATCTTTATTTTTTATAGATTAATTTTTAATAAAAATGAGAATTAAATGAGCAAAAGAAGAGTAGTTATAACTGGAATTGGAGTAATAACCCCAATCGGTAATAATGTTAATGAATTTTGGGAAGGTTTAATTTCTGGAAGAAATGGAGCTGGTCCAATTACAAAATTCGATACTACAAACTTTGCAACAAAATTTGCTTGTGAGGTAAAAAACTTTGATGCTTCAATTTATATTGATAAAAAAGAAATGAAGCGAATGGATGTTTATACTCATTATGCTTTAGCTGCTGCTGCAATGGCTCTTGAAGATTCTAAATTAGATTTATCTAAAATTAATCTTGAACTAGCTGGTGTTGTTTTTGGAAGTGGAATCGGTGGAATTCAGACTTTTGAAGATCAACACACACAATTTATACAAGGTGGACCAAGGAGAATAAGTCCTTTTTTTGTTCCAATGATGATTCCCGATATAGCAGCCGGTCAAATTTCAATAAAGTATGGATTGAAAGGACCTAATTATTCAACCGTTTCTGCTTGTGCAACTTCATCACATGCAATCGCTGATGCATTTATTCTTATTCAAAGAGGTTCAGCCGATATTATGTTTTCTGGTGGTTCTGAATTTCCAATTACTCCGATGTCAGTTGGTGGATTTAATTCTGCCCGTGCTTTATCAACATGGAATGATAGAATGATGGAAGCTTCTCGTCCGTTTGATAAAGATAGAAATGGTTTTGTAATGGGTGAAGGTGGTGGTTTAATTGTACTTGAAGAATTAGAGCATGCACTTAAACGTGGTACAAATATTTATGCAGAAATTGTTGGTGTTGGTTTAACTGGCGATGCTTATCATATAACAGCTCCACCTCCAGGTGGTGAAGGAGCTGTTCGTTCAATGAAAGAAGCTTTAAGAGATGCTGGCGTTGAACCAAATGTTGTTGATTACATTAATGCTCATGGGACTTCAACTGAATTAAACGATCTAAATGAAACTTTAGCTATAAAATCTGTTTTTGGCGAGCATGCCTATAAATTAACAGTGAGTTCTACTAAATCAATGACAGGCCATCTGCTTGGTGCTGCTGGTGCTGTTGAAGCTATTGCTACTTCATTAGCTATTAAAAATTCAATTATACCACCTACAATTAACCTTGATGAACCGGGTGAAGGTTTAGATCTCAACTACACTCCAAAAGTTGCTGTTAAAAAAGAAATTAATTATGCAATTAGTAACACTTTTGGATTTGGTGGTCATAATGCATCAATTTTATTCAAGAAGTTTGAAGAATAGTTTTGATTGGTTACATTAAAAGTAAAATTTCGTTTCTATTAATTAAGAAAAAATACAAAGAAGAACTAGATAAAAACTTCTTAAAAAATTTTATCCAGTTACAAAAATTAATTGGATTTAAAATTTCCAACCCGAATTTATACTTGAAAGCTTTAACTCATCGCTCTTATCTTGAAGTAAATCATTCCTTATCAAAATCGAATGAAAGATTAGAATTTTTTGGTGATTCAGTTCTTAATATGGTAGTCGCAAAATTTTTGTTAAAAAAATTTCCTAAAAAAAATGAAGGCTTTTTAACAAAAGTTAGAGCTGCAATAGTGAATAAATATCATCTATCAAAATCTGCCGAAGAACTTGGTTTGAATAAATTAATTTTATTTAACGAAAAGTATTTAAGAGGTTCAATTGATGGTTTTCAAACAATTATGGCAGATACACTCGAAGCTTTAATAGCAGCAATTTATTTAGATAGAGGAATTGAAAAAGCAGAAAAGTTTATTCATAAAAAAATTATTAAGTCATTTGAGTTTGAAAAAGAGTTTTTGGTTGATAAAAATTATAAAGGTCAGCTGCTTGAATATACACACGCAAAAAAATTACCAATGCCATATTATAAAGTTGTAAATGAAGAAGGTCCAAGTCATAATAAAAAATTTAGAGTTCAGGTTTATATTGGAAAAGATATTTATGGTGAAGGTTCTGGAAAAAATAAAAAAGTAGCTGAACAGGAAGCATCCCGAGTCGCACTTCAAAAATTTAAGAAATGAAACTTTTCATTCCGTTTCATTGCTTTTATCTATATTTCGTGTACTAAAAATTATTTTATAACAAATGGATTTTATTTATGAAAAACATTAATTATGATTCTTTTGTAAACCGTCACGTCGGTGTAAATGAAACTGATGTCAAAAATATGTGTAAAGAAATAGGTGTTAATTCTCTTGATGAATTAATTGACAAAACAGTTCCTGAAAGAATAAGATTAAAAGAAAAAATTAAAGTTGGCTCACCATTAACTGAAACAGAATTACTATCAAAACTTGAAAAAATTTCTTCACAAAACAAAGTTTTTAAATCTTACATTGGTCTTGGATATTATCCTACAATAACACCAAGTGTTATCAAAAGAAATATTTTGGAAAATCCTGGTTGGTACACTCAATACACACCATATCAGGCAGAAATATCTCAAGGAAGACTCGAAGCTTTATTAAACTTTCAAACAATGATTATTGATTTAACTGGATTACCAATTGCAAATGCATCATTACTTGATGAAGGCACAGCTGCTGCAGAAGCAATGGCAATGCTATTCTCAACCAGAAAATCGAATAAAAAAAATTCAAATGTGTTATTAGTTTCTGATAAGATTTTTCCTCAAACAATTGAGGTATTAAAAACAAGAAGTGAACCCTTTGGTATACAATTAAGAATTGCTGATATAAATGAAGATAATTTAACAGATGACGTTTTTTCTTTAATTGTTCAATATCCGGATGCAAATGGTGAAATAAATGATTACACCAAATTATTTGAGTTATCATCTCAAAAAGGAATTACAAAAATTGTTGCTGCAGATTTAATGTCTCTTGCATTATTAAAAGCACCAGGTGAATTTGGTGCTGATGTTGTTGTTGGCTCCACTCAAAGATTTGGCGTGCCGATGGGATATGGTGGACCTCATGCAGCTTTTTTTGCAACTAAAGAAGATTATAAAAGACAAATTCCCGGTAGAATTATTGGTGTTTCTATTGATGCAAATGGTAACAGAGCTTTGAGAATGGCTCTTCAGACAAGAGAACAACATATCAAACGTGAACATGCTACAAGTAATATTTGTACAGCTCAAGTTCTTCTTGCTATTATGGCAAGTATGTATGCTGTTTATCATGGAAAAGATGGAATTAAAAACATTGCTGAAAGAATCAATAACTTAACTAATCTTTTAGATAATGGACTTAAATCTTTAAAAATTTTTCAGTTAAATAAAAATTACTTCGATACATTGCAAATTGATATAAAATCAATTGAATTGAAAAATAAAATAAAAGATGAAGCTGAAAGAAATGAGATTAATTTTAGATTTTATAATGAAACAAAAATTGGAATCTCAGTTTCCGAAGAAACAACTTTATCAGATATTCAAAATATACTTAATATTTTTTCTAATGTTATTGAAAAGAAATTTGATTTTAATGACGTTATAAATTTTACAAATTCTAATGAAAGCATACCTTATTCATTAAAAAGAACTACTGAATATTTAACTCATCCGGTTTTTAATACATACCATTCAGAAACTGCTATGTTGCGTTACATTAAAAATCTGGAAAAGAAAGATTTATCTTTAACTGCTTCTATGATTCCACTTGGTTCCTGCACAATGAAATTAAATGCTTCAAGTGAAATGTTTGGTATTAGTTGGAAAGCATTCAGTGATTTACATCCATTTGTTCCATCAGAACAAGCAAAAGGTTATCAGGTTTTAATTGATGAATTAGAAAAAGATTTATGTTCAATAACCGGATTCGATGCTGTTTCATTTCAGCCAAACTCAGGAGCTCAAGGTGAATACACAGGTTTAATGGTAATAAGAGCATATCATAAAAATAATGGTCAAGGTCATAGAAATGTTGTTTTGATTCCATCTTCTGCTCATGGAACTAATCCTGCAAGTGCTGTAATGGCAGGCAATAAAGTTGTTGTTGTTAAATGTGATGAAAATGGAAATATTGATGTAAATGATTTGAAAATTAAAGCTGAACAAAACAAAGATAATCTCTCAGCATTAATGGTAACGTATCCTTCAACTCATGGTGTATTTGAAGAAACTATAAAAGAAATATGTGATATTGTTCATCAATGTGGTGGATTGGTTTACATGGATGGTGCAAATATGAATGCACAAGTTGGTTTGACAAGTCCGGCAGAAATTGGTGCAGATGTATGCCATCTTAACTTACATAAAACATTTGCAATACCACATGGTGGCGGCGGACCTGGTGTTGGACCCATTGCAGTTGCAAAACATTTAAAACCATTTTTACCAAATCACGTATTCTTAAAAGTTGGTGGAGAAAAAGGAATAACAGCAGTTTCATCAGCACCTTATGGAAGTGCAAGTATTTTAGTTATTTCTTATGCTTATATTAAAATGCTTGGCGAAGTAGGATTAACGCATGCAACTAAGTGTGCAATTCTTAACACAAATTATTTAAAGACTAAATTAGAAAAATTTTATCCTGTACTTTACACTGGTAAAAATGGTTACTGCGCTCACGAAATGATTTTAGATTGTCGTAATTACAAATATTCTGCTAATGTGGAAGTTGAGGATATTGCAAAAAGATTAATGGATTATGGATTTCACGCACCAACTGTTTCTTTTCCAGTCCCTGGTACTTTAATGATTGAACCAACTGAAAGTGAACCATTAAGTGAATTGGATAGATTTGTTGAAGCAATGATTTCAATTAGAAAAGAAATTGAAGAAATTGAAAATGGTAAAGCAAGCAAAGAGGATAATGTGCTAAAAAATTCTCCGCATACAGAATTGAAGATTGCTTCAGAAGAATGGAATCATTATTACTCAAGAATAAAGGCAGCATTTCCTGTTAATAGTGTTAAGCAAAATAAATTTTGGCCAAGTGTTGCAAGAGTTAATAATGCTTATGGCGATAGAAATCTAGTTTGCAGTTGCTTGCCAATTTCAGATTACGAGGAAAAGTAATGGATGAATTAAAAAGTATTTGTCAATTATTAAAAACATCAAAAAATATTGCTGTTGTTGGATTATCTGATAATCCAATGAGAACAAGTTTTGACATTGCACATTTACTTTTAGATAATGGATTTAACGTTGTCGGTGTTAATCCATTAATTTCAAAATCTGGTGAGATTATGGTTTATCCCAATCTCACCAGTGTTCCATTCGATGTAGATATTGTTAATGTATTCAGACGTTCAGAATTTATTCCTGATATTATTGATGAAGTTATTAAAATAAAACCAAAAGCTCTTTGGTTGCAGCAAGGAATTAGAAATGATGTGGCAGTTAAACCAGTTAAAGAAAATGGAATAATAGTCTTTCAGGATATTTGCATTGCCGTTTATTATAATTTATGCAAAGCTTACCAATAAAAATATTTTTACTCATCTTTTTTGCCTTTTTTACATTATATGCTGATTTGGTAAGAAGTGATTCATTAAAAACAAATCAAAAAATTAAAGTCGATTCAATTTTAGTTAAAGGGAATAACCGAACAGAAAATTTTATCATCTTAAGAGAATTAACTTTTTCAATTGGTGATTCTATTGATAATAATATAATTCATTTCAATAAAGAAAGAATATTCAGTTTAGGTTTATTTAATCGTGTCGAAATAAGTATGGATTCTGTTAATCTTTCTAAAATTATTATTCAAGTTGAAGAAACATGGTACATTTATCCATTACCATTTTGGTCTGTAGAAAAAAATTCAATTAAAAATTTAACAGTTGGCTTTAATTTAGTTTGGAATAATTTTCGTGGACGTAATGAAGTTTTGCACTCAATTATTGGTTTTGGTTACGATCCTTTTTTTATGCTGCAGTATATTAATCCTGCAATATATTACAATGAAAAAATTGGTTTGTCTCTTGGATTAGGTTTTTATCATTCTAAAAACAAAAATGAAACTGCAATCAGATTATTAAATCAAAACTTTAGATATAAAATGATTAAATTAAGTGCAGGTTTATTCAAAAGAATTAATCAATTCAATTTATTTGGATTTTCAATTGGATTTGATAACATCCAAAATGAATTAAATGATGCAAATATTTTCATGGCTTCAAAAAAATCTGCAGATAAAGTTCCATATATA
>CAZVBT010000358.1:0-2306 GCA_964625385.1 uncultured Melioribacter sp. | reverse complement strand
TCAAATTGGCATTTATCTGTTGACAGAGCATTAAATACTGCTTATTATTTGATTCAAAATGAAGGAGTTGATCCCGATAAAGTTTCAATTGTTGGATATGCAGAGTATCGCCCTATTGCGCCAAACGATACTCCTGAATCCAGAACAAAAAATAGAAGAGTAGATTTAGTAATACTTAAGTGAGTAAATATGAAAATTAACACAACACATTTTGGTGAAATAGAATTCACCGAAGACAAAATACTAACCTTTGAAAAAGGTCTTTTGGGGTTTGAACAATTAACAAAATTTCTGTTCATAAAACCAGATGACAGCCTTTTTTACTGGCTAACATCAATTGAGGATACAGACATTGCTTTCCCAATGTTCGGTATTCGGGTTATTGATGAAGATTATCCTCAGGAGATAAATCACGAAGCATTTGCCATTGTAGTTCTTAACCCAGATCCACTTAAAATTACTGCTAACCTTAAAGCGCCTGTTTATATTAATCAAGAAACAAAAAGTGGATTCCAAAAAATAATTGATACAGATAAGTATCCCGTTTATTACAACTTATTTACAGAGTGAAATTATGCTAGTGCTAACAAGAAAAGTAAATGAAGAAATAAAAATTGGATCTGATATAACAATCAAGATCATAACCACTTCAGATAATCAAGTGAAGATTGGTTTCGAAGCACCAAAAAATATTCAAATTCTTCGTGGTGAAGTTTATGAAAAAATAAAAGAAAGCACTATCGAAGCTTCAAAAGCTGTAACAAATACAAATTTTGATTTAAATAAATACAAACTAAATAAAAAAGTGTAAGTATGAATTTTACTGATAAAACAAAAATACTCGTAATTGATGACTCAGATATTATAAGAACTTCGATGTCAAAATTTCTTTCTGAATATGATGTTGAAGTATTAACATGTAACGACGGTCTTGAAGGTCTTCAATGTGCAGTTGAAACAAAACCGCAATTAATTTTTTTAGATTTATTAATGCCAAATCTTGATGGCTTAAGATTACTGAAAGTAATGAAAGTTTTAGATGACTTAAAAAATATTCCGGTGATAATTATAAGCGGACACACAGATAAAACGAATGTACTTGCAGCAATGGAAGCTGGTGCAGAAAAAATAATTTCTAAACCTTTAACAAAAGAAGCATTAGTAAAAGCAATTGATGAAGTACTTGGTAATGGTTTTCTTGCAGCAACCAAAAAACTTGCGAATTTTTCTCAAGCCGAAAAAGAAAAAATGAATAAAGAGTTAAAAAAATATTTTGTTAATTCTTTAATTCAAAAAAAACAAACAATAAAAGAGTCTGTTCAAAATAAAAACAAGGAATTATTAAAACTTATTATTCACGAATTAAAAGGCTCAGCGGGTACAGCCGGGTTTAATCAAATATCAGAATTATGTAAAGAATTTGAAAATGTGTTGGTTCAACCTAATCTTACATGGGAAGAAGTAACTTCTAAAAGCCAAAATTTAATTTCAACATTAACTCAAATAGAACAAAAATTATTGAATTAAGGAAAAACTATGTTTGTAATTATTGGAATAGTGGTTGTTCTTGGTGCAGTTGTAACCGGTTTTACAATGGCAGGCGGAAACTTAGCGGCTCTTATTCAAATTTCAGAATTTGTAACCATTGGCGGTGCAGCTATAGGAAGTTTATTGATTGCTTCTCCTTTGTCGCTAATCAAAAAAATTGTTAGTTCTATTACTAAATCATTTGGTAGTCATGGAACATCAAAGGAAGATTACATTCAAATGCTAAAAGCATTTTCTGATTTATTTTTGATTGCTCAGCGGGAAGGTTTATTAGCAATTGAAAAACATATTGAAGCACCAGATAAAAGTGACATTCTTAATAAAGCAAAAGCATTCATACATGATAGTTACAGAAAAAGTTTTTTCTGCGATACAATGAAAGTTATGCTTGCCGGCTCTGTTCCTCCACATGAGCTTGAAGGTTTAATGGATGCAGAAATAGAAACTTACGAAAGAGAGAATAAACCTGTTGCCGAAGGTTTGGGTCGTGTTGGTGATTCTTTGCCTGGATTAGGCATTGTTGCCGCTGTGTTAGGTATTATTGTTACTATGTCTTCAATTAACGAAGGAGCTGAAGCAGTTGGTCATCACGTTGCTGCGGCTCTCGTTGGAACTTTTCTTGGTGTTCTTTTAGCTTATGGATTTATTAATCCACTTGCAGCAAACATTGCTCATTCACTTGAAGAGAAAGTTCAGGATTTACAAGTAATAAAAGCATACATTTTAGCTTACGCAAAAGGAAATCCACCTTTTGTTGC
>CAZVBT010000357.1:0-16250 GCA_964625385.1 uncultured Melioribacter sp. | reverse complement strand
AAAATTCATGATATAACAGTTGATATTGAAAAAGAGGTTAAAGAAATTCCAACAGAATTTTCATTAAAACAAAATTATCCTAATCCATTTAACCCAGAGACAACAATAGAATATCATATACCCATCTCAAGTAACATTAGCTTAAAAATTTATGACATTCTTGGTAGAGAAATCAAAACATTAGTTAACGAAAATGTAAATCCTGGAGTTTATTATGTTTCATTTAATGCAACAAATTTATCTGTGGAGTTTATATATACATATTAAAAGCAAATGATTTTATGCAAAGTAAAAAATGTTATTAATTAAGTAAAAAAATAATTCTTCTCTTAAAATCTATTTCAGTCTTATTTAACTTCTGAAATAGCTTTTTTTTTAACCGTTTAAAATATTTTCAATAAATTTGTATCAAATTTTTTCACATATAAATGAGAGGCAAAATGAAAGTTCCTTTATTAGACTTAAAACCGCAGTATTTATTACTAAAAAATGAAATCGATGAAGCAATTCAAAGAGTTGTTGATTCACAATATTTTATCAATGGTCCTGATGTTGCCAAACTTGAAGAGGAAATTGCAATTTATTTAAATGTTAAATATGCTGTTGGAGTTAGTTCAGGAACAGACGCATTATTAATTGCTTTAATGGCTATTGATATAAAGCCTGATGATGAAATTATTGTTCCAACATACTCATTTTTTGCAACAGCTGGTGTTGTGGCCCGACTTAATGCAAAACCAATTTTTACAGATATTGATCCTGTTACATTTAATATTGATCCAAAAGATTTTGAAAAGAAAATTACCTCTAAAACTAAAGCTGTTATTCCAGTTCATCTTTTTGGACAAAGTTCAGCAATGAACGAAATTAATGAAATTGCAAAAAAACATAATTTGTTAATCATTGAAGATGCCGCACAAGCAATTGGTGTTCAATATAAGGACGGTAAATTTGTTGGCTCAATTGGTGATATAGGATGTTTTTCATTTTTCCCAAGTAAAAATTTAGGTTGTTTTGGAGATGGTGGAATTGTTACAACAAATGATGAAAATCTTTACAAAAAATTAAAAATGTTAAGAATGCATGGAATGGAACCGAAATATTATCATAAATATATTGGTGGAAATTTTAGAATAGATACATTACAAGCCGCAGTTTTACGCGTTAAACTTCCTCATCTGGATTCTTGGTCTGAAAAAAGAAGAAGAAATGCTGAACTATATACAAAATTATTTTTAGAAAAAGGATTAAGCGAAGTTGAAGGAAAAATTTCATTTGACTCAAAAAATAAGGTATTAATTCCGAAAGCTGTTTATAAAGAAAATAATAGTGTTGCAAAAAATTATCACATTTATAATCAATATGTTATCAGAGTTGAAAAAAGAGATGAGCTTTGGAATTTCTTAAAACAAAAAGAAATCGGCTGCGAAGTATATTATCCAGTTCCATTTCACCGACAAGAGTGTTTTTCATATTTAAATGAAAAAGATGAAAGTTTCCCAAACTCAAATTTCGCTGCTGAACATTCATTAGCATTACCTGTGTATCCTGAATTAACAAATGAACAAATATCATACGTAGTAAATTGTATAGAAGAATTCATCAACAAATAAAAGAGGGCATATGAATCACAAAGAAAATCTTCTCAAAAAAATCGAAGACAAAACAGCAATTGTAGGGGTTATTGGTCTTGGTTATGTTGGACTTCCATTAGCACTTGAATTTTCTAAAAATAGTTTTTATACAATAGGTTTTGATATCGATGAAAAGAAAATTCCTTTTTTGATGGAAGGGAAAAGTTATATTAAACACATTGCGGATGAAAAAATTTCTAACGCAGTTAAAACTGAAAAATTTTTAGCAACTACAGATTTTTCAAAACTATCAGATTGTGATGCAATAATAATTTGTGTCCCAACACCACTTGATCATCACCGAGAACCAGATTTATCTTTTATCGAAAAATCGGGTGAACAGGTTGCGCAGTTTATACATGCCGGACAATTTGTATCTCTCGAATCTTCAACTTATCCAGGAACTACTGAAGAAATATTACAACCACTTTTTGAAGCAAAAGGATTGAAAGTTGGTAAAGATTTCTTTTTAGCTTTTAGTCCAGAAAGAGAAGATCCTAATAATCCAGATTATTCAACATCCACAATACCAAAAGTTGTGGGCGGCGTAACACCGTCATGTTTAGAAATTGCACAAAAAATTTATGATCAGGTTATCATTAAAACAGTTCCGGTTTCATCACCAAGAGCAGCAGAAGCAACTAAACTTCTTGAAAATATTTATCGTTCAATAAATATTGCATTAGTTAATGAACTAAAAATGGTTTTTGATAAAATGGATATTGATATTTGGGAAGTAATTGAAGCTGCAAAAACCAAACCTTTTGGTTTCCAGGCTTTTTATCCCGGACCAGGACTTGGTGGACATTGCATTCCAATTGATCCATTTTATTTAACTTGGAAAGCAAGAGAATATGATATAAACACAAAATTTATTGAACTTGCTGGTGAAATAAACACATTTCAACCATACTATGTAGTTCAAAAATTATCTGAAGCATTAGATAAAAATGGAAAGACATTAAAAGGAAGTCATATTTTGATTCTTGGAGCTTCTTATAAAAAAAATATTGATGACATGCGTGAATCACCATCTCTTAAATTAATTGAGATACTTCAAAACAGAGAAGCTATAGTAGATTACAGTGATAATTATGTCCCCAAATTACCACCAACAAGAAAATATCATTTTGAAATGAAATCTGTTGAATTAACACCTGAAATAATTAAAAGATACGATGCTATTCTTTTATCTACAGATCATGATAATTTTAATTATGAAATGATTTATAGTAATGCTCAACTAATTATTGACACAAGAAATGCTTTTGCCAAAAGAGGTTTTAATGATGTAATAAAAGCATAATTAATAAAAAATAGGGAGTTATTTAAATTCCCTATTTTTTTGATTATTTTATATATCAATAAAGTAAACTATAAAGTCATAAGGTGAAATATGGAAAATGAAAAAGCTGTTACTTTGCAAGATATTGCTAATCGATTAAATTTATCAGTAGTAACAATTTCAAAAGCTTTAAGAAATCATCCTGACATATCATTAAAAACTACAAAATTGATAAAAAAAGTTGCTGATGAAATGGGTTATATGCCAAATATAATGGCAAGAAATCTATCAGCAAGAAAATCAAATACACTTGGTTTGGTTGTACCTAAAATTGCCCATCATTTTTTTGGAGCAATAATAGAATCTATTTATGATTTAGCTTTTCAACAAAATTATGAAACTATTTTAACTGTGTCTCAAGAAAATGCTGAAAGAGAAAAAAAACATCTTTTAACTTTACTTTCAATGAAGGTTGATGGTATTATTATTTCAGTTACACAAGAAACAAAGGATTTATCAGTTTTTGAAATGATTGAAAGACGAGGAGTTCCAATTATTTTTATAGATAGAGTTCCTGAAGCTGTTAATAATAATTTTAATATTGTAAAAGTTGATGATTATAACGGAGCATATAAAGCAATAGAGCATGCTTATAATTTAGGTTATAGAAAAATTGCGCATTTTGGTGGAGCAACAAATATTAATATTGGTCGTGATAGAATGAGAGGATTTAAAGATGCTATGAATAATTTTGGGATTGAACTAAATCCTAGTTGGATTTTTGAAGGTGGTTATAGTGAAAATTCAGGTTATGAATTTTTTATGAATTTATATAAAAATAACAATTTACCCGAACTTATCTTAGCGGTTACTTATCCAGTAGCTCTTGGAATTTATATGGCAGCAAAAGAAGTCGGTTTAGAAATTCCAAAAGATATTGATGTAATTTGCTTTGGAAATGCTAAAGTACAAAATTTTCTTTCCCCTCCATTGAGCTGTATTGATCAACCTACGGACCTTATCAGTAAAAATGCTATTGATTTAATAATGAAAAAAATTGATGATGAAGATAATGAAATTGCTCCTCAACAAATTGTATTAGATACAAGCCTTGTTTTAAGAGGTACATGTATTAAAAAGCATTAAATTTAATTTCTTATGTTTAAGTTTTTAATGAAAACAGCTTTTAACTTTCTTTAAATAATTATTCTTGAATGTAATTGTTAAGAATGAAATGGTGGTGGTAAAGCAATTGAGATTTTTATTTAATGGAGATAATTTTTTTTGCTTCACCACTTTTAAAATAACATTTAAGATATATTTTTGATTAAACTTTAATCATTATCATTCACAAATAAAACCATCAAAGCTGAGATAAATAAAGAAATACCACCAATTAACAAAGCATAAATTGCTTGATTATTAAAAAATGTTTTTACAAAAAAACCTAAAATTGCTGCTGCTGTTATTTGTGGTATTACAATAAAAAAATTGAAAATTCCCATATAAACACCCATTTTATCAGCTGGTAATGATCCAGCTAAAATTGCGTAAGGCATTGATAAAATTGATGCCCATGCTAAACCAATTCCAAGCTCAGATATCAGTAATAAATTTGGATCTTTTATTACATAAAATGAAGCTAACCCTATACCACCTATAATTAAACTAATTGAATGAACTGTTTTACGAGAAGTTTTTTTTGCAATTAAAATTATCAAAAATGCCATCAATGCAGCAAAGCCATTATAAATTGAAAACAAAACACCAACCCAATTTGCTCCTTGATTGTACAGCTGACTAGTTGTATCATTGGTTCCATAAATATGTTGAGTTACGGCTGGAGTTGTATAAATCCACATTGAAAACAAGGCAAACCATGAAAAAAATTGAACAAATGCTAACTGAACCATTGTTTTAGGCATTTTTATAAAAGAACTTAAAATTTCTTTAATTGCATAACCTATACCTTTATTTTTTAATAAATTACGATTGAATTCTTCTAAATTGTTTGGTGGATTTTCTTTCGTTTTGATTACTGTCCAAAGAACAGCACCTAAAAACGCAAAAGCACCAATATAAAATGAATAAGTAACAGAATCAGGAATTTGACCTGAAGGGGCAACGTTTTTAATCCCAAAAAAATTAGTGAATATATATGGTAATCCTGAAGCAATTATTGCTCCAGTTCCTATAAAAAAACTTTGAATAGCAAAGCCACTTGTTCTTTGTTCTGATGGGAGCAAATCTGCAACTAATGCTCTGAATGGTTCCATAGAAATGTTAATTGATGCATCCATTATCCATAACATACCAGCAGCAACCCAAAGTGTAGGTGAATTCGGCATAATTATTAAAGCTAATGAGGCTAATATTGCACCAATAAGAAAATAAGGTCTTCTCCTGCCTAATTTACCCCATGTTCTGTCACTTAAATATCCAATTATTGGTTGTACTATTAATCCTGTTGTTGGTGCGGCAATCCAAAGTATGGGAATTTCATCTATACTGGCTCCAAGTGTTTCAAATATACGGCTAACGTTAGCATTCTGAAGAGCAAATCCGAACTGAATTCCTAAAAATCCAAAACTCATATTCCAAATTTGCCAAAAAGATAATCGAACTTTTTCCATAAAATCCCTTGTTGTTTATTTGTAAACAAATTTAATTAATTATCGTGAAAATTTTTAATTATTTAGGTTTATCTAAAAAAAAATTTTTATTTTGAAATAGTAATAATTCTAACAGTTATGTCTAAAAATAAAACCACTATCAGAAAAAAAGAGCATATTGAAATTTGCTTAACAGATAAAATTTTATTTAACAAGTCTAACGGATTTGATAATTATGAATTTCCTCATAATGCAATAACTGAAGTAAATATTGATAAAGTTGATTTTTCATGTAAATTTTTTGGGAAAAAAATTAATTATCCTTTTTTAATTTCTTGTATGACCGGGGGAACTGCTGAAGCTGAAAGAATAAACGAAAAACTTGCTATCGTTGCATCTGAATTAAACATTCCTATTGGTGTAGGTTCGCAAAGACAGGCTTTAGAAACAAATAATTTTCATTTTACTTATAAAGTCGTTCGGCAAAATGCAAAGAATGTTCCTGTTTTAGGAAATATAGGTTGTGCTCAAGTTGCAATCTCCAAAAAAATTGTTGACGAAGTAAAATTCCTTATTGATTTAGTTGAAGCTGATGCAATGGTAGTTCATTTAAATCCATTACAAGAATTATTTCAAGTTGAGGGTGAAACAAATTTTAAAGGATTATTAAAAAATTTAGAAAAATTAACTTCCAAAATATCAATTCCTTTCATAGCTAAAGAGGTTGGTTCTGGCATTTCAAAAGATGTAGCTAAAAAATTATTAGATGTTGGTATAAAAGGAATTGATGTTGCTGGTTCTGGTGGCACAAGCTGGGCAAAAGTTGAACTTGAGAGAAATAAATTATCAAATGAGTTTTTTGGTAACTGGGGTTTACCAACTTCTTATTGTGTAAGAACGGTAAGTAAATTAAAAAGGTATTACAATTTTTTGTTAATTTCTTCAGGAGGAATTAATAGTGGAATTGATATAGCAAAGTCGATTGCTCTTGGTGCTGATTTAGCTGCTTCTGCAAGATATATTCTTAAAGAGTTGATTCAAAATGATATTGATGGTGTAAAAGAATTAATTTTAAATATGTTCGATGACTTAAAAAAAATATTGTATTTGACAGGCTGTCAAACAATGAAAGAATTAAAAAAGATTAAACTAATAAAAAAAGAGGAGTTGTATTGAATATTACATTTGAAAAGTTTTTAAGGATTTATAATCAAGAAACAATAACGATTGAAAAGTTATTGTCAAAATTATTAAGAAATAGAGAACCAAAATCTTTGTATGAACCATGTGAGTATTTATTAAGTGGTGGTGGTAAAAGATTAAGACCATTTTTAGTTTTAATTTCTGCAAAAGCAAGTGGTGGAAAGTTTAATGATGTTTATAATGCTGCAATTGGAATAGAAGTTTTGCATAACTTTACTTTAGCTCACGATGATATTATGGATAACTCAGATTTACGTCGTGGGAGATTAACTCTTCACAAAAAGTATGATATTAATACTGCAATTCTTGCTGGTGATAATTTAATTGCAATAGCTTATGATTTGTTATTAAAAGATTGCAAATCTAATGTTAAAGAAATTGTTCAAACTTTTACTCAGGGTATTATTGAAGTTTGTGAAGGTCAAAGTTTAGACAAGGAATTCGAATTTAGAAATGATGTTTCAATTTCAGAATATAAAAATATGATTTATAAAAAAACTGCTGCTTTATCTGAAATGAGTTGTGCAATCGGTTCATTAATTGTTAATGCAGATAAAAAAAATGTAAATGCAGTTTCACAATTTGGCAAAAATTTAGGTATTGCTTTTCAAATTCAGGATGATCTTTTAGATATAATTGCTGAACAAGAAAAGTTTGGGAAAAAAATTGGCAGTGATTTAATAGAAGGAAAGAAAACTTTTTTGTTCCTTAATGCTATTAAAAAAGCTGTTAATGAAAAAGATATTAAACTGTTAAAAAAAGTAATTGAAAACAAAGGGATTAAACAGGAAGAAGTTGAAATCTATAGAAAATTATATTTTGATTTAGGTATAATTGATTTGACTAAAAAAGAAATAAAAAAATACACTAAATTAGCTCTCAGGAGTTTGGATGTACTTCCAAATAACGAAGGCAAACAACTAATGATTCATTTAGTTAACTCTTTAACCGACAGGAATAAATGAAAGAAGTAACTGTAACTATAGTAAACAATGCCGGTTTGCACACAAGACCAGCAGCAACACTTGTAAAACTAGCTTCAAAATATAAATGTGAATTTTTTCTCAATAAAGATGGATTAAATATCAATGGTAAAAGCATTATTGGTGTTATGACATTAGCTGCGGAAAAAGGTTCACAAATTAAGCTTACATTTGATGGAGAAGATGAAGAAGAAGCATCAAAAGAAATAGTTGATTATTTCAATCGAGGTTTCGATGAAATTTAAAGAAAAAAATATTTTACTAAATGGAATAGCAGCAGCTCCAGGCATATCAATAGCGAAAGCACATATTTATTCCAAACAAAAAGAATTGATTTCAACCGACACAATCCAAGATGTTGATGAAGCAATTAAGAATCTTGAAATTGCATTAGAACAATCTAAAAAAGAATTGAGAAAAATTTTTTCTCTTGCAGTCGATAAAATTGGAGAAAAAAGAGCAGCTATTTTTGAAGCTCAGATAATGATTTTAGATGACCCGATTTTAATTTCTACAATAAAGGAAAGAATAAAAAATGAAAAACGTGTTCCTGAATTTATTGTAGATAGCGAAATTTCTAAATATACACACCTGATGAATTTAGCTGATGAAACTTACATGAAGGAACGCTCTTACGATATTGAAGATATTAAAAACAGAATTATTAAAAATCTTAAAAAGAAAAAATGGAAATCTAAAATTGCGAGTGATGTTATTGTTGTAACAACAAATCTCTCACCATCAGATACAGTATTGTTTACAAGAATGAATGTTAAAGGTTATATAACAGATTTTGGTGGACTGACATCACACGCAGCAATTTTAGCCCGCTCATTGAATATTCCAGCTGTGTTGGGTGTTCATGATGCTACAAATAAAATTGAGGAAAATGATGAATTAATAATCGATGGTTACAAAGGAATTGTTATTGTTAATCCAGATGAAAAAACAAAAAATGAATATTTATCAAAAATTGAAAAACTACAAAGCTATGATGAAGAATTAATCAAGTTAAAAGATTTACCAGCTAAAACAACTGATGGAAAAATTATAAAACTTATAGCTAATCTCGATTTGATAGAAGAACTTGAATTTATCTCACAAAACTGTGCAAAGGGAATTGGATTAGTTAGAACTGAACAATTGTTTAATCATTTGGATTATTTTCCCGATGAAGAGGAACAGTATTTAACATATAAAGATTTAGCAGAAAAAATTTATCCTGAAATAGTTACAATCCGTGCCTTTGACATTGGTGGAGATAAAGTATTACCAGTTGATTTACATGAACCAAATCCTTTTTTAGGTTGGCGAGGTATAAGACTTTTACTCGATAATCCTGAACTATTTAAGTCTCAAATTCGTGCTGTTTTAAGAGCAAGCGAACACAAAAATATTTATTTCATGATTCCTATGGTTACAGCTTTAGAAGAAGTAAGAGAAACTAAATTATTAATTGAAAAATGTAAGAAGGAATTAAAAGCTGAAAAGAAAAATTTTGATAAACATCTTCCTGTTGGTTTAATGATTGAAGTGCCATCTGCGGCAGCAATGGCAAAGGAATTTGCTGAAGAATCAGATTTTTTAAGTATTGGTACAAATGATTTGATACAATATACTTTAGCCGTTGATCGAGGTAATGAGATTGTTTCAAAATTGTATCAGGAATTTCATCCTTCTATTGTTCGTTTTATTAATCATATTTCCAATGAAGGTAAAAAAGCCGGCAAACAAGTTAGTTTGTGTGGTGAAATGGCTGCTGATCCTTTTGCCGCACCCTTATTGGTTGGTTTAGGTCTTGAATCTTTAAGTATTTCTCCATCCATCATTCCTCAAATCAAAAAAATAATCCGAAGTATTTCATTTAAAGAAGCAAAAGAACTTGCTTCTAAATGTTTAACATTAAAAACTGAAAAAGAAATTAATGAAGCATTACATCATTTTTACAACAAAAAAATTAAAGATCAAATTAAAAATCTTTACTGAGGTATTATGAAAATTTCCGAAATGATCAAATCTATTGACACTCAAAATCAATTTGAAGTATTAAAAAAAAGTTATCAACAAATTGAATATTCATGGAATTTAAAATTAAACTTATCACAAATTGATATTTCAAAAATTAATAACATTATTGTAACTGGTTTAGGCGGTTCTGCTATTGGCGGCGATTTATTGATAAACTTTTTAAGAGATGAATTAAAATTTCCTTATCAAGTAAACAGAAATTATAATTTGCCCAAATATGCTGATGAAAACACATTAGTAATTGCTTCTTCATATAGTGGAAACACAGAAGAAACTCTTTCTGCTTTAAATGATGCAATACAAAAAAAATGTCAGGTTGTTTGTATTACAACTGGTGGTAAAATTGAAACCGTAGCAAATCAAAATTTAATTCCGGTTGTGAAATTGTTAAAAGGTTATCAACCACGTTATGCATTGTATCTTAATTTTTTTGCATTATTAAAAATTTTTGTATCTCTAAAACTTATTGAAGATCAAGATAAATTTGTTCAGGAAATTATTTTGTTATTAAAAAACAAATCAGAAATTTATTCCAGTGAAGTTAATGAAGTATTAAATTTAGCTGAAACACTTTTAGGCTTCACACCAGTTATTTATGGAGTAAGTGATATAACTTCGTCGGTTGCATGCAGATTGAAAGGTCAGTTTAATGAAAATTCAAAAGTTCATGCGTTTTATAATTTGTATCCGGAGCTTGATCATAATGAAATTGTAGGTTGGGAAAGTTATCAATCATCTATGAATTTTAAAGTAATAAATCTATTAGATGAAACTTATAATCAACAAATTAAAAAACGTTTTGAAATAACCTCTCAATTGATAAAAAAATCCGGTGCTGAAATAATTAATTTAAAGAGTAACGAGAAAGAATTTAAAGTTAGTTTGATTGATTTAATTTATCTTGGCGATTGGCTCACTTACTATCTGGCAATATTAAGAAATGTTGATCCATCCGAAATAGATAACATTAATTATTTAAAAGAAAATCTGTGATAAAATTCCCGCAGAAATATTTTTGGTTTATACTTTTTTTACCTCAGTTAATTTTTGCGCAGTTTTATTTTTTCGGTAGAAACAAAGTTCAGTATGAAAATTTCAATTGGAATGTTCTTCAAACTGAACATTTCAATATTTATTATTATGATGATTTTTCTGAAATAGCAAAAATTGGTGCTAGCTTTGCTGAGGATTCGTATCACGATTTAAAGATTAAATTCAATCACGTAATTACAAATAAGATTCCACTTATATTATATAATTCTCACACGCACTTTCAGCAAACAAATACAACACCCGGATTTATTCCGGAAGGTGTTGGTGGTTTTTTTGAATTTATGAAAGGACGTGTTGTTATTCCTTACTTAGGTTCTTTGCTTGAATTTAAGCATGTAATTAAACATGAGCTTGTTCATGTTTTTATGACAAATAAAATTTATAATCAACTTTATGATCATAGAATTAGTACTGAAAGATTTCCACCACTTTGGTTTGTTGAAGGACTGGCAGAATTTTGGTCAACAGATTGGGATACTCAATCTGAAATGGTTATGAGAGATGCTGTTTTAAATGCTTTATTTGTAAAGTTGAGTAACATTGAAAGTATTTACGGCTCGTATTTAATGTATAAAGAAGGGCAAAAATTTTTAAAATTTGTTTCTAAAAATTATGGTGTGCATAAAATTCCTGAATTGCTTGAAAATTTTTGGAGATTTAAAAAATTTGAAGATGTTATTGAATTTACTTTAAATGAAAAAATTGAATTAATAGATCAAAAGTGGGAATATGAAATCCGAAAAGAATATTTTCCACTTTACACATCAAATGTTCCACATATAATTAAATCAAATAAACTGACAACTCAAGGTTTTAATTTTTCACCTAAAGTTTTTATTAACAATGGTATAAAAGAAATTTATTTCATTGGTAATTACAATGGTTATACTTCATTAATGAAAATAGAGTATGATTCAAATAAAACTCAAATTGAAAATCCAGTGGTGTTAATTGAAGGTGAAAAAGATGAAACATTTGAATCTTTTCATTTGATTGAAAAATCAATTGATGTTTCAATAAATGGAATTATTGCTTTCGTTACTTTTTCTAAAGGCAAGGATGTAATTCACTTTTATTCTGTTAAAGAAAATAAAGTTATTGAAACAATTGGTTTTCAAAATTTGATCAGAATAAAAAATCCATCTTTTTCAAGTGAAGGAGATAAACTTGTTTTTTCTGCAACTGACAAAAAAGGCTACAATGATTTATTTATCTATAACTTAATTGAAAAATCATTAATTCGTCTAACAAATGATTATTATGAAGATATTGATCCAATCTTTTCCCCAGACGAAAAGAAAATAATTTTTTCATCAGATAGAACAGATGGCATCTTTAAAAAGAAAAAAAATCTATTTGAATTAAATTTATCCACAACCGAGATTAAATATCTGACCAATGTAAATGCTAATATTAATAATCCTGTTTTTGCAAAAAATAAAAATGAAATATTTTTTAATTGTGATTACAATGGCGTTTATGATATTTGGAAAATTGATTATTCAGATTCAACTTCCGTAATGAAACAAGTATCTAACTTTTTAACAAGTGTTTACAGTTTCGATTTTTTAAATGAAGATAAATTAATTACTTCAGCTTTTGAAAAATTTTCATTTCAGTTTTATGAATTACCACTAAATAATTTTGAAAATCAAAAATATACTTCATTTGATTTTGAAAATATTGGAAGTAAGTGGGAAGAAAATTTGATTGAAATTAATCCACAAAAAGATGTTGTTAAGTATCAAAATGAATACACACTTGATTATGCAGTTAGTCAATTTATTGCTGATCCGGTTTACGGAAATCAAGGTGGTGCATTTTTAACGTTAAGTGATTTGCTTGGTGATGATAGATATGTTTTTTATATCTACAATACCGCAGAAGTTCAAAGTGAAATACTAAAGAATTTTAATGTTGCAATTAGCAGAATTAATTTGAAAGACAGAACAAATTATGGTTATGGAATTTTTCATTTTGCCGGAAGAAGATATGATATTCGAGAATCAAACGAATATTTTTATGAAAGAATTTTTGGGGGTTACATTTCTTTATACCATCCTTTATCAACTTTTCAAAGAATTGAAACAGAATTAAGTCTTGCAAATAGTGATAAAGAATTAATCGGAAAATTTTTATCTCGCAAAGCTTTATTACTTACAAATTCAATTTCATTTGTTCATGATAATGCAATTTGGCATGCAACAGGCCCTATTGATGGTTCACGCTTCAGAATTTTACTTGGCTATACATCTGATATAAAATTCAGTAATGTTAACTATTATTCATTCATGGTCGATTACAGAAAATATTTCAGACTTGGATTAAGTTCAACTTTTGCAGTTAGAACTTCTTTTTATATTAATGAAGGAAAAGAAGCAAGAAGATTTATTGCTGGTGGAAGTTGGGATTTACGTGGTTATCCAAGGTTTTCTATTCGTGGAAATAAACTCTGGTTAATTTCAAATGAATTGAGATTTCCATTGATTGATCAGATTAATATTAATTTTCCTTTTTTTGGATTATCATTCTTCAATTTAAGAGGAGCTGCATTTTTGGATTTAGGTTCTGCATGGGATAAAAATTATAATCAAACCCTTGGCAGCATTGGTTTTGGTATAAGATTAAATCTTTTCAATGTGATTGCATTACGTTATGATATTGGCAAAAAATTGCAAAATAATCTATCAGATTTTCAAAAAGGTTTATTTTACCAATTTTTCTTTGGTTGGGACTTTTAATGAAAATATTTACTAAAATATCTATAGTAATCTTTGCATTCATTTTAATTAATTGTAATCAACCTATTATTTTAAAAAATAAAATTGATGAAGGGAAAGGAATATTTCAGTTTGGTATTTCAAACAAAAGAAATTTTTATTTTGATAAAAATGCTTTGAGTAATCCAAAACAAATATGGACAAATGAAACTTATGGAAGTTTTTCTAATACTTCTTTTTTAGTCTATGATAAATATTTATTTGTACCAGATTTATCAGGGAGATTTTTTGTCTTTGATAGATTAAATGGCAAACAAATTGGTTATGAAAAATTTAATGGCGAAATAAAAGTTTCACCGATTATTAATTCATTTAGAATTTACATTCCTGTTAATAATTTAGAACAAAGATATTCAACAATTTACACTTTTGATTTACTACAAGGTAAGATAATTAACGAAGCAAAAATTGATGGTAAAATTAATTTTGAACTTGTAAAAAATGATGATGGATTTTTAGTGTTTACAAACAGAGGAGAAATTTGTAAAATTAATTTTATTGGTGATATTCAATGGAAATTCAAATTAGGTTTTGAAATAATTTCAAATGTTACAATTAAAGAAAACCTCTGCATTTTTGGCAATAACAAATCTGAATTAATACTATTTGATATTATCAAAAAACAAATTTTTAAGAAAATAAAGTTTGATTCTGATGTTTGTTCAGGAATTTCTTTTGAAAATGATATTTTGTTTTTCATTACAGAAGATGGAACATTTTATTCTTTTGATTTTGTCTCAGAAAAAATCAATTGGTCCTTTAAAAGTAACTCGAGAGTAGTTTCTTTTCCTGTGCATGATTCAAAAAATATTTTTTTCGGAAATCTAAGCGGTGAATTTTTATGCTTGGAAAAATCTTCTGGTAAAATTTTATGGGAATATTATTCTAATAGTTTATTTAATGCAACTCCATTAGTGTTTGATAATTTAATTATAGTACCTGATAACAATAAAAAAGTTTTATTACTTGATATTTCAAATGGTAAGTTACTAAATACACTTAACTTTGAAAGAAGAGTAAAATTAACTCCATTATTTTATGATGACTTTATTTATTTCGGAGTTGATAGAGGAATTATCTATGCTTACAAAATTATTGCTGATTAGTTTTTTATTTATAAATACATATATCTTCGCACAAGAGTGCAATGCTTGTATAAACATAATTAGTAAGCAAAATTCATTTTTATTGGTTGAAATTGATTCGATCAGACTTAAAGGTGATAAAATTTCTCTCAATCTACCGAAAGGGAAGTACACTTTAAAAGTTCAAGAAGATAAAAATTGGAATTCCAATTTTTCTGATTCGTTGAAAGTTATGAATTGTAACGATACAATTACTAAATATTATCCTTTCAAAAAAAATTACGAATTTGAAAAAATTAATTTATCAACAACTTATAATTATGATTATAAATTTCATGAAAGTAGTTTATTTAAAATTCTTACTGGTTGTTCAATTGTTTTAGGCTCAATTTCAGCTTATTATAAAATTAACGCTGATAAAAAATATGATGAATATATTTTAACAAAGGATCATACCTTACTTATCAAAGTAAATAAATTTGATTTGATAAGTGGAATATCTTTAGGCTTACTTCAAATTAATTTTGGTTATTTGATTTATAGATTTTTAACAGATTAATTTTTTTTCTTTTTTAATTTTGACGTTAATTGCTTGCGTAACAAAATTAACTTTTCTGAAACTGATACATGATAATAATGTGGATTGATAATTCTTTTAACACCATCATGTAATTTTTCTAAATCAGAATCTCGGACATTTCTTATATTTTCAAGAGAAGGAAATTCATAAGCTAATTTACCTTCAACTAAAATATCTTTAAGTAATGATTCGAAAGATGACAATTCTTTAATATTAATTTTTCTTACAACATTTTCTTCAACCGGATGATGTAATAAAATATTTGAATTAATATTTACTTTTTCTTTTGCAGAACAAATTAAATCAGCGGTTGCTTTTTCATTTTTGTCATATAATCTGAAAATATTTTTTTCACCGGGTAAAGTTGATTTTTCCAGATTGTCAGAAATTTTCAACGTACTTTTCCAAACATTTTTGTTTTTAACTGATACTAATTTATAAACACCACCAAGTGAAGGATTTCCAGACGATGTAATTAAATTAGTTCCAACTCCAAAAACTAAACGATTAATAATTGAATCAGCATCAAGTCCTTCTTTTGGCGCTTCAATAGTAATTTGGGTTATAATCTGCCAAATACTTAATTCATCAAGTTCATTTGATAAAACAATAACAACATCTTCAAAACCAGCATGGTTTAACATTTTAGCAGCTTTGATAGATAAGAATGCCAAGTCGCCTGAATCCAATCTAATGCCAAGTGGTTTGTGTCCTTTTCGTTTCAGTTTTTCAAAAACTTTAATAGCGTTTGGTATTCCACTATTAATAGAATCAATTGTATCAACCAATAAAATACAATCATCAGGATATAAATCAGCAAATGCATTAAAAGCGTCAAGCTCGCTGTAACCAAGAGATAAAAAAAATTGAACCATACTATGAGCATGTGTTCCTTTTGGAGGGAATCCAAGTTTGTATGAAATTCCAACATTTGAAGTAAAATCAGCACCACCAATTAATGCAGCACGAACACCAGCATTTGCGCCTCTGTCTTGTGCTCTTCGAGT
>CAZVBT010000356.1:0-31079 GCA_964625385.1 uncultured Melioribacter sp. | reverse complement strand
CAATAAAATTAGAAAGGAAATTGAAATCCTTTAAGAACTTTAGAAAAGCAATTGAGTACATTGAAAAATTAAAAGAGAAAGTTGGTTAGAGCACTCCGACAAAGTCGGAGGGGTCGGAGGTTCAAGTCCTTCTGGGCCCACCAAATATGAATATTTAACTAATTCTTTAAAACTTTCTATCTCAAATTTATTTTTCAACTTTAAAATTCATTCTTAAATTGTCATATTAGTTTTATCAAATTAAATTTTCAATTTTATTGTCATAATATTAAACACAGAAAAAAATTTAAAACTATTTTATATATGCAAATATTAGCATATATTTGCATGCAATTTTCAGCATATAAAAAAGTGGTCAATGAATTCTAGTTTAAATATATTTAAAATACTTGCAGAAGAAACTCGACTCCGAATTCTAAATCTGTTCATAAAAAGCAATACCAATCTTTGTGTATGTGAAATAATGGATGCCCTGCAGCTCCCACAATACGCTGTTTCTAAAGCGATTAATCAAATCAAAAAAGTTGGACTCCTCAACTCTACAAAATCAGGCACATGGGTTTACTATGAATTAAATAAAAATGCTGATAAGAACAAACCTTTATATAATTTTTTAAAGAGTTACTTAAATGACAATATTTTTATGCAGGATGAGCAGAGACTCAATAACAGACTTATACTGCGAATGAATAATAAATGTGTTGTCGGAATAGTGCCGGAAAAGGACTTATTAAAAATGATTAAACAAAAAACAGAGGCATAAAATTAAATGGAAAATTCTACTATCAAATTAGAACCTGTTACTGCCGAACTTATCGCAATCGGTTCATTGATTGGCGGTAATTGTCTTCCTTGTCTTCGTTATCATTTTGCCGAAGCTTTAAAACTTGGATGCACTCTTCAGGAAATTGAAGAAGCAATTAAAATAGGAAAAATGGTTAAAGAACGACCTATAAATGATATTTACAAATTAGCTGATGATTTAATCAGCAGAGAAAAAGAAAGGACATAATTTTGAATTCTGAAATAAAAGACATTGTAAAGAAAAAATATGCACAAATTGCCCTCGGTGCAGAAAACGGTTGTTGCGGTCCATCAGCTTCTTGCTGCGGCGATTCTAACTTAATTAGTTTTTCTATGATTGGAGATGAATATATCAATGTTGATGGATATTTATCTGATGCCGATCTCGGACTTGGCTGCGGACTGCCGACAGAATTTGCAGGTATTAAAAAAGGCGATACAGTTGTTGATCTCGGAAGCGGAGCCGGCAATGATGTTTTCATTGCTAGGTCTATTGTTGGTCAAGAAGGCAAAGTTATTGGAATTGATATGACTGAGGAGATGATCGGAAAAGCAAATAACAACAATAAAAAACTCGGATATAAAAATGTTGAATTCAAATTGGGTGATATCGAAGATATTCCTCTTGAAGATAATATTGCTGATGTAGTTATAAGCAATTGTGTTCTGAATCTTGTTCCGGATAAGGTTAAAGCTTTTTCGGAAATTTACAGAATACTTAAACCAGGCGCGCATTTTTGTATTTCTGATGTTGTTGTTCAAGGAGAACTCTCAGAAGAATTGAGAAAATCAGCTGAGTTATATGCAGGTTGTGTTGCAGGTGCTTTAAAGCAATCTGAATATCTTGAAATAGTTAAGAACTCAGGTTTTGTAAATATTGAAATTAAAAAATCAAAACGCATTGAACTCTCAGATGATTTACTTACTCTATATTTAAATGAAAATGAGATAGAAGATTATAAGAATAATTTAAAGGGAATATTCAGTATAACTTTAGTTGGAGAAAAAAAAGGAAAGGAGCATCATTAAATGCCAACTTATGAATATCACTGTAAAGATTGTGGTTATTATTTTGATGTAAGAGCAACAATAAAAGAAAAAGAAGAAGGACTAAAAATTCATTGTGAACAATGCGGAAGTGATAATCTTCAGCAGGTGTTTGGCGGATTTGCAATTATTGGCGGACAAACAGTTAATGTCAAATCACGAGACTCACAAAACAGCGGCGGCGGTTGCTGCGGTGGTTCTGGAAGTGGATGCTGCTAAGCTTGAAGAGAATGAAATGAAATATAAAATCGAATCTCACGAAAACAAAATAAATATATACTTACATTCTAAAGCTGATGAAAGAAATGCCTTGCTCTCCAATTTTGAACTCTGCCAAAAAGGTCAATGCGGTTGTCCGACAGATGAATATAAAAAATTACAAACTCTCAAGATCAATTTTATAAATGATGAATTGGTTTTAAATCTTGAATCTAAACCCAATCAGAATTTTAATATAAACGAAATCAAAAAATGTTTGGATTATACTTTTAACAAGATTAAGAGGGACTAAAATGAATAACACAAAAGAAGTCAAAGAAATAAAAATAGAAATTTATGATCCGCCGATGTGCTGTCCAAGTGGATTATGCGGACCTGATATTGATCCGGCTTTGCTTGATATAAATGAAGCTATTCTGAAAATAAAAAAGGAATTTGATGGTCAGGTAAAGATTGAAAGGTATTTACTCAGTCAGCAAGGTCCAAAGTTTATGCAGCAGCCGGAAGTTATGAAACTATTGCAGCTGCACGGAGTTGAAATCCTGCCAATAACATTAGACGATGGTAAAGTAGTGAAGGAAAAATCATATCCTTCTTTAGATGAATTGAGAGATTATATAAATCAAAAATAATAGAACGCTGATTTAGCTGATTGAGCGGATTTTCACGGATTTGATCCGTTTTAATCAGCTTGATCCGCTGAATCAGCGTTCCATTATTATTTAACTTTATAACTTATTATGGAAACTGAGTTATTACATAAAGATATCACTGATTTAATTCTCAAAGCCTTTTATAATGTTTACAACAAACTTGGTTATGGATTTCTTGAAAAAGTTTATGAAAATGCAATGATTATAGAATTAAATGATCTTGGATTAAAATGTGAAAGACAAAAACAAATCGAAGTTTATTATAAAAATAAAAATGTTGGCGAATACTTTGCTGACTTAATAGTAAATGATCTTGTAATAATTGAATTAAAAGCGGCAGAAAGTATTTGTTCAGAACACGAAGCACAATTAACCAATTATTTAAGAGCAACTAATTGTGAAGTTGGGTTACTGTTGAATTTCGGTAAAACTCCACAATTCAAAAGAAAAATTTTTAAAAACGAATTCAAAAATCATCCGCGCTGATCAGCTCAATCTGCTAAATCAGCGTTCTATAAGGAGATATTATGAACAACACAAAATATATTTTCTTCAGTGGGAAAGGCGGCGTTGGCAAAACAACAATGGCTTGTGCAACCGCTGTTCATTATGCAAATGAAGGTAAAAAAACTCTAATCGTAACAACCGATCCGGCAAGTAATTTAGCTGATGTTTTTGAAACCGAAATTGGACATAAAATTACTCCACTTCTAAAAAATCTTTGGGGAATGGAAATAGACCCTGATAAAGCTACAGAAGAATATCGCGAAAGAATTCTTGCTCCAATGCGTGCAGTTATGCCAGAGAGTGTAATGACTGTGCTTGAAGAACAATTTAATTCACCTTGCACAACTGAGATTGCTTCATTTGATCGCTTTGTTGATTTTATGGTTGCAGAAAAAGAAGGCAAAGGCGAAAAATATGATGTGGTAATTTTTGATACTGCACCAACCGGACATACAATAAGATTACTCGAACTACCGGTTGATTGGAGTAAGCATATCGAAGAAAGCGCAAAAGGCAGCGGCAATACTTGCATCGGTCCGGTTGCATCTATTCAGGAAAATAAAGCTAAGTATGACGAAGCTACAAAACTTCTTGCCGATGCAGAACGAACAACTTTTATTTTCGTACTTCAGCCTGAGGAAACTTCAGTTTACGAAACGAAGAGATCATCTGCTGAATTAAAAACAATTGGTGTTAAAAATATTGAACTGATCATTAATGGAATACTGCCAGAAGAAGTTTGCGAACATCCTTTCTTCAAAAGCAGATTTGAAATGCAGCAAAAGTATATCAAAATAATCGAGAGAGATTTTGAAGTAAAGTTAAGAAAAATGTATCAGCGTGATGGTGAGATTAAAGGAGTTGAAAGAATTCTAAATATCGAAAAAGATTTATTTTCAAATTCAGAAAAGCAAAATTATTCAATTGGCAATGGTGAATTTTTAAAATCTGATTTTAGTAAATTCATTCCTGACACAATAGATGAAATCATTGCCCCAAATGGAAAAACAAAAACAATCTTCTTTACCGGAAAAGGCGGCGTTGGTAAAACTGTAATTTCTGTAATCACAGCATTCAAATTTGCTAAAGAAGGATACAAAACATTATTACTCACAACCGATCCGGCGGCACATATTGGCGAAGTGCTCGAACAAACTATAACTGACCATATACAGAAAGTTAAAGGAGTTGAAAATCTTTGGTCTGTAATCGTCGACCAAGAAAATGCAGTTGAAGAATACAAACAAAGAATTATAGATGAAGCTAAATCAAAATATTCTGAAGATATGATGATTGCCATAAAGGAAGAACTTGAATCACCTTGCACAGAAGAAATGGCGGCATTTGATAAGTTTATGAGTTATGTAGAAAGTGATGATTACGATTATGTTATTTTCGATACAGCACCAACAGGACATACTTTGCGTCTGCTCGAATTACCTTTTGATTATAGCGACCAGGTTAGTTTGATGGTAGCCACAAGTGAAAAAAGTCTGGAAGCAAAATCAGTTACCCAAAAAAGATTTGAAAAAGTAATCTCAAGAATGAAAAATCCTGAACAATCAATCTTTTCTTTTGTTGTTTATCCTGAATCCACTCCGGTAATTGAAGCATACAGAGCGATGCTCGATTTGAAAAGTGCAGGAATTCAAACGCAGTTTGTTGTAGCTAATCAGGTGCTTGAGCCGGAATACTGCACAAATGAATTCTTTATCAAAAGAAGAAAGATGCAGGAAAAATATCTGAATGAAATTAAAGAGAGATTTCAACTGCCGGTTATTGTAATGCCTTTACTCGAATCGGAGATTAAAGGTTTGAAGATGGTAAAAAGAGCATCAGATATGCTTTATTCAAACATAAATGTTCTTGTTAAATAAAATATTGCTTAATTCGAGACTGGTTCGTAATGGCGATAAATTTAAAGATGAAAATAAATTAATTAAAAGGAAAATTAATGAAAGAAGAAGCAACTCAAATCCATCAGCAGATAAAAGAAAATCTGCATGATTCAACCAGCAGGTTGGGTAAAGCAATTCTAAATTCTGAGCCTTACAAAAATTATATTTCTGCAAGGGATAAATTTCGCTCTGATGATTCTGCTAAGGAAGTCGCTCGAAATTACAATACTGCATTAAATAATTATCAAATGAAATCTAATTGGGGTAATCCTGATGACGAGGATTTAAAACAACTTAATGAAGCAAAATTGCTTGCTCAGCAAAATGAAGTTTATAATAATTATTTAACTTCACAGGAAAATTTAATCTCTTTTTATCAGGAATTAAATTCATATATTAGTGAAAAATTAAGTTTTGATTTTGCATCACTTGCAAAACCATCCAGCTCTTGCTGCGGTTAAATTAAAATAAAATTAAATTGGAGAATTAAAATGATAGATGAACAAACAAAATATATTGCTGATGATTTCGTTCGGACATTACAATCTGCACCAGAAATTATTGATTACCTGTCAGCTATAAAAAGCTATAACAACGATGAAGAATTAATAAAACTCACTGAAAAATATTATGAATTATCATCTGATTTTCAAAGAAAACAATACGACGGAACTCTTACACAACAAGAGATTGCTGAGCTAAGAATGCTTGCAAAAGAAATTCAGTCAAATCCACTGAATCAAAGCTTGTTTGAAAAACAGGCAATTGTAAAAGATTTTTTACAAAACATTAATCAGATTTTAAGCAATGAAATATCGATGGATTTTGCAAAGTTTGCAGCACCATCAAGCTGCTGTTCTTAATTGAAAGGAAATTTTATGAACAAAAAAATATTAATACTCTGCACAGGAAATAGCTGCCGAAGCCAGATGGCAGAAGGATTTCTGAAATCGTTTGATGAAAATCTTGAAGTTTATTCAGCAGGAACAAAACCGGCAGATAAAGTAAATCCTAAAGCAATTCAAGTGATGAAGGAAGTCGGAATTGACATAAGTAACGGAATACCAGAAAATGTTGACAAATATATATCTCAATCTTTTGATTATGTGATTACAGTTTGTGATAACGCAAAAGAAACCTGTCCTGTATTTATTGGAGATGTAAAACATCAATTGCACATCGGATTTGAAGATCCTGCAGATGCAACTGGAACAGAAGAAGAAATTCTTGCTGTATTCAGAAAAGTTCGAGATGAAATTAAAAGAGATTTTTATGAGTTTTATAATAAAGAAATAAAAAATAGAACGCAGATTTAGCCGATCAAGCTGATTTCGGCGGATTAAATCCGCTCAATCAGTCGCGTCAGCTTTCTATTAATTTTTTGCTAATAAATGAGGAAATAATATGAGCTCAGTTTCAAAAAAACTTTCTTTCTTCGACAGATTTTTAACTCTGTGGATTTTTATTGTAATGTTTATTGGTGTAGCTGCAGGATCAATATTTCCAGGCATTGCCGGGTTTTGGGATTCTTTAAGCGTCGGTACAACAAACATTCCTATTGCAATCGGATTAATTTTAATGATGTATCCACCTCTTGCAAAAGTTAAGTATGAAGAACTTCCGATCGTTTTTAAAAATGTTAAGTTGCTAAGTATATCACTTATCCAGAGTTGGATTGTTGGTCCGATGGTTATGTTTTTTCTTGCATTGATACTGCTGCCAGATAAACCTGAAATGGCAATCGGCGTTATTCTGGTTGGTTTGGCACGGTGCATTGCAATGGTCTTAGTATGGAATGATTTAGCAAACGGAGATTCTGAGCTAGGGGCAGGACTCGTAGCTTTCAATGCGATCTTTCAGGTGCTGCTTTATTCTGTTTACGCATACATTTTTATAACAGTTCTTCCTCCTATATTTGGTATGCAAGGTGCGTTGGTTGATGTATCTATTTGGGAGATAGCAGTCACAGTCTTAATCTATCTCGGAATTCCATTTGCAGGCGGTGTAATATCACAGCTAATTTTAGTAAAAACTAAAAGCAAGGAATGGTATTTCAAAAAATTCATACCTAAAATTTCTATTCTTACTCCAATAGCTTTGTTGTTCACAATCTTTGTAATGTTTTCATTAAAAGGTGAAAAGATTGTTGAACTGCCGCTTGATGTAATTCGTGTTGCAATTCCATACACATTTTATTTTGCCTTAATGTTTTTTATTACTTTCTTCTTTGTTAAACGACAGGGAGTTTCTTACGAAAAAACTACAACTGTTGCTTTTACCGCTGGCAGCAACGATTTCGAATTAGCTATTGCAGTTGCAGTTGCAGTATTCGGAATTAATTCTCCGGCTGCATTTGCTACAGTAATTGGACCTTTGGTAGAAGTGCCGGTATTAATAATGCTTGTAAACGTAGCGTTAAGATTTTAAAAAAAATATTTTAATGAATTTGTTTAATGAATAAAAAATTTGATATAAAAATATTTGTTATGCCTGTTGGTGCCTGCAGTTATGAAAAAAGCTGGCAATATGCAGTTGATATGATTTCTAAAAAATTAAAAGAGCGTCTTGGAGATAATTTTGAAATTAAGCTGATAGAAATATTTTCTCCCGAATCATTTTCTTACAAAGAAATAATTGAAGGAATACAACAGGAAAAACTTCAAACACCTGTTGTAACAATTGATGGAAAAATAATTCAATCGGGCGGAAAATTATCGGAACGAAAAATCAGGGAAGAATTGGAACAAAGATTAAACTGATTTAGGTCCGTTGAAATCCGCTAAATCAGCTTTCTATTCAATATTAAAAAAGGTTAAAGCAATGATACCAGAAGAAATCCTAAAAGAAAAAAAATCCTTTGCAATAGTTGGTGCTTCAAATGAAATGATGAAGTACGGCTATGAGCTTGTTTGTGTGTTTAAAGATTACGGAATTAAAATCTTTCCAATCAATCCAAAGTATGATGAGATTGAAGGAGTAAAATGTTATCCATCATTAAAAGAATTACCAGAAAAACCTGATGTAATTTTAACTGCACTTGCACCTAAGAACACAATCAATGTTGTTCCGGTTGTAAAAGAAATTGGAGTGGATAAAATCTGGTTTCCTCCAAATTGCTTTGATGAGAATGCAATAGAAAAAGCAAAAGAGCTCCAGCTTGATTATGTAAGTGATATTTGCCCAATTGGAATTTTGAGAAGAATAAATCATGCAGAATAATATTTCTTAACCTTGACTATTCATATTATTATTTTTAAGAAAAAACAGAACGATCTTTACTTAAGTTAATACAAAAAAAATATTTTTTTTGCATGATATATGAGTTGACAATCATATAGTCATGTTGTATTTTAGCATAGCATTTTAAATAATTTAAACAAAGTGAGATAATAATTTGACAAATAAGTATAAAACAAAAGAAGATTTACAATCAGAAATATTATCTGCAATATGTCATCCAAACAGAATAAAGATATTAAAAGCAATTCAGCAGAAAGCTTTATGTAATTGTGAAATTATGCCTATGATTGGCTTAGAGCAGTCAAATCTCTCAAGACACCTTAAAAGCATGGAAAAAAGCGGAGTACTTGTTTCGTGGAAAGAAGGATTGCGTGTTAATTATAGAATTGCAGATGAAAGAATTATGGAAATTTTAAAACTCGCTGAAGAAATATCAATCAGCAACATTGAAAAAATAAACAAGTTTATTAAAAAATAATTTTTTATTCACAATATGAGTATATACTCATTAAATCATTAAAGGAGATAAGAACATGAATATTAAAGTATTAGGACCTGGTTGCATGAACTGCGTAACTCTGGAAAAAAGAACTAGAGAAGCATTAACCAAAATGAATATTCAAGCTGAAATAGAAAAAGTTACTGACTTTTCAAAAATCTTGGAATTAGGATTAGTAAAAACTCCCGGTTTAATTGTTAATAATAAAATTGTTGTTCAAGGCAGGGTGCCAGCAGTGGAAGAATTAAAAGAAATTATCAAACAACAAATTGTATAAGTTAAAGGGTTAATCATGAACTGGAAAGAACAATATAAATCGTTTCTTTGGATATTTGGATTTTTTGTATTCGCTTACTTTATGCCAATTGAAACAGAAAAATTTAAGAATGCAATTATTGATGCATTTGCACTTGCAAAATGGTATGCACAGGAACATGTATTGCTTTGTCTAATTCCTGCGTTTTTTATTGCTGGTACAATTGCAGTATTTATTAGTCAGGCTGCAGTTGTAAAATACCTTGGCGGCAAAGCCAAACAATGGGTTGCCTATCTTGTGGCAGCAACAAGCGGAACAATATTGGCAGTATGTTCCTGCACAGTACTTCCACTTTTTTCATCAATTCATAAAAGAGGTGCAGGACTTGGACCGGCAATTGCATTTCTTTATTCTGGACCCGCAATAAATATTCTTGCAATAATATTAACCGCAAGAATACTCGGAATTGAGCTCGGAATTGCAAGAGTTATCGGTGCTGTATCATTTAGTGTAGTAATTGGTTTTATAATGTCTTTTATTTATCGCAAAGAAGAAAAAGAAAGAAAAGAAGCACAACTTGCAATGCCTGAAATTGAAGAAGCAAGACCACTTTGGCAAACTGCATTGCACTTTTTTATTCTTGTTGCAATTCTTGTTTTTGTTAACTGGGGCAAACCAGCTAATGAAACTGAAGGATTCTGGTATTTTATGTTTGCTAATAAATGGTTCATCACTGCAATCTTCGGACTTGGATTTGCTTTATCATTAATGTATATAATAAAAGTAAAAAGACTATACGTTTTGCTTGGAACTGTTGCAGTAATAATATCAGCCTTTCTCTTTTATAGTAATCCTTTAATTCCTTTTGTAGTTGCTGTAGTTGTAACAACATTAGCATTAACATATTCAGGCGATGAAGCAAATCAATGGCTTGGAGAGACTTGGGGCTTTACAAAACAAATAATGCCTTTGCTGGGTGCGGGAGTTTTAGTCGCAGGATTTTTGCTCGGCAGTGCTGAAGGGAATGGTGGAGTTATACCAAAAGAATGGATATATACTTTAGTTGGCGGCAATTCTTTATTCTCAAATTTTTTTGCTTCCATAACAGGTGCATTTATGTATTTTGCAACACTTACTGAAATTCCAATCTTGCAAGGATTATTGAATAATGGGATGGGAAAAGGTCCGGCACTTGCATTATTACTTGCTGGTCCAGCTTTATCATTACCAAATATGCTTGTAATACGAAGTGTAATCGGGACACAAAAAACGGTTGTTTATGTGTCATTGGTAGTTGTTATGGCAACAATAACAGGACTTATTTATGGATCATTATTTTAATTGAAAAGAATAAAATCATATTCATAGCGAATAACTCATGATTTATAAAAATATAAAATTGGAAAAATAAAATGGAACAAGAACAAGTAAAAGTTTGCTGCGAACTCTCTGCAATGTTAAGGCCAAAAACTTATCCTTTCGGCGTGAAATTTTTTGAAACATTAAATGAAAGACCAGCAGGCACAATGCGTCCGCGACATCCAATGAACACGTGTCAAATTACATCCATCGTTAGGTATTATGGCAGGCCAATGTATTTCACTGCTGATGATATGGCTTGTATTGTCGGTGGAGTTACTATGGGATTGATACAAGAACCTGAAAGTATGAAGAATGGTGAAATTGCAAAAATGCTTCACGCAGATCTTGAGTCATCAAAAGAATTCACAACTAAAGTTTCAAAAATTCCTTTTGGAAAATTTAAAGCTGTAGCTGTTGCGCCAATGTCTAAAATTAATTTTGAACCGGATATTGTTGTAATGTATGGAAACACAGCACAAGTGATGCGAATCATTCAAGGTTACCTTTACAAAAGAGGCGGAAGAGTAGAGTTCAGCACAGGCGGTGAATGGAGTTTATGTGCTGACAGCATTGCACAGGCGTATGTTAAACAAGATATTTCTCTTGGGCTTCCCTGTTTTGGTGATAGAAAAACTGCTCTTGCTCAGGAAGATGAAGTAACTGTTGCATTCCCTTACAATATTTATAATGAAATTATCGAAGGTATGAAAGCAACTGCTGAAGTTGCTGCTTATCCGACACCGTTTGACATTGCCTTTCCGCAGATGCCCGATTATACCTTAACGGAAAATGCAGCAAAATATAGAAGAGAGCATCTTACAGGTAAAGCAAATTAAGAGTACTAAAAGTTTTTAAGTATTCGCTGTTTAGCAAAACTAAAGCGGAGTAATAATTATGAACAATAAATACAAAAATATCGCAGAAGAAATTTTAGGATTAGCCGGAATAAAAATTAACGGCAGCAATCCGTGGGATATTCAGGTTCATAATGATGATTTTTATAAAAGAGTTGTCTCACAAGGTGAGCTTGGACTCGGTGATTCTTATATGGATAATTGGTGGGATGCCCAAGAAGTTGATTCATTCATTTTCAAAGTGTTGACCGCTAATCTTGATGAAAAAATAAAACGCAGTTTTACAATTCTTTCTAAGCTCTTACTTGCAAGAATTTTTAATATGCAATCTGTAAAAAGAGCTTTTATTATTGGCGAAAGACATTATGATCTTGGGAATGATTTATTTCAGAATATGCTCGATAAAAGAATGAACTATAGCTGTGCTTATTGGTTAAATGCTGATTCACTCGATGAAGCACAAGAAAAAAAACTTGATCTGATTTGTAAAAAACTTTCGCTCAAATCCGGGATGAGAGTTCTTGATATTGGATGCGGCTGGGGAGCTTTTGGGAAATATGCTGCTGAAAAATATGGAGTTGAAGTTGTTGGGATTACTGTCTCAAAAGAACAAGTTGAACTTGGCAGAAAAATGTGCGAAGGACTTCCAGTTGAATTTCGTCTAACCGATTACAGAAATGTTAATGAAAAATTTGATCGCATAGTAAGTGTTGGAATGATAGAGCATGTCGGTTATAAAAATTATCGTACATATTTTGAAGTTGCAAAAAGATGTCTGAAAGAAGACGGATTATTTTTGCTTCACACTATTGGAAATCTGAAATCAGTTAAAGCAGGCGATCCGTGGACAGATAAATATATTTTCCCAAACGGAATGCTTCCATCAATTCCACAACTAAGCAAAGCATTTGAGAATCTTTTTGTTATAGAAGACTTGCATAACTTCGGCGCTGACTATGATAAGACTCTTATGGCGTGGTATAAAAATTTTTCAAGTAACTGGGATAGCATTAAAGTAAAATATGGCGTAAGATTTTTCAGAATGTGGAAATACTTTTTGCTTTCTTGTGCCGGTTCTTTCCGAGCAAGAAAAAATCAGTTGTGGCAGTTTGTATTATCATATAATGGTTTGCCTGGTGGATATATTGCTGTGCGTTAATCTGCTTTCTATTAATTATGAGGTATAAAATGAAAAACATAGAAGAAAGAAAAATATCGTTCATTGGTGGTGGAAGTATTGCCGAAGTATTTATTACTCGTTTAATTGAAAGCGGATTTGTTTTTCAAAACAACATTATGGTTTCAGATATTAAAGCGGAGCGACTTGATTACATAAAAGAAAAATATTGTGTGAAGGTTACAAATGATAATTCACAAGCTGCTGCCTTTGGTGATTTTGTTTTTCTAGCTGTGCCGCCGCCGCAAATTAAAGTCGTACTCTCAGAGAATTGTAAAGACCTTCGCAAAGATCAGATTCTGATTTCTCTTGCTGCTGCAATTCCAATTTGGCTGATTGACGGAGTTCTATGTAAAGAAGTTGCCGTTGTTCGTGTTATTCCAAATACTCCTTCACAAATTGGTAAGGGAGTAAATCCATATTGTTTGGGTAAGTATATGACTGAGAAGCAAATCAGTGATGCAGAAAAAATTCTCGAAGTATTCGGTAATGCAGTAAAGATTGATGAATCACAGATGAATCTTGCAACTGCATTAACTGCGGTTGGTCCGACTTACTGGTTCCCAGCTATCCAATCATTGATAGATTTTTCAATTAAGCAGGGACTTAGCAGAGAACTTGCTTTTGAACTAGTGAATGATACACTTTTCGGTACAGCAGAATTAGTTAAGAAAACTTTGAAAGACCCTGATGAATTGAAAATGCAAATTGGAACCAGAACAATAAACGAAGGAGAGGTAAAAAGATTGTTTGCAGAAGCTGTTGAAACAGCATTTAACAAAGTTATAAATAGTGAGAAAAAATTAACTGAATGAATTCTCTAATTTTAAATCGGAATTTTAATGCAGATTAAAATATTGTTGTTGACGCTAACGATTTTTTTTACAACAAATCTTGAAGCTCAACTTTATGAAACACTTGAAAATAAAGCTGCGGAATTACTGATATCTCTATCGGAACAGAATCCGAATTACTCGAAAGATATTGAAAAACTAAAATCAATTTTATTCACGGCACAAAATGCTGATGAACTGGAGAAAATATTCTCAATAACATTAACAGAATTTGATAGTTTAAAGAATCATTTTCTGGAATTTGAAAAAGAAATAAAAAATATTTCATTAGATTCTGCTCTGGTTCTATTCAACTACTGGTATCTTCACTTTTCAAATCTCTTCTATAATTATGCTGATGAAAAATGTTTTCTATCAGATAATATTAAAATCATTTTGTTAAGCACATCGATGTCGTGTGCCTGCACTCTCGAAATGGCAAGGAATCAAACTATAGATCTTCTAAAATTTCAAAAATCAATAAGAGATCATCTTAATAATGAAATTGAAAAACCTTACATCTGGATAATCGATTCATTTGAACATAATGAATTGCAAATACGATATGAAACTTTATTTGCACCATCAGTTATAGTATTAGATAGAAATAATGAATTAATATGGAAGATCGAATATGAAGAAGATATGATTGAAAAGCTGAATGCATTCTTGTATAATTATTATAAAGAGGTCAAAAACTAATATGAACTTGATTAAAATATTTTTTCTAGCAAATACATTAACATTTTTAATATCAACTGGACTTAGTTATGCTCAATCAAAACAATATGACTTAAATGATCTTGTAAACATTGCATTTCAGAATAATCCGCAATTAAAAGCTAACGATAAAAACATCGAAGCAAGCTTAAAACAAATTGATTATCTAAATAAAAATTATCTGCCTCAAATATTTTTTGATTTGAATATCTCACGATGGAAATATCTTTTGCCTAATAAACAAAGACTTCTTGGTAATTCTTTAAATGATATTTATGCAGATTTCAGAATTAGCCAGTTAATTTATGATTGGGGGAAAAACTCATTACAGAAAGATTATGCTGACAATTCAACTGATCTTGATAGGAACTTTGGCAGGAAATTGAAACAAGCAATTTCTTTTTCTATCACAAGAAATTATCTCGAATTGTTAAAAGCTAAGCGGACTGTTCAAATTCAGGAAGAAGCGATTGCCCAATTGAGAGAGCATCTTAAAAATGCCGAAGCACTTTACAGTATTGGTAAGGTTTCCAATCTTGATGTAATAAAAGCTCAGGTTTAAATCGAGGTTGCTCTTGATGAATTGGCGAAATCAAAAAATCAACTTGATGTACAAAAAAATAATCTTAACACTCTTTGTGGAAGCGCACTTGAATCTGCTTTTGATATTTCTGATAGTATTGATGAGTGGTGGAAAAATAATTCGACTAAAGATTTTAGTTTTGATGAACTACAAGCTCTGCTTGTCTCTCAACATCCGGATTTAGAAAACATAAAAACTCAAAAAGAGTTGAAGCAAAAAGAAATTCAGATTTTCAAGAATGAATATTATCCATCATTCTATGCATTTGGAATTACAAATGTTGAAGATAGTAAAATTCCAATGGACAATTTTAATTGGAATGTTGGAGTTACTGTTTCGTATTCCCTTCCTTTCTTTAAAGGTTCAAACTTTTTAGATAAAGCTGAGCAAACAGAAATTAAAATATCTGCATTAAGTGAAAGTGAATTTGCTTTGGTTCAACAGCTTGAGAATAATGTTAGAAATAATTTGCTAAGACTAGACGATATAAAAAGCCGCTTAAGCGGCAGCGAAAAGATTATTAAGCTTGCTGAAGAAAGTCTGATAACCGCTTCGATGAAATACAACATCGGTAAAGGAAACAGTATTGATGTACTGGATGCTGAGACAATTTTAACAACAGCAAAACTTAATTATAATCAGATTGTAATTGATTATTTAAGTGTGATTGCAGAACTAAACTATAACATTGGGAGTGACAAAATACCATTTAAGGAATAGAACACAGACCTGTTTGTCGATAGGCAAGGTTGAACTGATTGAGCGGATTCTCGCGGATTTAATCAGTGTGAATCAGCTTAATCCGCTAAATCAGCGTTCTATTTATTCTTTAAATTATTTAAAAACGGAAATCCCGTTAGGGATGAAATATTTATAGATATGATTAACACCGTAGAATTAAAATCCCGTAGGGATGACATATAAATCAGAATAATATTTATATCATCCCTAAAGGGATTCTAAAAAATATCATAGAATTATTTTCTATAAATATACCATCCCTATCGGGACTAAAAATAGAGTAAGAAATTAAAAGCAAATTAACGGAACAAATTTTATGAAAAAGAAAATTCTAATATCAATATTATTAATTATGGTTTTGTTCATCGGCTGCTCTAAAGAAGAAAAAACAGATAAGCCAAAACCAAAAGCCCCGCTTGTAAAAGTTGAAGAAATAAAACTGACAAGTATTGCATCATCAGTAAAACTAATCGGAACTGTTGAAGCAAAAGTTTTTGCAAATGTGCTTTCGCCCGCTGATGGTTACATTGAAAAGCTGAATGTATCTGAAAACAATTATGTTAGAAAAGAAATGCAGCTTGCTGTTATAAGTTCACAAGAAAGAACCTCGCTTATTTCTCAAACAAAGAGTAAAGTTGATGAACTTACATCACGGCTTGAAAAAACAACTCAAGGCAGCGCCGAATATTCTGAACTAAACAATCAACTTGGGCAAGCGAAAAAAGAATTAGAATACGCAGAGAAATTATTTCTAGGCATTCCGGTTATATCACCTTTAAGTGGAACAGTTACACAAAAATTTATTGAAGCCGGAAGTGCTGTTTCTTCCAAACAAAATCTTTTAACGATTGTCGATTTCAATTCACTTATCATCAAAACCTCTATATCAGAAGATTTATTTTCAAAAATAAAACTTGGAGATAAACTAAAAGTAAAATTCAATGCTTTCCCGGAAAAAGAATTTTCTGCAAGAGTAACTTTAAAGTATCTGCAGATTGATCCAGCTACAAGAAATTTTCCGATTGAATTGAAATTAATCAATACTACAAAAGACATTACTCCAGGTATGATGTGCGAACTTGAATTGATTACTGATAAAAGAGAAAAAGCAATTATTGTCCCCAATGATGTTTTCATTGTTAATCAAAAAGGTGAAAAAATAGTTTATGTAATTAACGACACTACAGCTCATCAAAAAATTGTTACCACCGGAATATCAAACGAAAAGTTTACTGAAGTGAAATCCGGATTGAAAGAAGGAGAAAAAATTGTTGTGATGGGTCAGGAGCTTTTGAAAGATGGAATAAAGGTGATGGTTCAAAAACCAAAACCTTCCAAGACTGAGATGAACAAAGAAACTGAACCGAAAAAAGTTAGCGGGAGTAAATAAAATGTTGAACGAAGAGAAATCCCGCTCTGCGGGAAAACTATCAACTTCATCCATTAGAAGACCGGCGACAGTTATCATTTTAATGATTGCAATTGTTGTGGTTGGTGTTCTTGGTTATACGCAGCTTGCAACAAATCTTCTTCCCGATATTACTTACCCGATGGTAAAAGTTTATGTTACCTATCGCGGAGCTACTCCCGAAGAAATTGAAGATAATATCGCAACTGTCATTGAAAGAAAAGTTGCAACGGTTGACGACCTTGATTATATGGAATCACAATGCACTGAAGGTTTGTATGCACTTCAGGTAAACTTCACTTACAATGCTGACCGTGATGTTGCTTATCAGGATGTACTTTCAAAACTTGGATTAGTTAGAAAAAATTTGCCGAAGGATGCAGAAGAACCGCTCGTATTCAAAGCTGATCCATCTCAATTACCCGTAATGGATTTGCTGATTACTTCTGATCAAATGGATTTAACAAAGCTGCGAACTTATGTTGAGAATGAACTTCAGGATCAGTTTACTGCAATTGAAGGAACTGCCGGAACAGAAATAACCGGTGGATTGAAAAGAGAAATCCGTATCCATATTGATCCGATTAAACTTCAAGGATATGGTTTGTCGGTTGATAAAGTTGCTCAGCGATTGAAAGATGAAAATCTCGAACTTCTCGGCGGAAGAGTTACATCCGAAAGACGAGATTACATCGTAAGAACTGTTGGTGAATTTTCTAATGTAAATGAGATTGGCAATTTAATTATTGCAAAAGGCAAGAATGAGGGAATTGTTTTACTCAAAGATATTGCCGATGTAAAAGATGCATACACAGTTCAACGAATAAAAAATAAATTAAATCAAGTAGAAGGAGTAAAACTTTCTGTCTTTAAACAAACCGGTGCAAATACAATAGAAGTATCGGACAAAGTTGCAAGCAAACTTGAAGAGTTAAAAAACGTTATTCCTCCTTCAATTAAACTTGATATAATTTACGATCAAGCAGAGTACATCCGCTCAGCCGTTTCCGGTGTACGTGATGCCGCTTTAATTGCTGCTTTGCTTGTTGTACTTGTAACTGCTTTCTTTTTAACCGGCTGGAAAAGAGTTTTAATTGTTTCATTGACGCTTCCGGTTACACTGCTCGGAACATTTTTCTTTATGCAGCTTTTAAATTTTTCGATCAACATTTTTACTCTTGGCGGTTTAGTTGTTGCTATAACTGTTTTGCTTGATAACTGTATTGTTGTTCTTGAAAATATTACTCGAATTCAAGAAGAAGAACCCGATGAAAAACATCCAGTACAAAAAGGTGCCGAGCAAGTAAGCGGTGCTGTAATTACGGCAACATTAACTTTTATCGCATTGTTTCTACCTTTTCTGTTGGTATCGGGATTCGTTTCTCTTTTGTTTAGCGAGTTGATTATCACTGTGGCAATCACAATTACACTTTCTCTTATTGTTGCTTTAACATTAACTCCAACTTTAACTTCTCTTTTATTCAAAGAAGGAAAACCGGTTGAAGTGAAAGTAGGTATTATTTCGCGGCTTGCATATAAATTCATCCAACTTATAATTAAACCTTATAAGCCATTACTTAAATGGTCATTAAAATTAAGATGGATTGTTGTTCTGATTACAATTGGATTGTTTTTTGTCGGAATATTTTTTTTGAATCAAATCGGCTCTGAGTTTCTTCCAAAAGCAGATGATGGATTGATAACAATTAAAATCAAAATGCCAACCGGCTCTTCAATGGAGCAGACACACAAAGTAATTTCACAGGTTGAAGATTTTGTAAAACAACAACCATACATTGAAAAATATTCATCTTTATCCGGCGGAAAAATCTGGGGACTTGTTACTTATGAAATTGCAAACGAGGGCGAAGTAAATATTCAACTTGTTAATCCATCCAAACGACCAATGACAACTGATGAATATGTTGAATGGCTTACTCCACTTGTCCAACAGAATGTGAAATTCCCCGGCTTGAAGATGAAAACATTTCACACAAAGCTGAAAGGAATTAAACAAACAGGTGAGTTTGATATTGAAGTAGAAGTAATTGCACCACGCAGTGAGCCGATTGAGAATATTTTTGAAAATGCATCGCGTGTTTCCGGATTGTTAAAACAAGTCGATGGACTGACCGGCATTGATGTTTCGATTAACATTACAAAACCGGAATACCAAATATTTGTTGACAGAACAAAAGCGATTGATCAAGGATTAAGTGTAAATCAAGTTGCGTCAACAATAAAATCAAGCATTGATGGAAATGTTGCAACACAATTTAAAGAAGGCGGTTACTATTATCCGATAAGAATTGTTGTTGAAGAATCTCAAATTAAAAGTATAAGCGATGTAGAAAATCTTTCTATTTATCCAAGTAACGGAAGCAAAATAAGATTAAATACAATTGCAAAAGTTGAACAGCGATCCGGTCCTTTGCAAATAGATAGGAAAGATCAGAACAGAGTAATTAAAGCTACGGCGAATGTTTCCGGTAAAACTGTTGGTGAAGCAACAGCAGAAATTCAAAAGTTATTAAGCACATTTTCTTTGCCGGCTGGTTACAAAATTAATTTTGGCGGACAATCGCAAATGCTTAGTGAAAATTTCAATACGATGATTATCATTCTTTTGATAGCGATGTTCTTTGCGTATGTAGTGCTTGTAATAAACTTCGAAGATTTTATAAAGCCGTTCATAATTTTAATTCGTGTTCCGCTTTCGCTGATTGGAGTTTCGTATGCGTTGTATTTAACAAATCAGCCAATTGGCGTTACGGTTATGATTGGATTTATAATTCTTGCCGGAATAGAAATTAATCAAGGTGTTATCCTAATTACTTTTATTGATGATCTACGCAAAGAGGGATTAGATTTGCTTGATGCAATTCAGAAAGCAGCGGTCGCTCGTCTTCGTCCGATTTTGATGACGGACATTGTTGGCATAGTAGGTTTGCTTCCTCTTGCGTTAAGCATTGGCGAAGGAACGGAATTGCTTAAGCCGATGGCAATCGCTGTAATCAGCGGATTGATATTCGGCTTGCTGCTGGTATTCCTGTTCTTACCGGCGCTGTATTACATATTTGAAAAGAGAAAAGTGAAAACATCTTAATAGATGAAATAATATTAGCAAAAAAACATTTGAAAAGTTTAGTTGTTCTCAGTTGTCATTCCCACGGAAGTGGGAATCCAGTGAGCTTAAAATTGATTCCCGTTTTCACGGGAATGACACATTAAATCTTTTAAGAATTGTATAATTAAAAAATGGAGAAATAAAATGTTACACAAAAAATTCTTTTTCGTTCTGTTCATACTAACATTGAGCAGTATTACTTTTACACAAACCAATTCATTCGATAAAGATGCTGCACCGTGGCATAAAAAAGCTGTAATGACTTGTGGAATGCTGCGGGACATGAAAACTTTCGATAAGCAAAAAATGTTGAATAACTTGAATAAACTTTCTGATGAGTTGAAAACATTGCAAGAAAAATATGCTGATAATCCACCGGCAGAATATGCTAACGATCCGCTTTGGAAAACTTATTTTGAAGACTTTGCAGATAATATTGTAATTGTAAAAGAAAGAGTTGAGAAAAAACAATACAGATCAGTTTCAAACTACTGCGGAAATTTCTGCCGCATATTTGGAAGAATGCACAAGAACAACGGCACAACCGATTTAACAGATGTTATGTTTGCTTTGCGTGCTGAATTAAGAATGGCAATGGATATGTTCAATGCAAAGAACATAAAAGGCACAAAAGAAACTTTACCAATGATTAAAAACGTACTCAACAAAGTTGATATGAAAGCAAAAGCATTTAACAATAAAGAATACGATGAAGCTTATTCGCCTTTGAAAGCATTGGTTGAAAAATGGATTGAAGCAGTTGAAAAAGATGAATCGAAATCAGTGGTTGAAAATTTTAATTCGTTTATGAATGAATTTCCAAAAGCATACAGAATTACTTTATAAAGGATAAAAATGAATTGGTTAACAAATCTTGAACAAGCAAAAGAAGAATCACTAAAAACAAAAAAAGTAATTCTTCTTCAATTTGAAATGGACGGCTGCGGCAGCTGCAAAAAGATGAATGCAACAACATACTTAGATCAAAAAGTTATTGATGAAATGAATGAATGGTTTGTGCTTCTCAAACTTGATTTAATAAAAGACAGAGAAGCAAGAAAAATGTTTGGCGCTTATTGGACACCATCTTTTTATTTCTTAGATCAAAACGGAAGTTCGTATTATCATTTTAATGGTTATCTGCCAGCAGAAGAATTCAGAGCAATGTTGAGATTAGGGATTGCAGAAACAATTATGCCTCGCGGTAGATATGACGATATCATTAAGATTATTGATAAAGATATTAACGAGTTGAGTGATACTACTTTTTACTCAAAACTTTTAGTTGCAAGAGAAACTGCTCGTTACATTAAGATAAAAGATAATTCGCTGTTAAGAAAAACATTAAAAGAAATACAGAACACACATCCTCAGTCAACAGAAGCTAAAATGTATTTCTGGGATGAATAAAAATAAACGGAGAACAAAATGAATAAATCACCAATGGAACTACTAAAACACTTTGCACCCGAGTTTGCTGAAAATCAAATGCAGGAAAAGTCTCTTATTTTTGATAATGCCAAGTATCAAAATGTGCCGAAAAAATACAAAATGTTAATTGGAATAGGAGTTGCAGCAGCGTTGGGCAGTGATACTTGCACGCAAATGTGGACTAATATGGCAAAGCAAAGTGGTATCACCAATGAAGAAATTGTTGAAGCTATGCAAGTAGCCCGTTATATGAAACAGGCAACTGTTAATGATACGATTGCAAATTCGCTTAATTTAATAGAAGGAGAAAACAAATGATTTCTATAAAAATTCTTGGTCCCGGCTGTTCAAAATGCCGAACGCTCGAAGCAAAAGTTAAAGATATTGTAGCAAAAAATAATATTGAAGCCGATATCACGAAAGTAGAAGATATAAATGATATGATGAACTACGGAATAATGATGACACCGGGTTTAGTTGTAAACGAACAAGTTAAAAGTTTTGGTATTATTCCAAAAGACGATCAAATTCTAAAATGGATTAAAGGTGAATAAAAATGAAAAAAATATTTTTATTATTAATTATTTTCTTTTTGGGACAAATTTCATTTGCTCAATCAGAATTAAGTTTAGCTAAAACATACTCAAGTCCAAAGGTTACTTTTATAGAGCTGGGTTCAGTAAATTGTATCCCCTGCAAAATGATGCAGCCAGTAGTGAAGGCTATTGAAAAGAAATATGGTGAACAGGTAAAAGTAGTTTTCTATGATGTTTGGACGCAGGAACAAAGAGTGTATGCAGATAAATACAAAATACGAGTAATTCCAACACAAGTTTTCTTGGATGAGAACGGCAAAGAATTTCACCGCCACGAAGGATTTTATCCTGAAGCTGAGATTGAAAAGATTTTAATAGGGAAAGTGAAAGTGTCTAGTGGCAAGTGAAAATTTACAAATGAAGAACATCTTTAATTAATAGGATTTTGATATGAAAGATAGTTTGGAAGAATTTCGAATTTACAAAATGGCAATTGAGCTTTGGGATTTATGCTGGAAAGACACTGAAATATTAAAAAAAGATTTTCGTGGTAAAGAAATAGCAAAACAATTAATTCGTTCTTGCGGATCAATCTCAGCAAATATAGAAGAAGGATTTGGACGTGGTTTCGGTAAAGAATACCCTCATTTTTTAAGAATTGCTCGTGGTTCAGCAAGAGAATCAAAGGGTTGGTATAAAAAATCTAAATTTCTTCTACCGTCTGAAATTATTATTGAACGATGCAACATTTTAGATGGCTTAGTTGGTATGATTACGAAATCAATAGAAACTTTGGAAAAAAGGAGAGATTAATTGATGTGGAAAATGACTTATAGAAATATCACTAAATTATCCGTTACTTGCCACATGTCCCTTTTCTCTTGTCACCAACAGCATAGAAAGAGGTATTAATGATTGACTCAATATTCGTTACACTTTACAATGCAATGACCGGCTCTGTTTGGATTGCCCTTATTGCTTCTTTCGCATGGGGAGTTTTATCAATTCTACTTTCTCCATGCCACTTATCAAGTATTCCGCTTGTAGTTGGATATATCAGTTCGCAGGGGAAAATATCCGTAAAAAAAACTTTTTATATCTCTCTTGTTTTTTCAACAGGAATTTTAATTACAATTGCTTTGATTGGAATAATAACTGCTTCTTTAGGAAGGTTGATGGGTGATGTTGGAAAAATCGGGAATTATCTTGTTGCAGGAATTTTTTTCATTGTTGGGCTATATCTTCTTGATATTATTAAATTTGACTGGAACAGCGTTGGACTAAGACAAACAAAATCAAAAGGACTTTTAGCAGCATTAATTCTTGGATTACTTTTTGGAATTGCATTGGGACCTTGCACATTCGCATATATGGCGCCTGTACTTGGGATTGTATTTCAAACAGCTCAAACAAATTATTTTCTTGCCGTAACTTTTCTTCTTGCATTTGGAATTGGTCATTGCTCAGTAATAGTTGGGGCAGGAACATTAACCGGCAAAGTTCAGAAATACTTAAACTGGAGTGAAAGCTCGAAAACAATTTTGTGGATAAAAAGAATTTGCGGAATACTCGTAATCTTGGGTGGAATTTATTTAATATACACAGTTAATTAAATGGATAAAATAAATAAAAATGATGTGATTTTAAATTCACTTGCTGAAGGTGTAATCACAGTCGATAAAGATTTTAAGATTACTTTTATAAATGAAGCCGCAGAAAAAATCACGGGCTTTGAAAAAAATCAAGTGCTTGGCAAATTTTGCAGAAATATATTCAAGTCGGATTTCTGTTCCAAAAATTGCCCCATAGCCAATGTTTTACAAAACGGTAAAAATGTTTATGATATAGAAACATCCATTCGCTGCAATAATAATGAGTTACTTCCTGTAAGACTTAATGCTGCAATATTAAAAGATGAGTTAAATTCTCCAATTGGCGGCGTAATCTCTTTCCGCGATATTTCTCTTATTAAAAAAGTAGAGCATCTGCTCGAAACAAAAAATCATTTCATGGGAATAATTGGTGTTGATAAAAAGATGTTGGAAATTTTTCAATTAATTGAGTCAATTTCCGATTCTGATGTTCCTGTGTTAATTTACGGTGAGACTGGCACTGGAAAAGAGTTAGTTGCTAATGCAATAAACAGTTTAAGCAAAAGAAAAAATAAAAATTTTGTAAAAGTAAATTGCTCAGTAATTCCCGAAAACTTAATTGGAAGCGAATTATTTGGACATGCAAAAGGAGCATTTACTGATGCTCATAAGGATAGAATCGGCAGATTTGAATATGCTGATGGCGGCACAATTTTTCTTGATGAAATTGGTGAGCTTCCTTTAACAATGCAGCCGCAGTTGTTAAGAGTAATTGAAAATGGCTCTTTTGAAAGAATTGGAGAGACAATCAGCCGCAGCGTGGATGTTAGGGTTCTTAGTGCAACAAACATTAATCTTGATGAAGCAATTAAGCAAGGAAAATTTAGACAAGATTTATACTATCGATTGAACACAGTAACTATTGATCTCCCGCCACTTCGCGAAAGGAAAGAAGATATCCCATATTTAGTTGAACACTTCATTAAAAAATACTCGCTGCTCTATAAGAAAAACATAGAAGGAATCGAAGATAATGTATTTGAATTGATGCAAAAATATGATTGGCCCGGAAATATTCGTGAGCTTGAGAATGCAATAGAATTTGCTGTAATACGAAATAAATCAAATAAAATTTGCGTATGCTGCCTTCCGTCAAAAATACGCGGTAAATTAAAATGTTCATCGAAAATCATAAATTCACAAATACAAATTTCTGAAAACAATGCACAATTGATTGAACTTTTAAATCAGCACAAGTGGAATAAAACAAAAGTTGCCTCGCTGCTTGGAATTGATAGAACAACTCTTTGGCGAAAATTAAAATCTATTGGAATTGAATAGTGCAACATTAAATTCCGCAACACTTCGTTGTTTTCGCCCTAAATAATTTATTTACAATCACTTATAATCTTCAGCAACAATTTGTTGCAATTGATCGACTTACCGTTGTTAAAAAATCATTGAAAAACACAGAGAATTTTGGGCATATAAATTGCATAAAAGCACTTATTATGAGCGAAATGTTAGCAAATCATTATTTTTTAACAAGGAATTTCAGAGAGGCAACCGCCACTTATGAAAAAGTATTTTCCCGAGCTTCAATTCCTGTAAGCATTAGGAAAAAGATGATAATTTGTTACGTCCAAACAAAACAATTAAATAAGGCTCTTTCAGAATTTTATAAAATTATTAATGAAAACATAGAAGCAATCATAAATTCAAATATTGAAGAAGAAGATTGCCCCTGCCCAGAGATAATTCCGGAAATTGAAGATGACAAATTATTTTTTGATGAGAATGAAAAAAATCTTGCTTTGGGAATTCTTTGGCTTTATTGCGATGCACTAAAATCCGAATACTATTTTTTGCAGCACCAAAAAGTAAATTCAGAAGATAAAATAATATCACAAACGATACATTTAATTCAAAATCACTTAACCCAAAAAAGACTCAAAGGAGAAAAAATATGAAAAAAGTCTTTACTATTATACTTTTGCTTTTTTTATGCAATTATGCATTCGCACAAGCAAATTTCAGCACTAGTTTACATGCAACAAGACAAGGGAAAACTACAGCGTATATGAAAGAAAATGGAGGAATGGAATTAATTACGAACATTCCAATGTCTCAATTAGCATGTTTGAAATGTCATTCAACAACAAATAAGTATCCAAACGGAAATCCAATTGACGATGCAACTTATGCACCATCATGTAATGATTGTCATGATCTCACAAAAGGAACAGCAGTTGATCAACAAACTTGTTTGAATTGTCATAATAGACAAGTTTATGAACAACAATTATATCCAGATGCAAATGCTACAGGTGATGTTCATCGTAAAAAAGGGATGACCTGTATGTCTTGCCATAAAAAAGATGAAGTACATGGTGACGGTAAAACTTATAAATCATGGTTTGATGAAGGCGCTTCTAAAACAAATTGCATTGATTGTCATCCTTTAAGCGGTCTTTCATCAAATACATCTCATAACCTTCATACGAAAACTGTTGATTGTTTAGCATGTCATACTACATCTATCGTTTCATGTGTAAACTGTCATTTTGAAACTCTTCTTGCAACAGGTAAAAACAGACCATTACAAAAAATGAAAGGGTTTGAGTTACTTATAAAAAGAAATGGTAAAGTTACAACCGGAACTTTTATGACACATACCTACAATGGAAAAACAAATGTAATCATTGCCCCATTTAGAAGTCACTTGATACAAAAAAATGCGAGAACATGTACTGATTGTCATGTTAATATGGGTGGTACTGTAGCAGCAATTAATGAATACAATGCATCTGGTACTATTACTATGACAAAATGGAATGAAACAAATAAAAACATGGCCACTCCAGTTGGTGTTGTTCCACTTGTTGCTGACTTTAAAACTTCAATGAAATTTGATTTTGCTACTTATGATGGTGACCCTAAAAATTTAACAACTGACCCTACAAAATGGAGATACATCAGTTCTAAAATTGATAATATTCATACATTTTACGCTGAGCCTCTCGATAACTCAACTTTAAGCAAACTTGGATTTACTAAATTACCAACTAATGTTGAAAAAGAATCTATTCCTACTAACTATAATTTATCACAAAATTATCCGAATCCTTTTAATCCAAACACAACAATATCTTTTTCGCTGCCAAAAAATACAAATGTAAAATTATTAGTTTATAATTCAATTGGTCAGTTAGTTTCAACACTTATGAATGAATTTAAAAATGCAGGCATTTATAATATTAGTTTCGAAGCTAAAAATTTACCTTCTGGTGTATACTATTATAAATTAGAAACACCGGAATACACATCAACAAAAAAACTTATTCTTATGAAGTAATTTTACGGAACGTTACTTCATACCTCCTTTAAAAGTCGCCTCTTGGCGGCTTTTTTATTTATATTCGAAAAATTTTGCTAATTTTAAACCAAGAAATTAAAATTACTTTATGTTAGATAAACTAAGTTTAAAAATTTTAGATTCCTTATCAGATGGTATTTACGTTATAGACAAAGAATTTAAAATTGTATTTATTAATAAAGTTGCACTTGATTTGGTAGGTCTTTCAAAAGAAGAACTTGATGGTAAGTATTGCCGTTCTTTTTGTAAATCGGATAGATGTTTGCTGGGCTGTCCTGTTTCAGAATTATTAAAAACAAATAAAAATATTAATGGATTAGAAACAACTATTCAACATAAAAATGGGAATATCATTCCAATTAAGCTAAACGCTTCTTTAATTTATAATGATAAAAACGAACCAATAGGAAGTATCATATCTTTCAAAAAAAATGAAAAAATAGATTTTGAAGAATATCTTAAAAATGTTGATAACTTTTATGGAATTGTTGGCAAATCTAAATCTATGTTGGAAGTCTTTAAAACCATAAAAGAAATTGCTACAACTGATGCAAACGTTTTGATTACAGGTGAAACCGGAGTTGGTAAAGAATTAATTGCAAATGCAATAAAAGAAACAAGTCTTAGAAGAGAAAAAATTTATGTGAAAGTTAATTGTGCAGTTTTGCCTGATAATTTATTAGCAAGCGAATTATTCGGTCATGTTAAAGGTGCTTTTACTGATGCCCAAAAAGATAGAATCGGTAGATTTGAGTATGCTGATAAAGGAACAATTTTTTTAGATGAAATAGCAGAATTGCCATATAATATGCAAGCACGATTACTAAGAGTCATTCAAAATGGAACTTTTGAAAGATTAGGTGAAAGTATTGAAAGAAAGGTAGATGTAAGAATTATTGCTGCTACTAATAAAGATTTGAATAAAGAAATTAAAGAACAAAGATTCAGAGAAGATTTATTTTTTAGATTAAATGTTATTCCTATTTATGTTCCACCACTGAGAGAAAGAAAAGAAGATATATTAATTCTTACAAATTATTTTATTAGAAAATTTTCTGTCAAATACAATAAAAAAATTGAAGAAGCTGATAATGAAACGCTGGATATTTTTTATAACTATGAATGGCCAGGCAATGTTCGTGAACTTGAGAATACAATAGAATATGCATTTATTAGATCAAAAAGAAATGATATAATTTGTTCATGTTGTTTACCTCCATTTATGAGAGATAATAAAAATTGTTCTCACTTTTCAACCTTGAAACAATTTGAAGAAGATGAAAAAGTACAAACAATAATATCACTTTTGAAACAAAATAATTGGAATAAATCAAAAGTTGCAAAAATTCTTGGAGTTAACCGAAGCACTCTTCACAGAAAACTCAAATCAATAAATCCAACTCAATTAAAATAATGTTGCAAACTGTTGCGTTAATTTAATTTTTCAATTCTTAGTTACAACTCTGTGTTGCAATTTGTTGCAATACTAAAAATCTTTAATAAATTAATTGTTGCATAATGTTGCAAATATTAAATTTTTTATAAAAAAAATGTAGAAAATAAAAGATAAATCAATCTTTTATATTGGTAAGGATTTTGAATATAGATAAACATGAGTGAAATGTTAGGAAACTATTATTTTATAAACGGTTATTATTCAAAAGCAGTTGAAGAATACGAAAAAGAGAATAATAACGACTATTCGGTTTTATTAAAAATGATTTTCTGTTTCTTAAAGATGAAACAATTTGAAAAAGCACTTTTTAGTACATCTAAATTGTTAAATTCAGACGAAATTAATTTAGAAAGTGTAAAAACAAAAATTAATGAATTCCCATTTGACGAAATTAAATATGAAATTGAAAATATTGAGGATTTTAATAAAAGCTATCAAAAATACATTGCATTAGCAATAATTTATTTATTTGATGATATTGAAAAATCTTTATCATACTTTAAAAAAATAAAGAATTTAAATTGTAGAAATGTAACTCAAATATTTAATCAACTTCAACAAATTAAAACGGAGATGCAAAATGGAAACAAAAAAGATCGACAGGAAAGAATTTATAACTAATACTTCTAAATATGCTTTAGGTGCATTGGCTGGTGTTGCTGGCTTGAATATGATAGCAGGTGGAAAAATTTTAGCTAATTCAAAAGGAGCAACCTGGCCATTTCCTTGGGTTGAAATTGACCCAGACGAAGCAAGAGTTAAAGCACACTATTATTATTGGAATGAAAAAGACTGCTGTGCAGGCTGTTTTGGTGGAATTTCAGAAATATTAAAATTAAAACAACCAGATCCATGGGCAAATATACCAATGGAAATTATGTTATTTGGTAGAGGTGGAGGAAATGGTTGGGGAACAATATGCGGGGCTATAAATGGAGGCGCTGCAATGATAAGCTTAGTTACTGAAAGAGTTCCTTCTGGGCCACTTATTAATGAACTATGGGGTTGGTATTGCCAGGAACTTATACCAACAGATAAAGCAAATGAATTTGCTGTACAAGGAAAATATTCTGTTCATAAATATGATAATAAATTAATTTCAAATATTTCAGGTAATCCTCTTTGTCATGCTTCAGTAAGTCAATGGTGTGTTAAGGCTAATAAAAAAGTCTCAGATTTAGAACGAAAAGAAAGATGTGGACGTTTAGCTGGTGATGTTGCAGCAAAGACAGTTGAAATTCTTAATGCTTATTTTGCTAAAACATTTAAACCAACTTTTTCACCATCTTCAGATAATAAAGCTTGCCAAGGGTGTCATGGTTCTAATGCAATGAATACAGTAATGACAAACATGAGTTGTTCAACTTGTCACGCAGATTCTCATTCATTGGCAACATCAGTTCAAAAGGTTAATGAATTTCCAAAAGATTTTGAATTATCTCAAAATTATCCTAATCCTTTTAATCCATCAACTAACATTCATTTTTCGATACCACAAACAGAAAAAGTACATTTAGCTGTTTATGATATACAAGGTTCATTAATAAAAACACTTGTTGATCATGATTTATATACGCAAGGAACATATAAATTAAGTTGGGACGGTAAAGATGAGGCAGGGAACAGAGTCTCAAGTGGAATTTATTTTGCAAGAATCGTTTCAGGAAATTTCATAAAAACTATAAAAATGAATTTAGTTAAATAAAGAAGATCTTCCGGTTAGTTGTTAAAAAAGACCGCCTTCGGGCGGTTTTTTTTTATGTAAAAAAAATTTCATTTTTTATTTCTACTGCTAATCAAAAACGCTAAATTCTAATTTTATAACAGGTAAGTAAACTTATTTTGAATCAAATTTTAATATTTATTTAAAAAACACTTGACATTTATTTTAAAAGATATATTTTTGTATGTGAGTGTTTACTTAATTATTTTAAGAGATAAAAATGGCAGCAGAAAGATTAGATACAGAGACAAGACAGAGCCAAATTAAAAAAGCTGTTTTGGAAATAATTTCATCTGAGGGAATAGGAAATCTTTCAACAAGAAATCTGGCATCTAAAATTGGCATAACAGAGGGAGCTTTGTTCCGTCATTTCTCATCCAAAAAAGAAATAATGCTTTCTATTCTAGATGATGTTAAGCATGAGCTTATTGCAACGCAAGAGGAGATAACTTTTTCATCCACTCTCACTGCCGAAGAAAAACTGTTCAAATTTCTTTGTAAGCACATTAAATATCTTGTTGAAAATAAAGGCATAACTATACTTTTATTTTCTGAAGCTGCACATATGAATGATTCACAACTTAAGAAGGGCTTGCGCGAAATACTTCTTACACAAAAAGAATACATAAGCAGGATAATCAAGCAAGGAATGAATGAAGGGATTTGGGATAAATCCTTAAACATTGAAAATGTCGCCACACTTTATATGGGAATTCCAATTTCCTTAAATATAGAAATGATTCTTCAGCCTGTTGACCCAAAGAAAGAAAAATTTTGTGGGCAAATGATTGCTTTAGTAAAAAGAGTACTTGAAAATAAATAAAAATTTTTATCAATGTATGTAAGTAAACGATTACTTAACAAAAGGAGTTAAAAATGGAAAACACAAAAATTAATATCGCAGCAGTTACAGATGATGGAGTGACTATCAGTCAGCATTTTGGCAGAGCAAGATTTTACGAAGTGTTGTTTGTTGAAAACGGTAAAGTTGTTAAAAGGGAACGACGCGAAAAACTTGGTCATCATAATTTTGCACA
>CAZVBT010000355.1:0-36397 GCA_964625385.1 uncultured Melioribacter sp. | reverse complement strand
GAAAGGACAAATTGTAGGAAGACTTTTCAGTGGAAATACAACTCAGACAGGTTCTCAAGCATTTTATTTTGAACAAAGATTATTACCATTTTTTATCTATCAACCAAATTTATTAAATGGAAAAGCTTTGCTACGTGCATCATTTGAAATTGATTGGACGTGGGGTGATGCTTCATATGGTGTCGGTGGAAATTTTGGTTCAGCTTTTTCTGCTGACCAAGTAAATATTCAAACACAAAATGTAGAACTTGAATTAATTCCTGCAAAAGGTTGGGCAATAAATTTAGGATTGCAGAGATTATTCGATACGCCTTATAATCCTTATAGAACTATGCTAAACACTATGTTAAATACTGGTTATCGACTTGCTTATTGGGGAAGCGATGGCGTTGGTATTTCTGTCCGCAATGATAAAGATTGGTATAGATGGAAAGCAGGATATTATCAACTTTATGAGAACAACGTTCATCAATTAGATGATGTTGCTCTTTGGGAAGCTATTGCAGATTTTGATATAACTCCGACTTGGCGGCAAGGATTTTCACTTTGGTATGTTTATGATCGTGGTAATGGTGAAGGTGGTGTTTCAATTTTAGGTCAAGGTTTAAATAGTTTATTAAATGATTACAATGGAACTTTTCAATTTAATTTTAATAGTGCTGATTACCGTGCAGATATTTTTTGGATTGGAACTTATTCAAATTATAATGCTGAATTTAGTTTAGGTAGATGGTCTCTTAATTCTTTTATAGTTGCAAACTTTGGTCAAGCTTTAACAAATACAAAATCAAAACCTAATGAATATATTAAAGCTGCAGACATATTTGGTGTAGCTGCCAATCTAAGAGCAGGTTATAAATATGGTCAAACAGGAGAAGATGTTATTACTGCCGACTTGATTTTTGCTACTGGTGATGAAAATAATATTAAAGATGGAAAATATTCAGGTGTAATCACAGGAAACACCTGGGGCTCACCTGGTGCTATTTTTGTAAGCAGCGGTGCTTATTTATTATATCCTCATGCTAATGTTGTTAATCGTTATATCTCTGCAGTGCCTGATTTATCTAACATCGGTCTTGGTCAATTTGGTGGAACTATAAATTTTAGTCATGGATTTATTCCAAATAAATTAAATGGAAAAGTTGGTATTGCAACTGCATTAAGTCAATATTCTCCATTTGGTGGTGGAAATTTTATTGGTTTTGAAGTAAATGGAAAATTATCATTTGTTCCTGCTGTTTTTATGAATATTGAATTACATGCTGCTTATTTATCTCTTGGTGATTTTTATAATAGCAAAATTGTTAATGGCGGAATAAATAAAAGACCTGATAATCCGTGGACAATTTTTACAACGTTCAAATGGTTGATGTTCTAATAAAAGGTGATGATATGAAAAAAATTTTTTTATTTATTGTAACATTAATCTTAACAGCATGCTCACCTTATGGGAATTTAACTAAAATGGAATTTGATGAATTGAAATATCCGTTTGAAGTTCAAAAATTAAAATTAAATGATGGAAGAAAGATTGCTTTTGTAGATGAAGGTAAAGGTGATGTAATTATTTTTGTTCATGGGTTAGGAAGTTACTCACCTGCATGGCAAAAAAATATTTCTGTATTAAAAAATAAATTTAGATGTATTGCAGTAGATTTACCCGGCTATGGAAAATCAAGTAAAGAAATTCATTCCGGCAAAATGGAATTTTATGCTGATGTATTAAAAGAATTAATGGATAAATTAAATATTGATAAAGCAACTATTGCTGGTCATTCTATGGGTGGTCAAATTGGAATTGTGATGGCGTTAAAATATCCAGATAGAGTTAAATCTTTAATACTTGCTGCACCAGCAGGGTTTGAATCTTTTAATGCTGGACAAAAACAATGGTTTAGAGATGTAATGACTGTTGATTTAGTAAAATTAACAAATACTCAAACTATAAGAGCTAATGTTGTATATAATTTTTATAATATGCCTGATGATGCAGAATTTATGATAACTGATAGAATTGCATTCCGTGGTGCAAAAGATTTTGAAAATTATTGCTACACTGTTGTTCGTTCTGTTAATGGGATGGTCGATCAACCAGTAATTGATTTTTTAGATAAAGTGAACCAACCAACATTAATTTTATTTGGAGAAAATGATAATTTAATTCCAAATCCATTTTTGAATCCAGGAAAAACTGAAGAGATTGCAAAAATTGGTGCAAGTAAAATTCCAAACAACAAATTGATAATGATTCCTCAATGTGGTCATTTTTTACAATTTGAAAAACCTGATGTTTTTAATCGGGTGGTTATTGATTTCCTAAGTAATTAAAACAATCATAAACATCAAAAACGCCAGAATCTAAATTATTCATTTCTATTTGTGCTTATCTGTGATATCTGTGGTGAAACATCAAACCACAGATTACACAGATTTACTCTAAAGTTGAAAATAACGATCATCAATACTTAATTAACATTTTTTTTTAACACATTTATCTTTCAAATTTATTTTCATAACTTTGCATCCAAAATCAACAATTCGAGACGCAGATGTTCAAATTATTCACAAGTATTTTAATCCTATTATTATTAAATAATGCAAAATGCCAACCTGCAAAAACTAATCACAAACATTATTCTAAACAAAATTTTCAATTAACTGAAAGTGATAAACAATTTCTTGACACACTACAATTTTATTCATTTAAATATTTTATTGAAGAAGTTAATCCAGAAAATGGATTAGTAAAAGATCGCTCAACTCAAGCTTCACCGGCAAGTATAGCTGCAGTTGGGTTTGCATATCCAATTTGGGCAATTGGTGCAGAAAAAGGTTGGATAACCCGAGAAAAAGCCGCACAGTTAACATTAAACTCACTTAACTTTTTTTACAAAAGCGAACAAAGTACAGAAAAACTGGCAACAGGTTATAAAGGTTTTTATTACCACTTTTTAGATATGAAAACAGGTAAAAGATTTTGGAATTGTGAATTATCTTCAATCGATAGCGGATTACTTTTTGCAGGAATGATTTTCGCTAGAAATTATTTCAATCAAAATAATGAAGCTGAAAATAAAATTCGTGAACTTGCTTCTAAATTATTGGAAAGAGCTGATTGGAATTTTTGGCAAAGAAAATCTAACGATAAAAATAATTTTTTAATTAATATGGGTTGGAAAGATGGAAAGTTTGAACCACTTGCCTGGTTTGGATATACTGAATCACTCTTTTTATATATAATTGCTGCAGGTTATAATTATAATAATTCAGAAAAAGCTTTTGAAAGTTTTCATTCAACTTATAAATGGCGTGAACCTTATAAAAAAGATTTTGCACATGTGGTTTTTCCACCCCTATTTGGTCACCAATATTCTTTCGTTTGGTTAAATCCCGTTGGATTATATGATTCATTTATGAATGAAAAAAAGATTGATTATTTCGAAAATTCCAAAAGAGCAACTTATGTTAATAGAGAATATTCAATTATTAATCCAATGAATTGGATTGGTTATGATTCATTAATGTGGGGATTAACAGCTTGTGATGGTCCTGGAGATAGTTATAATTATGATAATAAAAAATTTTATGGTTACGCTGCACGTGGAACTTCTGGTTTAGATTCAACAGAATTTGATGATGGAACTATTGCTCCAACTGCCGCTGGTGGTTCAATTATTTTTGCACCTGAAATTTGTATTCCCACTCTTAAAAATATAAAAGAAAAATATCCGAAAGTTTGGAATAAATATGGTTTCCTTGATTCTTTTAATCCAACTCTTAATTGGATAGATAGTGATTACATTGGTATTGATCAAGGTCCGATTGTTTTAATGATAGAAAACTTTTACAATGGATTTGTATGGAAATATTTTATGCAAGATGATGTAATTAAAAAAGGATTAAAAAAATTAGGATTTGATTTTCAATTAATAAAATGAGGTTAGTTCAAAAATGAATAAAAATATTTTTAGACTGTTTAAAATCATAATTTTTGTTTTTTTTAATTGTAATTTAATTGCTCAGACAATTCAACCACCAACAGGTGTAAAAGCAATAGGATATGAAAATCATATTGATGTAGTTTGGGAATTTAGCACAGACCCAAATATTGGTGGTTATAAAGTTTATAGATTCAATGGCACTAATTATGAACTTGCAAAAAAAACAACAAAGTATGAATCATTTTTTATGGATTGGGTAGGCCAAACAGGTGTTGAAATAAAATATAAAGTTTCGGCATTAGATTATAATGATCGTGAATCTGTTTTAAGCACTGAAGTGAAAGCAACAACACACTTAATGACAGATGAAGAATTTTTAGATATGACACAACGAGCAACATTAAGATATTTTTATGATTATGGTCATCCAACATCAGGATTAGCTCGTGAAAGATATGGTTCCGGTGAAACTTGCACAATTGGTGGGACTGGTTTTGGAATCATGGCAATTATTTCCGGAATAGAAAGAGGTTTTATTACAAGAAAGCAAGGTGTAGATAGAATTTTTAAGATTGTAAATTTCTTGAAAAATACGGCAGATAAATTTCATGGTGCATTTCCACATTGGATAAACGGAACTTCAGGAAAAACTATTCCTTTTGGTCAATTTGATGATGGTGGTGATTTAATAGAAACTTCATTTTTAATTCAAGGATTATTAGCTGCAAGACAATATTTCAACCGAAATGATTCATTTGAAATAATAATCAGAAGTTTTATTGATGATATTTGGCAAGGTGTTGAGTGGAAATGGTACACTCAAAATTCAAGTTATCTTTATTGGCATTGGTCTCCAAATTATAATTTTAGAATAAATATGAGAATTCAAGGACCTAACGAAGGAATGATTGCATATTTACTTGCAATTGCATCACCTACTTTTCCTATTTCAGCTTCGTCGTATTATAATGGTTGGACAAATACAAGTTATTATGTTAATGGTAAATCTTTTTATGGTTACAAACTTTGGGTAGGTTGGGATTATGGCGGACCATTATTTTTTGCACACTATTCATTTTTAGGATTTGATCCAAGAAATAAAAAAGATAAATATTGTAACTATTTTGAAAACAATAAAAATCATACACTAATACATCGTGCTTATGCAATTGCTAATCCTAAAAAATTTGTTGATTACAATGAAAACACATGGGGCTTTACTGCAAGCGATGACCCTAATGGCTATGATGTTCATGAACCAAATAAAGATAACGGAACAATAAGTCCAACAGCTGCACTTTCATCTATGCCATACACTCCAAAAGAATCAATTGAATTCTTAAAAAACATTTATAGAAAATATGGAAATAAAGTTTTTGGTGATTATGGATTTAAAGATGCATTTAATCCGACTAAAAATTGGTTTGCTAATAGTTATTTAGCTATTGATCAGGGACCAATAATTGCAATGATTGAAAATTACAGAAGCCAAACATTGTGGAAAAATTTTATGGCGAATCCGGAAATTCAACCAATGTTAAATGCAATTGGTTTTACGAATGAACAAACAGATATAAAAGAAGAAAATTTACCCGCAGAATTTAAATTATATCAAAATTATCCTAACCCTTTTAATCCAAATACAATTATTGAATTTTCTCTTACTGTAAAATCAAGAGTTGATTTAAAGGTTTATGATATGCTTGGTAGAGAAATAACAACTATAACAAGTGGAAATTATAATGCAGGCAGCTATAAATTTAATTTTGATGCTTCAAAACTAGCAAGTGGAATGTATATTTATAGATTAATTGCAAGTGGTGAAAATAATTCTTCATTTACAAAAACTATGAAAATGATTTTAGCTAAATGAATGTTTATTAGTTTTTAAAAAGATGTCAGTCTTAGAGATTATAAGACTGACATTTTTATTTTAAATAAGATTCAATTATTCTTTCATATACTTTTCTACTAAAATTATTTTTGTTTAATTTTAACAACAAAAACAAAGCTAATAATTATGAAAAAATCAATTATTGTTTTACTAATCGTTAATTCACTTTTACTTTCTCAAGTAAATATAATTCGTGATAAAAATATTTCTTCGATGATTGAACAAATATCATCTAAAAACCTTGAAAACAATGTAAGACAATTAGTTGAATTCAGAACACGGCATACTTTATCAACAAGATCAAAAACTAACGAAGGAATTGGTGCTGCATGCAACTGGGTGATGAGTAAATTTCAGGAATTTGCAAAAAGTTCAAATGGCAGACTAATAACAAAATTAGATTCATTTTATGTTGAACCAGATGGAAGAAGAATTACAAGAAAAATATTGCTAACAAATCCGATGGCAATTTTAAAAGGAACTGAGCCAAACGATGATAGAATATTTATAGTTGGTGGCCATATTGACTCTCGTGCCGGAGAAGCAAATGATTCAACTTCAATTGCCCCAGGCGCTAATGATGATGCCTCTGGTGTTGCTGCTGTGATTGAATTAGCAAGAATTATGTCGCAACATGAATTCCCCGCTACAATAATTTTTGTTGCATTTTCCGGTGAAGAACAAGGTTTATATGGTGCAACTCATTTAGCAAAAAAAGCTAAAGATGAAAAGTGGAATTTAGTTGCAATGTTAAATAATGATATGATTGGAAATTCATATTCGAATGAAACATATCTTAAAGATAATATGCAAGTGCGTGTATTCTCTGAAGGAATTCCTTTTTATGAAACTGATGAAATGAAAATTTTAAGACAACAAACAAATCAGGAAAATGACAGCAAATCCCGTCAACTTGCAAGATACATTAAAGAAATTGGAGAACGTTATGTTGATCAAATTGAAGTTAAATTAGTTTACAGAAATGATAGATTCTTACGCGGCGGTGATCATACTCCATTTAATCGTCAAGGTTTTACAGCAATAAGATTTTGTGAAATGAACGAAAACTATGATCATCAACATCAAAATATTCGTGATGAAAACGGAATCAAATATGGCGATTTACCTGAATATGTGGATTATGAATATGCAAGAAAAATTACAGCAATAAATTTAGCTGTTCTTTCTAATTTAGCATTATCTCCTTTTGAACCAAACAATGTAGGAATAGAAATTAAAAATGTAACAAATCTTACTACACTAAAATGGGAAGCTCCTCAACATAAAAAACCAAAAGGTTATTATGTTCTAATAAGAGAAACTTATTATCCTTTCTGGCAAAAAAAGATTTACACAGAAGACACACAAATAACCTTACCATACTCAAAAGATAATTATTTCTATGTAGTGCAAAGTGTTGATGAATTTGGACACGAGAGTTTACCAGTTTGGCCAAAACCAATAAGATGAATAATTATGCAAAAATTTGAATAAATATTCATAAATTCTTGCATCTTTAAAAAATAATTTTATATTTCTGTTTAGAAAATTTTACTTTTTAAATGAATCAACATTTTGAACATATAAAATTTATATCTAAAGCCCACAAGGCAAATCATTTCGTTGATGCCACAAGCATTTCTCTATCCCATTCTGTTAATTCAATTATTAAATCAATTATTCTAAACTAAAATCAATTAAAAAATCTCACTTACTAATTGCTCATTAGAAGTGAGAAGGGTAAACAACATTTTTGATGTGCATAATTATAAAGGAGCTTTATAATGCAAGAATTCAACAAAAAAGTTTTTGAAGATTTTATGAATAGTTCTGCTGATTTCAATAGCAAAAGTATGTATTCAAAATCGTTCGAACATGATGCGTGTGGTATGGGTTTCGTTGCTGATATTAAAGGAAGAAAATCACGTGCAATTATTGATAAAGCTCTTGAAGTGCTTAAAAATCTTGAACACCGCGGTGCGGTTGGTGCCGATCCGGAAACAGGCGATGGTGCCGGAATTTTAATTCAAATGCCGGATGATTTCATCAGAAAAGTTTGTGAAAAAGAAAAAATAAAATTACCCGATTATGGCCGATACGCTGTTGGAATGATGTTCTTACCACAAAATAAAACTATCAGAAAGCATGTAGAAAATATTATTGAAAAAATTGTTTTAGATGAAAACCAAAAATTTTTGGGCTGGAGAAATGTTCCTGTTAATCCAAACGCACCGGGAAAAGGTGCTCGTGCAACTTTGCCTTTTATTCGTCAATGTTTTATTGGCGCAAATAAAAATATTGTATCTCAAGATGAATTTGAAAGAAAACTTTATTTAATAAGAAGAATAATTGATCATCGTGTCCGCCATGAATTAAAACTGGATAGAAGTCAATATTACGTTGCTTCTTTTTCAAGTCGTGTTTTGATTTATAAAGGAATGTTGAAAGCACAGCAGCTTATTGATTTTTACAATGATATTTCTGACAAAGAAATGAAAAGTGCAATGACGATGCTTCATATGCGTTTTTCTACAAACACATTCCCGACTTGGGATCTTGCTCATCCATTTAGAATGATTGCACACAATGGTGAAATAAATACTTTGCGCGGCAACAAAAACTGGATGTCTGCACGTCAGCATGTAATGGAATCTCCATATTATGGAAAAGACTTAAAACGTATGCTGCCAATTTCAATGGAAGAGCAAAGTGATTCTGCTACTTTTGATAATGTGCTCGAACTTTTAGTTATGAGTGGAAGAAGTTTACCGCATGCAATGATGATGATGATTCCTGAAGCATGGTCAAAAAATGATTTGATGGATCCTGATCGAAAAGCATTTTATGAATATCATGCTACAATGATGGAACCATGGGATGGACCTGCTGCAGTGGTATTTACAGATGGAAATATTATCGGTGCAACTTTGGACAGGAATGGTTTGCGTCCCGCTCGTTATGTTATTACAAAAGATGATTTAGTTGTTCTAACATCTGAAGCGGGAACATGGAGTGTCGATGCCGAAAATGTTGCTGCAAAAGGAAAACTCCAACCCGGAAGAATGTTTATTCTCGATTTGCAAAAAGGAAGAATTATTGATGATGATGAAGTGAAAAAAGAAATTGTTACACGCAAACCTTACCGTAAATGGATTAATGAAAACATGATTAAAATGCATCATCTTCCTTCGCCGGATTCAATTTATAATGCTGACTTTAATACTTTGCACATAAGACAAAGAATTTTTGGTTATACAAAAGAAGATATAGAAAAAGTAATTTTACCTATGGCTCAAAATGGTGAGGAAGCTGTTGGCTCGATGGGAACTGATGCATCACTCGCAATTCTTTCTGATAAACCACAATTGTTGTTCCGTTATTTCAAACAGCTTTTTGCACAAGTTACGAATCCACCGATTGATCCAATTCGTGAAGAACTTGTAATGGAATTAACAACTTATGTTGGACCCGAACAAAATCTTTTGGATGAAACACCAAAGCATGCTAACAGACTTGAACTTGAACATCCGATTCTTTCAAACTCGCAAATTGAAAAAATTCGTCACATTGCAAAAGGAATGTTTAAATCTCAGACAATTCCGCTTTTGTTTAATCCATTTGTTCATCGCGGCATGAGAAACCGCCTTGATGAAATTTGCAGCGAAGCAGTTGAAGCAGTAAAAAATGGTATTACACTTTTAATTCTTTCTGATAAAGGTGTTGATAACGAAAATGCTGCAATACCAAGCTTGTTAGCTACTTCTGCAATTCATCATACTTTAATTAATGCAGGATTAAGAACAAAAACAGGAATTATAGTTGAAACAGGTGAAGCAAGAGAGATTCATCATTTTGCTTTGCTGCTTGGTTACGGCGCAAATGCAATTAATCCATATTTAACTTATGAAACTTTAGCATATCTGGTTGAAAATAAATTTTTGCCTCCTGGAATTGATTATTCGACTGTAAAGAAAAATTTTGTTAAAGCTGTTGGAAAAGGACTTTTCAAAATTTTCAGCAAGATGGGAATAAGCACACTTCAATCATATTGCGGTGCACAAATTTTTGAAGCAATCGGTCTTGATAGTGAAATTATTAATAACTATTTCAAAGGAACACCAACAAAGATTGAAGGACTTTCACTTGAAATGCTTGAAGAAGAAATTAAACGTCGTCATCTAAATGCACTTGATCCACAGGTTGATCAAAGCATTTTGGATGTTGGCGGCATTTATCATTACAGAAAAGATGGCGAACATCATCTGTGGAATCCGATAACAATTTCTAAACTGCAAATCAGCACGCGCAACAATGATTTCAAAACTTATAAAGAATATGCTGAATACATCAACAATCAGGAAAAACATCGCGTAACATTAAGAAGTTTATTTGAGCTTGATTTTTCAAATCCAATTCCAATTGATGAAGTTGAACCCGCGAAAGAAATTGTAAAACGATTTGCAACAGGTGCAATGAGTTTTGGTTCTATTTCAAGAGAAGCACACACAAATCTTGCAGTTGCAATGAATCGAATTGGCGGTAAATCAAACACAGGCGAAGGCGGCGAAGAATCTGAGAGATTTATTCAGCTTGAAAATGGTGATAGTTTACGTTCAGCAATTAAGCAAGTTGCATCTGCTCGTTTTGGTGTAACGGCAAATTATTTAGTCAATGCAGATGAACTTCAAATTAAAATGGCTCAAGGTGCAAAGCCCGGCGAAGGTGGACAATTGCCCGGTCATAAAGTTGATGCAATAATTGCAAAGGTTCGTCATTCAACTCCTGGCGTAACATTAATTTCACCACCGCCTCATCATGATATTTATTCAATTGAAGATTTGAAGCAATTGATTTTTGATTTGAAAAATATAAATCCAAAAGCAAGAATAAGTGTAAAACTTGTTTCAGAAAGTGGAGTTGGAACAATTGCAGCCGGTGTTGCAAAAGCTCATGCTGATCATATTTTAATCAGCGGACACGATGGCGGAACAGGTGCAAGTCCAATTTCTTCAATTCAATATGCAGGCTCTCCATGGGAATTAGGTTTATCAGAAGCACATCAAACTTTAGTTATTAATGGTCTGCGTGATCGTGTTTATCTTGCAACAGATGGACAAATTAAAACCGGCCGCGATGTTGTTATTGCTGCTTTGCTTGGTGCTGAAGAATTTGGTTTTGCAACGGCTCCTCTTGTTACTCAAGGTTGTATTTTGATGCGAAAGTGTCATCTTAATACTTGTCCCGTTGGTGTTGCCACACAGGATCCGGAATTAAGAAAAAAATTCACAGGCAAACCAGAATATTTAATCAACTTCTTTTTCTTTGTTGCTGAGGAAGTCCGTGAATACATGGCGAAACTTGGCTTCAGAACTTTCAATGAAATGATTGGCCAAACTGAAAAAATTATTACACAAAAATTATATGACCATTGGAAAATTCGTGGAATTGATTTCAGCAAAGTTTTGTATAAACCTAATTCACTTTACGAAACAAAATTTTATAAAGCACGTGAACAAAATCATGAACTGGAAAATTTGCTTGATCATGAATTGATAGAAGAATGTAAAAATGCAATTGAAAATAAAGAACAAATTGTAATTCAAAAAAGAATTAAGAACACAAATAGAACAGTTGGTACTATGCTTTCGGGAGAGATTACAAGAAAGTATGGAGAATCAGGATTGCCGCATGGAACTATTAAAATATTTTTACGTGGAACTGCCGGACAAAGTTTTGGAGCTTTCCTTGCAAAAGGAATTGAACTTCATCTGACAGGAGAATCGAATGATTATTTTGGCAAAGGATTGAGCGGTGGAAAATTATCTGTCAAGATTCCACCTGAAGTTACATTCGACCCATCAAAAAATATTATTGTTGGAAATACTTGTCTTTATGGTGCAACAAGCGGCGAAGCATTTATTAATGGTGTTGCCGGTGAAAGATTTGCTGTTCGTAATTCTGGTGCTAACGCAGTTGTTGAAGGTGTTGGCGATCATGCATGTGAATATATGACCGGCGGGCGAGTTGTAGTACTTGGAAAAATCGGAAGAAACTTTGCCGCTGGCATGAGCGGCGGCATTGCTTACATTTGGGATCCTTCGCGTGAATCGGATAAAAAAATTAACCACTCTTTAGTTGATGTTGAATATTTAATTTATGAAGAAGATATGTATGAACTTTTTGGTTTGATTAAAAAGCATTATGATTTTACTAATTCTCAGCGGGCAAAATTTATTATGGATAATTGGAATGAAGAGAAAGATAATTTCTGGAAAGTAATTCCAAAAGAATTTAAAAAAGCATTGGCAAAAATTGCAGCTCAGGAAAAAATTGAACTGAAGGAAGGAGAAATTATCAATGGGTAAACCAACTGGATTTTTGGAATTTGAAAGAAAAACTTTGCATAAAAAATCTGTTGAAGAAAGAAAAAATAATTTCAAAGAATTTGAATTTCGTTTTTCAACAGATGAAGTTAAAACACAAACAGCAAGATGTATGGATTGTGGAATTCCATTTTGCCACGGTGAAACTGGATGCCCGCTTGGAAATTATATTCCTGAATGGAATGATTTGGTTTATAAAGGACACATGAAAGAAGCATTGGGAAATCTACATTCAACAAATAACTTTCCAGAATTTACCGGAAGACTTTGCCCGGCACCTTGCGAAACAGCTTGCACATTAGGAATAAATGCAAATCCGGTTTCCATAAAAGCAATCGAAAGAACAATAATTGATAAAGCTTTTGAAGAAGATTGGGTTAAACCGCGAATGCCAATAGTTACAACGAATAAAAAAATTGCAATTGTAGGAAGCGGACCCGCTGGATTAGCTGTTGCTCAGCAACTTTGCCGCGCTGGTCATCACATTACTGTTTATGAAAAAAATGATAAAGTCGGAGGATTGCTTCGTTATGGCATTCCTGATTTTAAATTAGAAAAAAATGTGATAGATCGTAGAATAATACAAATGCAAATTGAAGGTGTAACTTTCAAAACAAATATAAATGTTGGTAAAGATCTTCATGTAAAAGAATTAATAAATGAATATGATGTAATTGTTCTTGCCGGCGGATGTGAAAAACCGCGTGATATAAACGTACCCGGCAGAAATTTAAAAGGAATTCATTTTGCACTTGAATTTTTAATCGATCAAAATAAAGTTGTTGCTGGGTTACAAAGTGAAAATAAAATATCGGCAAAAGGGAAAAATGTTGTTGTAATTGGCGGCGGCGATACAGGTGCTGATTGTGTTGGAACTGCGAACCGTCAGGGAGCTTTATCTGTTACACAAATTGAATTGCTTCCGATGCCTCCGCAAAAAAGAAGTGATTCATCACCATGGCCTTACTGGCCCAACATTTTAAGAACTTCAACTTCACACGAAGAAGGTTGTGAAAGATTTTGGAGCGTTAATACTTTATCATTTGAAGGAAATGAAAATAACGAAGTATCAACACTCAATTGTATTAAAACAAAATTTGAAAATGGAAAAATCACAAACATCGAAGGAACTGAATTTCAATTAAAAGCAGATTTAGTTTTAATTGCTGCAGGATTTTTACAACCCGAACCAAATGGTTTAATTCAACAGCTTATTGAACTTGGTTTGGAGCTGGATTCACGTGGTAATGTGAAAGCAAATTTTTCTGAAGATGAAAATCCATTTCAAACATCTCTTCCAAATGTATTTGCATGCGGCGATATGCGGCGCGGTCAATCTTTAGTTGTCTGGGCAATAGCAGAAGGAAGAAAATGTGCAAGCGCTGTACACGAGTATCTTAATGTAGAATGTATAGTGTAAAATGTATAATTGATAATTGCGAATTGATAATTGCGAATTGCAAATTTACATGTTAGAAAATAGATCTTGCCTGTCGCTATACAGATTGAAAATTTTATAATCAGTGTATAGTAAACCTTTGCGTCTTTGCGAGAAAAATAGCTATCTATTGAAAGAGTTCGGAACATAATGAGTAATTGATAAATACAAACTTGACTTTCAATGTTTTATTACTTCAATAAATCTTTAAACACTTTTTCAAACTTTTCAATCTTAGGAGTAATAACAAAAGCACAATATCCCTGATAAGGATTTTTCTCATAATAATTCTGATGATAGTCTTCAGCTTCATAAAATTTTTTGAAAGGTACAATTTCAGTTACAATAGGGTTATCCCAGATTTTTTCATCATTTAGTTTTTTCTTTATTTTTTCTGCAATTTGTCTTTGTTTCTCATCATGATAAAAAATTACAGAACGATACTGAGTTCCAACATCCGCACCTTGTTTGTTTAATGTTGTCGGGTCATGAGTTTTGAAAAATATTTCTAACAATTTGGTATAAGAAACTTCTTTTTCGTTAAAATAAACTTGGACGCACTCAGCATGATTAGTTAAACCGGTGCAAACAGAATCGTAAGTTGGATTAGGGACATTTCCGCCGCTGTAACCACTAACTACTTTGTAAACACCTTTGACTCGTTCAAAAACAGCTTCGGAACACCAAAAGCAACCTGAACCAAAAGTTGCAATTGACAATTTTGTTGAATCTATCATTTTTACCTCGTAATCATTTTTAGCATTACAATTATTGACTAGAACAATAATTATAAATAATAAAATAGAGCTTTTAATCTTCATATAATTAACAAAAATTTAATTTTGATTGAAAAAAATATTTAATAAATTACATAACAGTTATTCATCTTAAATAATTCCATAAACAAAAATGAAAGGGATAAAATAAAATTTAAGGAGGAGTTATGAAAAAAATTATACTTTTTTTATTTGTGTTAACATCAATTTCTTTTTCGCAGACACTTCTGCTTGAAGAGAATTTTAATTATACAGCTGGGACAAATCTTACTGACAATGGCTGGACTGCACATTCAGGTAGTGGTACAAATCCGATTACTGTTAACAGTGGAGGATTAACTTTTTCAGGTTATTCAAGTTCTGGAATAGGAAACGCTGCTCTTGTTAATAATACTGGTGAAGATGATAATAAATCTTTAAGTGCTACAGTAAACAGTGGAACAATTTATTATTCATTTTTAGTTCGCGTTGATGCAGTAGCTGATGGTTATTTTATTCATTTGAATAAAAATGTGACAACATTTGCAGCCAGAGTTTTTATCAAATCTGCAACTGGTGGTTTTAATTTTGGATTAAGTAATACAAATACAGGAGCATTTGGCACAACAGTTTATTCAACTGGAACTACTTATTTATGTATTGTAAAATATGATGTGTCAACAGTTGGTGCATGTTCTTTATGGGTTAAAACAGAGGAACAAGGTGTACCATCTTCTGAAATTGTTGCAGGCAGTCCAGAAATTACAAATACAGGAACTGGACAAGTTGATATAATTGCAATTGCTTTGAGACAATATTCTTCTAGCCAAAATATCATTGTTGATGGTATTCGTGTTTCTGATTCATGGTCACAAGCACCTCTTCCCGTCGAGTTGACAAGTTTCAATGCAATGCAGGTAAAAGGCGGCGTAAAACTAAACTGGTCAACCGCAACAGAAACAAATAACTACGGCTTTGAAATCGAACGAAATATTGTAGGGACAAAGCTTGCTTTGTCCGAAAAAGGTTGGGAAAAAGTCGGTTTTGTTCAGGGTCACGGAAACAGCAATTCACCAAAAGATTATACATTTGTTGATGTTAATCCACCAAGTGGAAAAGTTCAATATAAATTAAAGCAAATTGATTTTGATGGCACATTCGAATATAGCAACATTGTTGAAGTTAATGTTGATACACCACAAAATTTTATACTTGAACAAAATTATCCAAATCCATTCAATCCAACTACCACAATAAAATATACAATACCTGCTGTCATTCTGAGCCAGCCTGACCTGCAGGCAGGCTCGTCAAATGGGGACAATTTAGTAACACTCAAAATTTACGATGTACTCGGTAACGAAGTTGCCACACTTGTAAATGAATATCAAAAACCGGGAACATATAGTATTGAATTCAGAACTCAGAATTTTAACTTATCGAGCGGTGTTTACTTTTACAAATTGCAAGTTGGTGAATATTCCCAAACTAAAAAATTAATTATAATGAAATAAAATTTATTAAGCGGATTATTAATTGTTTTTATTATTAATAGTCCGCTTTATTTACATATTATCATCTCATTCAAAAATTAAAAAAAATAAAATCCAATGAAAAAATTAATATTACTTTTCGTGATTGTTGTCAGCAATATTTTTGCCCAAACTAATGTTTTCACTGATAACTTTAATTCAAGCCAAGGTCCTACTTTTTTTACATCTGGAAAAATAGGAACATCAAATTGGGATGTAAATCGTTCTGGAAATGACTTTGGTGCAAGAGTAAATAATGGAATTTTAGAATTATCAAATGACGCAACTACAACAACAAACGTTGCAGGATGGACATTTGTTAATGAACTTATTACTTCAATTTCATCTCCCTTTAGTCCAATCTTATCATCAAATACGGGTCCTGTAACATGGACATTTAACATGCGGCAAATCAGAACAGATCCTGCAGGTTTTACCGATGGTAGTTATGGAGTTGCTTTTATTCTTGGTTCTACATCTCAGTCTCCTCAAAAAAATGGAACTGGCTATGCTGTTGTACTTGGTCAATCGGGTTCAACTGATCCAATCAGATTAGTAAAATTTTCAGCTGGATTACAATCTTTAACTAACTTAATTTCATCAAATACATCTGGGTTAGCAGATTTTGGAAATGATTACTTAAGTATAAAAATTACCTATAATCCAACATCCAATACTTGGGAATTATTTGTAAGAAATGACGGTACATCAGCATTTAACGATCCTTTATCCGGAACCCTCATATCTCAAGGCATAGCAACGGATAATACTTATACATCAACTTTATTGAGTTATTTTGGAGCTTATTGGCAAGGTTCAACATCTGCATCTCAAACCGCATTTTTTGATAATCTAAATATAAGTGTAACATTACCAAGCGCACCATCAGCACCAGTAGCATTGCCTGCAACAAATGTAACCCAAACAGGATTTACAGCAAAGTGGAATAGTACAGCAGGTGCAATAAAATATTATTTAGATGTATCAACACAAAATGATTTTTCAATTTATGTAACAGGATATGAAAACAAAGAAATTATTGGAGATACATTAGCTGCGGTAAGTGGGTTAAATCCAAGTACAAATTATTTTTACAGAGTAAGAGCAAATAATGCTTCTGGAACAAGTGGAAATTCGAACATTGTAAGTGTAACAACATTAGCAAATCAACCATCAGCACCAGTAGCATTACCTGCAACAAATATTACACAAACAGGCTTTACAGCAAAATGGAGTTCATCAATTGGTGCAACAAAATATTATTTAGATATATCAACACAAAATGATTTTTCAATTTATGTAACAGGATATGAAAACAAAGAAATTATTGGAGATACATTAGAAGTAATAAGTAGTTTAAATCCAAGTACAAATTATTTTTACAGAGTAAGAGCAAATAATGCATCTGGAACAAGTGGAAATTCGAATACTATTTCAGTAACAACTTTAGCTAATGTTTCAACTGCCGGAATAATTGTCAATGAATGGTCGCAAGGCTCATCTGGTGCAAAAGAATGGGTAGAATTACTTGTTGTACAAGATAATCTCAACATTCAAAACTACAAATTAATAGATGAAAATAATAGTTTATCAATTAGTTTTACCGGTGCAGGATTTAATAACATTAGAAAAGGTTCATTAATTGTAATTTACAATGGTGGAGATGTTGATGGATTAATAACATCAGATTTAAATTATGATGGAACAACGGATAAAAATCTTGTCATTAGTTCATTAAATAATAGTGGAACTTGGTCATTAACAAGAACAACAGGCTGGAATAGTACAACCGGAGTATTTTCAAATTCAACAAATACAGATATCCCCAAAATTTTAGATGCATCATCAAATTTAATATTTACAACACCTAAATTTGCGAGTTCAAATCAAATAGCATACTTTACTGAGGATAGTGAACAAGAAGCAACAATTGAAACAAATTGGCTGACATCAACATCATCAAATGGTACACCTGGTCAACCAAATGGCGGTAATAACACTACATGGATTATAACAACATTAGCCACATCAATAAGTTCAATTCCAAACTCGCCAATAGCTACAAATGCAAGTAATATTACGCAAAATAGTTTTACTGCAAATTGGAATTCAACAGCTGGTGCCACAAAATATTTCTTAGATGTTGCAACTGATAATACTTTTTCGAATTATGTATCTGGTTACGAAAATTTAGATGTTGGAAATAATACTTCAGCAAACATAACAGGTTTAAACCCTTTAACTAATTATTATTATAGAGTAAGAGCAAATAATTCACTTGGAACAAGTGGCAACTCGAATACAGTTCAGGTTACTACTCTAACAAATCAAACAACAGTGCAATTTATTACCACCAGTGGCAGTGTTTATGAAAATGCAGGTACATATAATCTTATATTTTCAATTAATAATCCAAGCGCTTCTTTACCAACAACTTTTGATGTTGTAGTAACGGGTGGAACCGGAAGCTTTGATGATATAAATAATTACACAACTCAAACTATAACATTTCCGGCTGGTAGTTCTTCTAATAAAAGTTTGCAAATAAATTTAAATAATGATGGTATTGCCGAAGGTAATGAAACAATAATTTTCAATATTCAAAATGTTACTGGTGGAAATTCTGCAATAGCAGGAACGAATAACACATTTACTCTAACAATAAATGATCCTATTGCGGATTATTACAGCAGTGTTAACACAACTTTAAATGGCCAAGCATTTAAAACTGAATTACATAATTTGATAAAAGGGCATACAGCATTTCCTTATTCGAGTTCATCAACAGATGTTTGGGATATTTTAATGGATGCTTATGAAGATCCTGCAAATTCAAGTAATGTAATTTTAATTTATACTGGTCGTTCACAAGCCAAGACATATAATTCATCAACAGCCGGTAGTGACCCAAATGCATGGAACAGAGAACATGTATTTGCTCAATCACGTGGCGGATTTAGTGTCAATAATGCAAGTGATAACCCAGGGGTTGCAACTGACGCTCACAATTTAGCTCCTGAAGATGCATCAGTTAATAGCGATCGTGGAAATAAAGATTTTGATATTGGTGGGTCACCACATCCAGAGGCAATCGGCTCCTTTATGGATGCAGATTCATTTGAACCAAGAGATGCTGTCAAAGGAGATATTGCAAGAATTTTATTTTACATGGACGTTAGATACGAAGGTGATAATGGTGAACTTCAACTTGAATTGCAAGATGGTGTAAATACAACTGTTGGAACGATTGGAAAATTATCAACATTATTGTTATGGCACCAACAAGATCCACCAGATGCATTTGAAATTGCAAGAAACAATAGAATTTATAACTATCAAGGGAATAAAAATCCATTTATTGATCATCCTGAATGGGTTTCAAAAATCTATGGAAGCAATTCAGCTCCAACAATCTCCAATATAAGTAGAAATTTAACAGTTCCGGATGAAAATCAAAATTTAGTAGTTTCAGCAAATATTATAGATGATGGTTCTGTTTCTTCTGCACAGGTTATTTACACGATAAATAATGGTGTTCAGCAATTTAGTAATATGACATTATCAAACGCTTCACTTTACACAGCAACAATTCCCGAAACTGCTTATGGAAATGGTGATTTATTAGAATACAAAATAAAAGCTGTTGATAATGAATCAAACGAAAGAATAAGTGAAAGTTACAAAGTATTCACAGGCATAACACCAATTTCAACTTTGCATCAAGTTAATGCAAGCGGAGTTTTGACATATAATGGCATTTACTCAAAAGTAAGAGGAATAGCTACAGTACCGAATGGTTTATTTTCTTCTTCAAATTTAGAAGTTAATATTCAAGATAACACGGGTGGAATTGTAGTCTATAAAGTAACAGCTGGTTCAACTCCATTTGTTGTTGGTAAAAATTATACTGTTTCAGGTTCACTTACACAATATAATGGATTAGCAGAATTAGTTCCCAATAATGTAAGTACAGATATTATTGACAATGGACCAGATACTGAAGTTCAACCGACAGTAAAAACTTTTGCTGAACTAATTGCAAATCCTGAACAATATGAAGGTATGTTAATAAAAGTAAAGAATGTAAATAAAATTTCTGGTACATGGGCTGCAAGTCAAAATTTAACAGTTACTGATGGAACTTCAAGTGATATTACAATAAGAGTAAGCAGTGGAACAAACTTAGCTTCAAATCCCGAACCGGCATGGCCAAAAGATGTAGTTGGAATTTTCACTCAATTTGATTCATCAAGTCCATATACAGGTGATTACCAGCTAAAGCCAAGATCAATATCGGATATTCAGAATGTAACAATTTCAAATCAACCAACGCAATATATTGTTACAACGAGTAATTATAATCCAACTGTTGGTTCAACTATTACCATCAACGCACAATTATCTGATGTTAATGGAAATCCAGTTTCTACAGCAGGTAAAGTTATAACATGGAATAGCACCAATGGTGGAAGTTTTAGTTCGGCTACTAGTGTAACAAATGCAAATGGTTTAGCAACAGTTGATTTTACAGTTGTTAATCAATCGAATGTAAATCATGTTGTGTCAGTTAGTGATAATTCAACACCACAATTAACAGGGCAATCAAACATAATAACAACAAAAGCAAGTGCAGGTGCTGGATTTATAGTAACAGTTTCTGATGAAAATCCGGTTGCTGGTTCAGAAATATCTGTAAATGCACAATTGGTTGATATTTTTAACAATCCAGTTACAACGAATGGTGTTTTAGTAAATTGGTCAAGTACAAATGGTGGAAGTTTTTCATCAAATAGCTCTTTAACAAATACTAATGGAATTGCATCAGTAAATTTCACTGCAAATACAAAATCAGATATCATTCATGTTATAAATGTTAATTCTGGAACTGCACCAAATCAAATTTTTGGAAATAGCAATCAAATTTTAACCAAAGCAGGTAACCCAATTAAATATTTGGTTAATTCAAATGATTATAACCCAACTGTTAATACACAAATATTTATTAATGCTCAACTTGTTGATGTAAATAATAATCCTGTTAAACAAGCTGGTAAAATAGTTAATTGGTTAAGCACGGGTGATGGAAATTTTTCTCAGACATCAAGTATTACAAATGCTTTTGGTATTGCTGATGTAATTTTAACAACCTCAAAAAAATCTAATAATGAACATTTAATAACCGCAAGCGATAATGATGGGCTGTATGGTATTAGTAATTTGATTAAAACGAAAGCTGGTCAACCTTCAAAATTAATTATCAATGCAGATGATTTATTTCCTTCCGCTGGTTCTGAAATAAATGTCAGTTGTCAATTAGCTGATGAATTTGATAATCATGTTTCAAATATTGAATATGTAATAAATTGGTCAGCTTCCAATAATGGTCAGTTAAAAAATCAGAGTACAATTTTAGATCAAAATGGATTTTCAACTAATAAATTGAAAGTAAGTTCAAAAGCTGGCGATAATCATTTTGTAAATGTTAATGTTATTAATAATCAGAATATTTCCGGAATAAGTAAAGAAATAAAAGTTGTAGCAGCAAATGGAATTAAGTATTTAATTAAAATCAGTAATAATAATCCTTTTGTTGGCAACAGTATTGAAGTGGAAGCACAACTTGTGGATGAATTTAATAATTTGGTTGCAAGTGAAGGAAATGTTATTAATTGGTCAAGCACAAATGGAGGCTCATTTAAAGAAAATACAAGTTTAACAGATGTAAATGGAAAAGCGAAAAATATTTTTATAGTTTCAAGTGAAAAAAATGTTAAGCATGTAATTACTGCATTGGATAACAATTCGCGAAGCGGCAACTCTGAAGAAATTACAACTAAATCTATTAATTCACCTATTCTTATTTCTCCGGGTAATAATTCAAAAAATATTTCTCTTGAATTTACTTTCTCCTGGAATAATGTTATTAATATTGATGGTTATGAGTTTCAATTATCAAATGAAAATGATTTTAATAACCTAACTGTTAATCAATTTGTAAAAGATAACTCGATTAAAGTATCATCATTGGAATTAGAAAAAAAATACTTTTGGCGCGTAAGAGCTAAAAAAGAAAATGGTTATAGTGATTGGTCAGCGATTTGGAATTTTACAACATTACCAAATAAACCAATGAAACCAGGTTTATTAATGCCAGTCAATAATTCTGTAAACCAAAATGTAAAAACACAATTAAAATGGCAGAAGATTGAAAACGCTGAAAAATATTTAGTGCAATTATCGGATAATCAAAACTTTACAAAAATATTATTTGAAAATAATAATCTGATAGATGCTCAAACTACCACTAATGGTTTATTGAATTTAACTAAATATTATTGGAGAGTTAAAGCAGTCAATCAAACTGGTGAAAGTGATTTTTCAGATGTGTGGAATTTTACAACGATTGATACAATAATTGCTCCATCGAACTTTACAGCTTATGTTGACACTAATGCAAATGTTGTTCTTAATTGGAAAGATAACTCAAACAATGAAAATGGATTTAAGCTTGAACGTTTTGATGAAGGTGGAATAGATTTTTATCAGTTTGATCAAACAAAAGAAAATATTCAAAGTTACATAGTGAATAATTTATCAAATGGAAAAACATATAAATTCAGAATAAGAGCTTTTAATAATTCAACTTTTTCAGATTATACAAATATTTTACAAATTAAAATTCCCAATTCTACATTAAAAGCACCATCAAATCTTAAAGCCCAACCAGATAAAGATGGTTATATTCTATTAACATGGAATGATAATAGCAATGATGAATTGGGATTTGTAATATTAAAACAAAATGATCTTAACTTAAATCTTAAAGCAGGTAACAAAGAAACAAGTTCATCTTTTGTTGCAATAGATACAGTCAAGCCAAATACAACAGAATATTTAGATAAAAGTACAAAATTTGGCGTTAAATATTTATATCAGGTTGCAGCTTTTAATCAAAGTGGAATTTCACTTCCTGCTCAGTTAAAAAATGAAATAATGCCGCTTCAAGCACCAACTGATTTAAAAGCTCAATTATCAAACGAATTTATTCAGATTCAATGGAAAGATAATTCAAATGATGAAACGGAATTTGTTTTACAAAGAGCAACAAAGCCAAAAATGGAATATGAAGTAATTGCAAAAGTTCAAGCTAATAATACAACATATACTGATTCCAAAGTTATAGATGGGAAAAAATATTTTTACAACGTTTATGCAATTACAAATAATGTTGGCTTATCTGCATTTTCAAATATTGATTCAGTTTATATAAAGATGAAACCTCCAACAAATCTTGTTGCTAAACAATTGACAAATCAAAATAAGATCCAATTAGAATGGAAAGATAATAGCCAAAGTGAACATGGATATATAATTGAAAGAAAAGAAATATCAAATATTAACTTTGATGAAATTTATACTACTCAATCTAATGTTACAAATTATGTTGATGAAATGATTATAAATAAGAAAAATTACATCTATAGAATTAAAGGTTTCAACGAAAATGGATTTTCAGATTATTCCAATGAAAATTCAATCTTAGTCGGTATAGAGAAAAATACAGAATTGCCTACAGTATTTAAATTGGAACAAAATTTTCCAAATCCATTCAATCCAACTACCACAATAAAATATACAATACCTGCTGTCACTCTTCGACAAGATCAGAGTGACAATAAACAGAATGTCATGCTGAGTCAGCCTGACCTGCAGGCAGGCTCGTCAAAAGGAGACAATTTAGTAACACTCAAAATTTACGATGTACTCGGTAACGAAGTTGCCACACTTGTAAATGAAAGAAAATCGGCAGGAATTTATGAAGTAAAATTTAATGCTTCAAAATTGTCAAGTGGTGTATATTTGATTAAACTACAAGCAGGAAGCTTAATTCAAACAAGAAAAATGTTGCTGTTGAAATAATAATTCACACATTACTTGAAAAATCCGCTTTTATAAGCGGGTTTTTTATTTTAAAACTTTTTAAAAATTTATTCGTCATAATTAAACCAAAATAGAAATTTAATTGTTTAGAATTTGTAAATAAAAATGAAGGAGAATATGAAAGGTTTTATATCGTTATCATTGCTGGTATTAAGTCTAACTTTAGTACAAGCCCAAAATCAAAGAAACAATCCACAAAGAAATACTGAATCAACAAGAGTGCAAGCGATAGGTCAGGTAACAGGAAAAGTTGTTGATGCACAAACCAATCAACCAATTGAATATGCTAATGTAGTTATTTATAGATGGAAAGACTCTACAGTAGCAAATGGAACTGTAACAAATTTTGATGGACAATTCATTATAGATAAATTAATGATGGGTAGATATTTCATGAAAATATCATACATTGGTTATGCAACTAAAAGATTTGATTCAATAATTGTTCGTCAAGGTCAAACAAGTTTTGTATATAATAACGTTAAACTAAATCCAAAAAATGTAAACATGAATGAAGTTGTTGTAGCTTCTGAACGTGAACAAATGAATTATAACATTGATAAGAAAGTTTATAATGTAGATAAAAATCTTGCAAACTCTGGTGGAACAGCGATAGATGTAGTTCAAAATTTGCCCGCTGTTCAAGTTGATGCTGATGGTGGTGTATCTGTAAGAGGAAATAGTAATATTACTGTACTAATAGATGGCAGACCAGCGGAAATGGCAGGGTTCAGTGGTTCTGATGTTTTAGCTCAAATTCCTGCAAGCCAAATTGAATCAATTGAATTAGTTACAAATCCTTCTGCAAAATATGATCCTCAAGGAACTGCTGGAATCATAAATGTAGTTCTTAAGAAAAGATCCAATTTAGGTGTAAACGGCAGCATTATGGCAAATGCCGGAACAAAAGGAAGATATAGCACTTCAGTAAATGGAAATTTAAGAGGCGAAAATTTTAATTTATTCGGAAGTTATGATGGCAGATTTTTTAACTTCAACAGTAATGGCTCAACTATAAGAAACAGTGAATTTAACGGAATTACAAGCATACTCGATCAATATTCATCAAATTCGAACAAAATAAAAAACAATTCATTTAGCTTTGGCGGTGATTATTATTTCACTGAAAAAGAATTTGTTACATTATCAACACAGCAACGTTTTGGTGGTTTTGATTCTTACAATAATAACGAAAGCAAAAATTACAATTCTCAAAATATTTTAGATAGTCATTTTAACAGAACCAGTAACTCAGATAGAACTAATGGTTCATCTAATTATACTTTGAGTTACAAAAAAACATTTGAAAACAAAGCTCAAGAATTAACAGCTGATTTAATGTATTCTCAAAGTTCCATGACCAACTTATCTAATATTCAACAAAATTATTTTGTTAATTTACAATTAAATTCTTTAGCTCCTTCGTTGCAAAAAACTTCTTCAGACAATTCTAACAAGATGCTGAATTTTGAAGTTAATTATAATCAGCCTTTAAATAGTTGGGGTAAAGTTGAAATTGGCATGAGAAGTTTATTGCGTGATTTGAGAATGTTTAATGATTATTTTAACTATAATAATTCATTGAATGATTGGATGATGAATAGCTTGAACCACTATGATTATAAAGAACAACTTTATGCACTATATGGTATTTACTCTAATGCAATTGACAAGTTTAATTTTCAGTTTGGTCTTCGTGCAGAACAAGCTGTAATTGATGGCGAAGTTTTAACTTCGAATTCAAAGTTTACCAGTAAATATTTTGAATTATATCCTACGGCTCATTTTAGATATTCAATTTCTAATTTTGATGAAGTTACTCTTAGTTACAGTCGAAGAATTGACAGACCACGTAACAATCAACTAAATCCTTATGAAGATAAATCAGATTCGTTAAACATTGTAAAAGGAAATCCAAACTTAAAACCACAATTTTTTAATTCAGTTGAAGCTGGTTACTCAACTTTATTTAATAAAACTGGTTTAGTAACAAATGTTTACTATAGAACAAGCTCTAACTTGATAAGCACCATTTCAAATTTACAACCAAATGGAATAACATATTCTACCTATGAAAACGTTTCAAAAGGTTCTTCATATGGAATTGATTTCATTGTTACGCAACCAATAGATGACTGGTGGAGATTAAGCGGAACAATTTCATATTACACGAATAAAGTTGAAGATAAAGGAACACTTGGTGGAACAAGAGAAAGTTCAAGCTGGAGAACTATAATTAATTCTCAAATGACTTTGGGCCAAGGATTTACATTACAATCAATGATATTCTATAATTCTCCATCAATTATGTTAATGATGGGTGGATTTGGTGGTTTTTCCGGTGGTGGCGGAATGCGCGGCGGCGGTGGTATGGGTGGTGATTTTGGTGGTGGTTTCTTTGGTGCTTCAACTCAAACTAAAATCAAAGAATTGTACTGGATGGATCTAATGCTTCGTAAAGATTTTTTGGATGGTCAACTTAGTTTAACTCTCAGAGCTTCAGATATTTTTAATACAAGAAAATTCAATACAACTACAACTGCTTTGAATTTTACAAGTGTTAATAAAAGATTATTTGATTCAAGGACAATAAACATAGGTATTACTTACAGATTGGATACAAAATCAAGATTGATGGATCAAGAAAGACAAAAAAGAATTGAAGAGGGTTACGACGAATTATAATAATTAATTTATTAACTAAACCCCGAGCAATCGGGGTTTTTTATTATCTGCACCTAACTTATCTTTACTTAAAAAAATATATGATGAAAGAAATATTATTACTTATAATTGTTTCATTAAATCTATTTGCCCAAAATTCAGAAAAATTGAATAAAACTATTTTTGGATATCTGCCTTGGTGGGAACATGCACAAGGATCAGCAAATTTCATTCAATATAATTTAATTTCACATTTAGCCATCTTTTCATTTGAAGCTGATTCATTAGGAAATTTAAAAGATCCTTTAAACTGGCCTTGGAATGATGTAATTGCAAATGCAGAAAAAAATAATGTTAAAATAATTTTGTCTGTTACAAATTTTTCACCTAATCAGATTCACAAACTTTTCATTGATAATAATTCTAAAAATAATTTATTCAAAAATATTGAAAGCAGATTTAGAAATTATAACTTTGCTGGAATTAATATAGATTTTGAAAATCTCTATGATGAAGATAAAAATACAAATATGATAAATTTTTTGATTGACTTGAAAAAATATTTAAATCAAATAAAACCAAACTTAGAATTATCATTTGCTGCACCATCTATAAAAGTTGGTAATTGGAGTTTTGAAAGTCTTGTTCAAATATGCGATTACTTATTTGTAATGTGTTACGATTACTATGGAAGCTGGAATGATTTTACAGCACCATCGGCACCTTTAATTGGACCATTCTTAAACATAACTAAATCATTTGAAGTTGATTATGCCAATATAGTTAATGCTCAACCTGATAAATTAATTTTGGGTGTTCCTTATTATGGAAATTACTGGAAAACTAAATTAAAAGATCCTTACACTAAAGTTGATACATCAGTTACAAATAAAGAATGGATTGGTTACTTAACATATAAACAAATTGTAAAGGATTATTTTATTTATGAAAAATTATGGGATACACTTTCTCAAACACCATGGATAAGATGGCTTGATACTAAATGGAATCAAATATGGTATGATGATGAAAAAAGTTTAGAATTAAAATATGATTTTGCAATTCAAAAAAAGTTAAAAGGAATTGGAATCTGGGCTTTAGGTTATGATGGTGATAGAACTGAATTATGGAATTTGATTAAGAAAAAATTCTCAGTCCCATTGAGTATTGATAATAATTATTTGTCATTAAGTTTTTCACTATTTCAAAACTATCCAAATCCATTTAATGCGGAGACAATTATAAAATATTCCATTAATCAAAATTCACATGTAAAATTGGAATTATATGATCTTATTGGGAACAAGATAGTTCTATTTGAAGAATTTAAATATCAAGGTGAATATTTTTTTTACTTAGATGCTAATAAGTATGGTTTATCCTCAGGTGTATATTTCTTAAAATTTATTGTTGGTACTAACTCGCAAACCAAAAAGATAATTTTACTTAGGTAATTCTCTATAAATTAAATCGTGGTTTACCGATTGTGATACAGCTTGTAAATAAGATTTTAACATAACTTCTAGTTCATTTGAACGTGATAAATTTTGTGTAAAAGTATTTTTATCAGGGTTTGCTTTTCTAAAATTTTTGAAATATTGTATTTTCTTATCGAAATCATCAACGAATAAATCATTATTAGTAAAAATTAAAAAAGTTGGATAAAATGCAGTAACAGCAAATCCATTTTTTGAATCATCTAAAAGTGAACTTCCCATTGATGAATGAATAGTATTTATTGAAAGCAAATCTAAAATTGTTGGCAAAATGTCAACATGAGAAGCAACTTTAGTTATTTTTTTATTCAAAGTCTTATTAGGATAATAAATTAAAAGAGGCACATTAAAAGAAGAAAAAATATCATTTCTTGCTGTGTATAAAGTATGATCTGCTGTTATAATAAAAATTGTATTTACAAACCAAGATTGACATTTAGCATATTCAAAAAATTTTTTTAAAGCAAAGTCAGAATATCTTAAAGCTTTTTGATAATCATTTTCATCCTTAAAAAGATTGAACAATTTTTCCCTGTATTTTGGAATTATAAAAGGTTCATGAGATGACAAAGAAAATATAACAGAACAAAATGGTTTTTTAAGTCTATTTATTTTTTTTGCTGCATCAATAAAAAAAGGTTCATCATAAATACCCCAAGTTCCATCATATAATGAGTCGTTATAATTTTCATAGTTTTCTTTACAGTAATAAAAATCAAAACCTGCACTAGGAACAAACGCATCGAATCCCATTGAACCATGTAGTGCACCATGATGAAACGAAGTAGTATAACCATATTCTTTTAGTATTGAACCAAGTCCACGTATTTTATTTGTCTCGACTCGTGAACCAATATATGAACTTGGAAACAATGCTGGGATAGATGCTAATATTGCCGGAACTGCTTCAATAGACCTTTGACCATTTGCCAAAAAGTTTGTAAATAAGATTCCATTATTAGCTAAGCTGTCAAAAAATGGCGTGTAAGTTTTTTTATTTGAGATTGAACCAATAAATTGTGCACTCCAACTCTCCATAATAAAAATAACGATGTTCTTCTTGGTTAGTTTTTGTTTGGAAAATTTTACTCTCATAAAAACAAAATTTGAGTCAACCATTTTTTCATTTTGCGAGTAAACAAGTTTATAAATATTTGCAATCAATTCTTTTTTGTTATAAAACTTATATTCAGGTAAAGTGTATTGAAAATAACTTCTTAAAACAGTATAAGTTGTATTTAAAGCTAGATAACCAAGAGGACGATTGTCATTAAAAAATGCATTTGTTTGACGAAGGGGTTTTAATTGTAATCCGCCACGAATTCCTATTACTGTTAAAATTATTAATAACAAAAAAATCAAAAATGATTTTTTAAATGAAAACTTCAGATCTCTGTAACCAATTTTTATAAATAACTTTTTAAATAAAAATATAAAAATAATTATTGAAATTATTAATGCAATTATTAAATGGGAGTAATGTTTAAATAATGCAGGAATCATCCTTATAGTATCTTCAACAGCAGTGAAAGGTTCGAAAGTTAATCTTCGTTGAATAGTTGCAAAATATCCAAAGTCAGCAATGTTTAATGCAATTCCTATTGAATTTAAAAAACAAAAAAGAATAAATATTACCGAGTGGCTATATTTAATTTTGTCCAGATTAACTGGTAGTGTGTATAATATAATAACAGGAATATTTAGTAATAAAATTGCAGAAATGTCAAATCGTAATCCAATCAAAAGTGCCTTAAGTATGTCTTGTGTTAATGCTTCTGAATAAAAATCATGGTTAATTAAAAAAAATATAATTCTTAAAAACGAGTAGATTAACATTAAAATTATGAAAGTAAAAAAAGTGGATTTTAATCTAGAATGAACTTTTTGAAAATACATTATATATTTTTGAATAATTGATAAAATATTACTTCAAAAATAAGTTTTTGTTTACTAATTTAACCATTAGAGAATCTTCAATTAAATAATTGTATCTAATTAATAACAATATAAAGGAGGATTTATGAAAAAAAATGTCGGTGGCGCAGATAGAATAGTTCGATTTATACTCGGTATTGTAATAGTTATTTGGGGCATTATAGCTCAAAGTTGGTGGGGCTTAATTGGACTTGTACTAATTTTTACAGCAACGATTAACTGGTGTCCTCTATATTTACCTTTCGGAATCTCAACTTGTAAGACAAATAGTGATAAAAAGTAATAATTTAATCTTTTAAGGTTGTCGGTCATTATTAATGACCGACAATTGTTTTAAAACCAGCTAAGAACTTTTAACATCTTAAACCATTTATTTTTTAATAAATTTTGGCATTGCCATTCCACTTTTTTATTTTAAATTAAAAATTTGAAAGTAATTTGTGGCAACTGAAAAATTTATAATTACAAGCGAATATGAAAATGTTGAACGTTTAATTTTTTCAGTAAAAGAATTCTTAGCAAAGGAAAAAGTTGAATCTCATATTCTAAGCGGAATAGATATTTGTCTTACCGAAGCTTTGAATAATATTATAAAACATGCATACAAAGGGGAACAAAATCATCCTATTGAAGTTATAGTTTCCAAAGATTCAAACGTTTTAGAAATAATATTAATTGATGAAGGAAAGCCGAGAGATAATTTTATAATTAAAGATTTAGACTTTGATCCTAACGATATTGAAAATCTGCCCGAAAGTGGTATGGGTTTGTATTTAATAAAACAACTAATGGACGATTTAAGTTACTATTCAATTAATGGGAAAAATTATTTTAACCTCAGAAAAATTCTTTATTAATGAAAATTAATTTCTTACATCATACAATATTATTTCTCTGTTTAATAACAACAATCAATGCTCAAGATACATTAAAAAGTGAAGTTTTCAGAAATGATTTTTCTCAACGCAAACAAATTATTAAAGCTAAATATCCATCCTATTCTTTAATTGCAGGTTATATCTTAACCTCTGATGCAAATAAAGGAGATCCATACGCTCAGCATGAACTTGCTTTACGATATCTTTTAGGAAATGGTTTTCCAAAAGATACAGCTAAAGCGATTTACTGGATAAAAAAAGCAGTGGATCAAAATTTACCAATTGCAAGATTTAACTACGGAATAATGCTTTATAATGGAATTGGAGTTCCATGGAATCCATTTGAAGCTTTTCAAAACTTTAAATATGCAAGTGACTCACATTTACCTGAAGCGCAATTTGCTCTTGGACTTTTATACACAGATAACTTAGTTGTTACACGTGATTATAATTTTGCTTATAAACTTTTTAAAATTGCTGCAAAGTCAAAATATAAACCAGCGGAAGAAGCTCTTTCACAATTGTTAAAATTGGGCTTTATTCCACCTACGGATACAAATGTAATTGTCAATAAAAAAAGGATTGATGAACAAGAACAAATCTTAAAGCAAGATTGGGATTATGATTTTATTGATTTTGAAAAGAATGAAAAAGATACAAGTGAAACTTTTGTGAAAAATATTTTCAAAAAAAAATATTATGAACTAAAAAATTTATTCGGCATCGAAAATATTCAAGATGATAAAGTTGATACATCTGCTATTTCTATTTTAAAATTAGCAGCAAAAAATGGTAGTCCTGAAGCTTTATATATTTTAGGTAGGTTATATGAAAAAGGATTTTTCTATAAAAAAGATTATGTACTTTCAGCTGTTAATTTATTGCAAGCTTATAGATTAGGTTCTTATAAAGCTGGAGAAATACTTTTTAAATTAGTTTTGGATGAAAAATTTATAAATCAAATAAAAGAAAAAGTAATTAAAAATGATCCGGATGCTATGTATTCGTGGGCAGTAATAACAGCTTTAGGATTCAGTAATAGTTTAACAAATAATCAATCATTAGACTTTTTAAAAAAAGCAGTTGAAAAAAAACATATTCCTGCAATTATTGAACTTGGGTTAATTTATTTTAATGGAACTCTTGTTGAAAAAAACTTAAGCAAAGCAATAGAATATTGGCAAGCTGCTAAAAGTTTAGGAAGTAAAGAAGCTGAAGTAAGATTAATTTTAGCTCAACTAAATGAATCCGTTAATGAACAAGAGAAAAATGAACTATTTAATAAAATTAAAATATTATCTGAAGAGGGTTCTGTTTTAGCTCAATCTGTTTTAGCTTATTGTTATGAAAAGGGAATTGGGACAAAAGAAAACAAAGTTTTAGCTGTCAAATATTATAGAGTTGCTTCTCAAAGAGGCAATCAATCAGCTTATAATTCATTAAAAAGAATGTATGATGAAATCAGACCTGATGACGAGCAATTTAAAGTTTATGAAATTGAAAAGAATAATTAATCACAAGCTTTAAGTATAACAAAAGTTATATCATCATTTTGATGAGCTGATCCTCTAAATAATTTTAATCGATTCAATAATAAATTTTTAATTTCTTCAGATGGTTTGTAGCATGCCTGTAAAATAATTTGTTTGATTGTTTCTTCCCCAAATTGATTTTTGTAAATATTCATAGATTCAGATAAACCATCACTATAAATAAATAAAATATCATTTGGTTTAGGATAGAATTCATAAACTTCAAGTGTATTTTCAAATATACCTTTATCGTTAAAACCAATTCCCATACCTTTAGAATTAATAACTGTAACTTTTTTTTCGTCATTATGATACCATAATGCAGGTGGATGACCAGCCCTCACTAATTTTATTATACCACTCTTTTCTATTGATAAAAGTGATATGGTTAGAAATAAATCCTTTCTTAAGTTTTTAGAGAAATACTTTTTAAGATTAATGATGATTTCTTTTATCTCAATAAAATAATCCAAAAGTAAATGTAATATTGATTGAAGACGAACCATATAAATTGCTGCTGCCATTCCTTTCCCACTAATATCGCCAATAGCTATGTATGTTCTATCATTTTTATTTATTAAATCAAAATAATCGCCACCGACTTCTCGAGCTGGTTCATAATATGACGAAATATCAAAATTAAAAATTTTATTTGTGTGTTTAGGAATTAAATCGCTTTGAATTTTGCGGGCAACATCAAGTTCTCCTTTTGCACTTAATTTATCGGCCAATTCAAAAGCTAAAAGTAAATTCAAAATAAGAAATGATAGAATTATATATGTTTCGGAGGGTTCAATGTATCCAATTATAAAAAATAAAAGTGAAGCTAAGTAAAAAATTCTTCTTGCAGGATTTAATTTCAATATAAACGCATTAAAAAGAGATCTTAAAAAAATAGCTCCGCGAATTAATCTATTCCTATGGATTTCATTTTTAGGAATATCTTGGGCAAAAAATTCATAAACTTCACCAGCTTCTTTTTTTATTAATCTTTCAATTTCATCGTACTTTAAATCACTAGTGTAGAGATCGAAAATTCTTTTAATGGGATTTGAATTATTCACGTTAATTTTTTTCTAATTTAGACGCAATAATAAGACAATTGTTAGAAAAAAATAAACTAATCTAATCTTTCAAGGCGGCTTCGTAAATGTCTTTCTGAAATTCCTAAAATTCTTGCAGCAGCACTTTTGTTCCCATTTGTTCTGGATACTGCTTCATTGATCATTGTTTTTTCAAACTCTTTCATTTTAGTCTCATAATTATCATCTAAATTATAAGGATCGAAAACTTTGTTTGAATTATTTTGACTGAGATTAAAGGGTAAATCATTTTTTGAAATGTATTCATCTCTCGAAAGTACAACCGAACGTTCAACTATATTTTCAAGTTCTCTAATATTGCCAGGATAATCATATTTAATTAATTGATCAACAGCTTCTTTGGAAAAACCTTTTATGTTTTTACCATTTTCATTATTGTATTTTTCTAAAAAATAATTTAGCAAAAGAGGAATATCATCTTTTCTTTTTCTCAAAGGCGGTAGAACAATAGTTACAACATTTAATCTGTAAAAAAGATCTTCACGGAATTCTTTATTTTTAATCATCTCTTCTAAATTCCGATGAGTTGCAGCAATAATTCTTACATCAGAAAATAAAATTGAATTACTTCCAATACGTTGAAACTCACCAAATTGAATTGTTCTTAAAAGTTTAACCTGAACTGAAAGAGGAATATCACCAACCTCATCAATAAAAATAGTTCCACCATTAGCTTCTTCAAATTTTCCTATTCTTGAATTTATAGCTCCGGTGTATGAACCTTTTTCATGACCAAATAACTCGCTCTCAATTAAATTCTCTGAAAGTGATGCAACATTAACTGTGATGAAAGGTTTATCTTTTCTATTACTTGTGTAATGAATTGCTTTTGCAATTAATTCTTTTCCGGTTCCACTTTCACCACGAATAAGAACTGTTGTTTTAGCTTGAGCAACTCTTGCAGCTGTGCTTAAAACATCTTGCATTGATAAGCTTTTAGTAACAATAGAATCAAACTTGAATTTTTCCGTAAGAGCATTTTTTAACAATTTGTTTTCAGTGATTAAATTACGCCGCTCCTTTAATCTGATTATAATTGATTCAAGTTGATCAAGGTCAATTGGCTTTGTTAAAAAATCGTAAGCACCTGCTTTCATTAATTCAACGGCATTTTCAATTGTCCCAAACGCAGTCATAACTATAACATCAATTTCAGGATTTACTTCCTTAATTTTTTTTAATGTGGTTAAACCGTCCCAACCAGGCATTTTGTAATCAGTGAAAGTTATATCAATACTATTATTTTTAACTTTTTGTAAAGCATCTTCACCATTATTTGATGTTATTATTTTAAATCCTCTTTTTGATAAAAAAGTTTTAAGTGATTGTAATTGCGATTCTTCATCATCAATAATAAGAATGGTCAGCTCGGACATTTTAAACCTCAACTTCTTTTGGCAATATTATTGTAAATGTTGTTCCACTGTTTATTTTGCTGGTTACGTTAATTAAACCATTGTGTTCATTAATAATTTTTTGGACTATACTTAAACCAATACCATTACCATTATTTTTTGTTGTAAAATAAAGGTTAAAAATTTTATTTATTATCTCTTCTGGTATTCCTTTCCCTGTGTCAGAAAATTTTATTTCAACTTTATCGTTAATTTCATTTGAAGTAATTGATATTGTTCCGTTGTTATTAACGGCATCAATTGAATTTTCAATTAAGTTTATAAAAACCTGTTGAACTTGGAACTTATCCCATTTAACTAGAATATCTTTTTTAATTTGAATATCGAATAATATATTTTTTTCATTTATAATATTTTGATACTGTAACCTAAGTTGATTACAAAATTCATTTAATGAAAATTTTTCAGTTTTAATTGGTAAAGGTCGTGCAAACTTTAAGAAGTTTTCAATTATAGAATTTATTCTTTTTACTTCTTTATAAACAATTTTTGTCAGCTCTTTAAATTCGCTTACGTTTTCATTCACAGTAAAATCTTTACCTAATTGTTGAGTAATTGTAGCAATAGCATTAAGTGGATTTCTTATTTCATGGGCTACCGAAGAAGATAAATCGCTCAGTGCAGATAGTTGTTGATTTCTGATAATTTGTTTTTCGATTAATTTTTGGTTTGTTATATCCTTAATTACAAATATAATTTTATTGTTAGTTTGTTCGTCATAAAATATTGTTTTAGAAATTAACAGAAATTTATATTCATTTTTAATTATAATTTCCTTCTCGAGCAATGAAAACTCACTTTTTATTAACTCATCAAATAAATTACCAAAGTTAAATTTTAGTTCATCCTTATTTTTAGAATTGAATAATTCAAGAGCAGAATTATTAACAGCTTCAATATATATTTTGTTTGAAAATAAAATAATTGAATCACTAACATTATCAAATATGTTTTTGAAGTATGTTTCAACGGATTTAAATTTCTTTGAAAGTGAATCATAATTTTGTTTTATGAATAAATAGCTGAAAGTAATAACACCAAAAAGCATTAAAAAAATGCTTTGAATAAGAGTTCTGCTAATAATATTATTTTTTATTTTAATTATTGGTTCTGTTGATAAACCTAGTCTTATAATTCCAAGTTTATTGTTGTTAATTATTAAAGGGTGAATAGATTCAAAAACAGAGAGAGAATCTGCTTCAAATATTCGTGAATAAAAATTTTCATCTTTGAATGATTTTTGTAAAAAAGGTGAAGAATTAAAATCATCAATTTCATTAAAATTTCCTGAAGCAGCTATAATTCCATTTTCATTTTGAAAAACAACATAAATAATATTTTTATTCTGAGTAAACTTTTTTAATAATGGTCCAAATCCAGATTCATTTCTTATTTCAACTAATTTATTTGCATCAATATTTATAACGATAGCACTTCTATCATTTGTAGCAACTGCAATCACATAACGATATGAATTGCTTGTTAAT
>CAZVBT010000354.1:0-5435 GCA_964625385.1 uncultured Melioribacter sp. | reverse complement strand
GCGAGGACCAATGGCAAGTGGCGCTATAAAACAATTTATGAGTGATGTTCACTGGGATGAACTTGATTACTTAATTTTTGATCTTCCTCCTGGAACTGGTGATATTCAATTAACACTAGTTCAAACAATTCCATTAACTGGTGCTGTTGTTGTTACAACTCCACAAGAAGTTTCAATTGTTGATGTTAAAAAAGCTGTTGCTATGTTTAAAAGAGTTAACGTTCCTGTGCTTGGTATAGTTGAAAACATGAGCTATTTTGTTGCTCCAGATACTGGCAAACGTTACGATATTTTTGGAACTGATGGTGGTAAAAAACTTGCAAAAGAATTTTCTTTAAAATTACTTGGGCAGTTACCAATAAATCAAAAAGTTAGAGAAGGTGGCGATTCTGGTAAACCAATTGTTTTTAGTCAACCAGATAGTGAACAAGCAAACAAGTATATGGAAATCAGCAGAAACCTTGCAGCAGAAATAAGTAAGAATAATTATAATATATCATCTCCCAAAATCGAAATTTCAATCGGAGACTAAAAATGGATAACACTTTAAATGAAAGAGTTTTACTAGCACTTGAAACAATTAGACCATATTTAAAGGCTGATGGTGGTGATGTTGAACTTGTAAAAGTAACACCGGAAGGAATAGTCGAAGTTCGCTTAACAGGTGCATGTTCTGATTGTCCAATGTCTCAAATGACATTAAGAGCTGGCGTTGAAAGAGCATTAATTCGTGAAGTACCCGGCATCAGAAGAGTTGAAGCAGTTTAATTTAATTAACATAAATTGAGGATAAAGATGCGTAAAAAAATTATTGCTGGTAACTGGAAAATGAATAATGATATTTCCGCAACTATCAGTTTAATTACAGAACTAAAAAAAGGTATTTCAGAAAAAACTAATGCAACAGTTATTGTTTGTCCACCTTTTGTTTCTTTGGAAACAACTCAAACTTTATTGAAGGATAGTTCTATAAAATTTGGTGCTCAAAATATGTATTATGAAGAAAGTGGCGCTTTCACTGGTGAAATTTCACCATTAATGTTAAAAAGCGTTGGTTGTGAATATGTAATTTTAGGGCATTCTGAAAGAAGAACTATATTTAATGAAAGCGATTCTTTAATAAACAAAAAAATTAAAGCGGCAATTAAACATGGATTAAAACCCATTTTTTGTATTGGTGAAACATTAGAGGAAAGAGAAAAAGGAATAACATTTGATGTTTGTGAACGCCAAGTTAAGAATGGCTTAGAAAATATTTTCGAAAATGAATTAGACAATTTAATTATAGCATATGAACCAGTATGGGCAATTGGAACTGGTAAAACAGCTACCAGTGATCAAGCCGAAGAAGTTCATAGTTTTGTTAGAAAATTAATCGAAAAAATGTATTCCCATAATTTGGCTGAAAAAATCGTTATTCAATATGGTGGAAGTGTCAAACCCGAAAACGCAAAAGAACTGCTTTCACAACCCAACATTGACGGGGCTTTAGTTGGTGGGGCTTGTTTAAAGGCAGATTCATTTCTAAAAATTATTAATGCTGTAAATTAATTTTCAAAACCTCATTTTTTAAGCATAAAAGGCTCATAAGTGAGCCTTTTATTTTAATATTTTATTGATACCCCCACCCTCAATTTTGTATATTTACGTGATTTTTTCAAAATTTTTTGGTAAAAATGGATAAACTTTTCAAGATAATTTCTCTTTTTCTTTTACTTATAGCTACAACTTACTCGCAAATTAAAGTTACTTCTTTAATTTCAAATGAAAAAATTTCAAATAATTATCTTTTTGGAAACTCAGATACAAGAAATGTTTTTTTAATTAATGATAATTGGAAAGTTTATCAAGAAAATTCTAATAATGTTTCAGCAATAAAGTTACCAGCAATTTTTTCTGGTGATGAACAATTAATATTTGAAAAAAGAATTGACTTAACACAATATCAAATTGATAATCATATCATTAAAATTGGTTTTTTAGGGATTAATAACTATGCTGAAATATATTTGAATGGGAACAACATTTATAACCACAATAATGGAATTTTACCATTTGAAGTAATTTTACCAAAAGACTTTTTAAAATCAGACAAATCGAATAAAATTGTAGTGAAAGTTAAATACAAGATTGATTCTGAAAACACAATTCCTGTAAAGCAAAGATTTTTATTCCCTGAAATCCAACAAGGTATAATTCGTGATGTTTATTTAAAATTCCTTCCAAAAATTTTTATTTCACAAATTGATATTATTAATATTCTTAATTCAAGCGCTACAAATGGTAAAATTAATTTTAATATTAAAATTGAAAATTATTTACCAAAACCAAAATTTGGTCAAACAAATGATGTATTAATTAATGTAAATATATTTTCAGCAACTCAACAACTTTCGCAAATAAATTTTACACAATCACTTGGCACCAAAGAAATTATTGATTCTAAATTTGAAGTTAATCTTTCTAATATTATTCCATGGTCACCAGAAACACCAAATTTTTACAACTGCACAATTAGCATAGTTAAAGATGGTATTGTTTTAGATAAACGAATAAAAACAATATCTTTTTACAACTTGCAAGGGAATGATAATACATTGTTGTTAAATGGAAATCCTTTTAATATTAAAGGAACAACATACTTACTTAACGAAACTATAAATTCCGATGAAAATATATATTCAAGAATTAAAAAAGATTTGCAATTAATAAAACAAACAGGTTTTAACGCAGTAAGATTTTCTAAGAGCTTTCCACATCCATTTGCTTTACAAATTTGTAATGAAATTGGATTACTTGCATTAATAGAAGTTCCATTAAATTCCATCCCTGAAAAATTCTTTGAAGATAACAATTACAAATTAAAAATTGCATCATTTGAAAAAGAATTTTTTTCGAGCTATTCAAATTTTTCGAATACTTTCTTATTTGGAATTGGAAGTGGATTTTTACCAAATTCTACTTCTACTGAAAATTTTATTTCATTTATTGCAAAAGATTTAAAAAAGAGTAATGTGATTAGTTATGCTTCTTTTTCAGGTTTACAAAGTAGTTTAATTAATGGATTAGATTTTTATGGAATTGAATTATTTGCTCCAGATTTAGAATCAATCAAAAATTCATTTAATAATTTAAATCCTGATATTAAAAAATCTTTAATAATAACTGAGTTAACATACCCAAATTACAAAGGTTCATCGAATGGATATTTAGTAAATAATTCATTTGAAGCACAAGCTAAATATTTTGATGATGCAATTAATTTATTTGAAGATTACAACATTAATGGATTTTTTATTAACACATTTTTAAGCTATAAAACCATTTATAAATCTTTTTATGCAAGTTATACTGATGATAATACTGTTAAAATAAGTGTTCTTTCAAAATATAAGAACACAAATAATATTGTTTACAAAGTATTACATTCAAAATTAAACGACGGTAGTAAAGTTGCTATTCCAATTGGAATTAAAAAAGAAGATAACCCAATTGAATTTATTTTAATTGCATTAGTTCTTGCATTGTTTATGGCAATTCTTGTTAACTCAAAAAGAAAATTCAGAGAAGACGCAACTCGTGCTTTATTAAAATCATATAATTTCTTCCAGGATATTCGAGATCATAGAATAACTTCTTTATTCCATACTTCTCTATTATTATTATTAATATCAGCAACTTTTTCTCTACTAGTTACTATAATTCTTTTTTATTTCAGGAATAATTTATTGCTTGAGTTTTTAATTTCCTCATTCGCAAGTAGAAAAATTTCAAGTTCGGTAAGTTATTTAGCTTGGAACCCAAGATTAGCATTCATAATTTTCTTCCTAATTATTACTATTAAATTTTTATTATTCACACTATTAATTAAAATTGCTTCTTTTTTTGTTAAGACAAGAGTTTCAACAACAAATATATTTTTCATTCTTGTTTGGGCATTTTTCCCTGTTACATTGTTATTGCCTTTAGAGCTAATACTACATAAAATTTTGTTAATGAACATAGCTAACACAACTGTATTAGTATTAATAATTTTAATATTCGTCTGGTTATTTTTTAGATTGCTAAAAGGAATTTATATCATCTTCGACGTTTCACCATTTTATGTTTATTTCTATTCATTCACAGCAATATTAATTTTTATTGGAGCTCTATTGTTAAAATATCAAGTAACCCATTTAATAATTTATTATTTAGAAAATGCAGTTAAACAATATAATTCATTGATTTAAGAGGAATATTTGTTTTTATCTAAATTAGAAATACTTGGATTTAAATCCTTTGCAAATAAAACTACCATTAATTTCAATCGTGGAATAACAGGAATTGTTGGTCCAAATGGTTGTGGTAAAACAAACATAGTGGATGCTATACGTTGGGTTTTAGGTGAGCAAAAAACAACTACATTAAGAATGGACAAAATGGAAAATGTTATTTTCAATGGTACTCGCCAAAAAAAACCAATGGGAATGGCTGAAGTTTCGATGACAATTGTGAATGATAGAAATATTTTACCGACAGAATATTCTGAAGTTACAATCACACGAAGAATTTTTAGATCAGGTGAAAGTGAATATTTATTGAATAAAAATATTTGTCGCCTTAAAGACATAACTAATCTTTTCATGGATACAGGAATTGGAACTAATGCTTATTCAGTTATCGAATTAAAAATGATTGAAGTAATTTTAAGCAGCAAAACTGAAGAAAGAAGAAGGTTATTTGAAGAAGCAGCTGGCGTTAATAAATATAAATTAAGAAGAAGATTATCATTAAAAAAACTTGATGAAGTCAAAGCAGATCTAACCCGCGTTAATGATATCGTTTCTGAAATAGAAAAAACAGTTCGTTCATTAGAAAGGCAAGCAAAAAAAGCAGATCAGTACACTCAAATTCAATCTATCTTAAAAGAAAAGGAAATGGAATTAAGCGAAAGAGAATATTCTTTATTCCATCGTAAAAAATCTGAATTTCAAAATGAAGTAGATGAATTACTTCAAAGGAAAGATTCAATTGATAAAGAAATTAGAAATATTGAATTAGAGTTGATCAATTTGAGAAGTCAGATTAACGAAATCGACTCTGAACTTCAAAATAAAAGAAGTGAACTAGCAAAAAATTCAGAGGAATTATTTAATTCGCAAAAAAATATTTCTGTTTCTGAAGAAAGATTAAAGTCGCTTAAAAATAATCACACCAGAATTGAACAGGAAATAAATGATTTTAATTTGCAACTTGAAGAAAATCAGTTTTCAATTGATGAAAACAAAATTGAAATTGAAAAATTGAAAAATCTTCTTTTCCAAAAAGAAAACGAAATAAATACTTATAATGAAGAAATGGAAATTAAAAAAAATGATCTGGAAAAATTTAGAGCAGAATTAAAAAAAATAATGTGGGAAAATGTGGGAATTTTGAGAGATGAGAAAAGACTA
>CAZVBT010000353.1:0-1605 GCA_964625385.1 uncultured Melioribacter sp. | reverse complement strand
GTTGATAGAACAAATGCTCAACGGGCCTTAGGTGAAAACTTACATGATGCTTTAATTGATGCTGGTAGAATGCGTATTCGTCCAATTTTTATGACAACCTTAACTATGATTTTTGGTATGCTTCCTATTGCATTATCTGTTAGCGAAGGAGCTGAATGGAAAAGCGGTTTAGCTTGGGCTTTAATAGGTGGATTAACTTCTTCATTGTTTTTAACATTAATTGTTGTTCCACTAGTTTATACAAAAGTTGAAGAAATTAAAATCGCGTTTATTCCTTTTGCAAAAAAAATCTTTTCTAAAATTTCAAAGAATAATCAAGAAGTAATTGTTGATAAATAATTTAACTTTTTAAAAAAAAGAAATATCCTTTATCATTAAATGCCATACTTAAAAAAATTGTGTGGCATTTTTTTCTTTAAACAGAACTATTTTTTGTGTGTATTATGTTATAGCATAATAAAATGAAAGTGCTTCATATGAAAGTTAATCTTATTATTTCTCCTTGCGATGGTAATTGTCATATAGATACTTTAACAAATTGTTATAAGAGTTGCTTTAGAACAATTAATGAAATAATAAATTGGGCAGTATATTCAGAAGATGAAAAAAAGAAGTTCTTAAAAAAATTAAAGAGAGAGAAAAACTTCTAAAAAAACATTCGTAAATAAATTACTCTACTTGTTATTTTATTATTAAATTAAACAATAAAATACAAGTAATTATAATGCAAAAAGGATTTATACAAGTTTATACAGGTAATGGTAAAGGAAAATCCACTGCTGCAATTGGACAAGTAATTCGCGGTGCAGGCTTTGGTTTAAAATCTTATGTTTTAATGTTGATGAAAGAATTTCCATATAACGAAATAAAAATCTTTGAACAATTAAATAATTTTATTTCATTTGCACAAGTTGGTAAAGATGATTTTGTTTTTAGAAAAGAATTACCTTCTGAAATTGAAAAGCAGAAAATTAAAGATGCACTTACAGATTTTACAAACAAAATGCTTTCAAATGAATTTGATATTTTAGTTCTTGATGAAATTTTTGTAGCTATTTATTTTCGCTTAACTTCTACAGAAGATTTATTGAATATAATAAAACATAAACCTGAAAATGTTGAACTGATATTAACAGGAAGATATTGTCCAAAGGAAATTATTGAAATTGCTGATATAGTTACAGAAATGAAAGAAATCAAACATTATTATCAAAAAGGAATATTAGCAAGAAGAGGAATTGAAAGTTGAAAAAACCATTACTAATTGATTTGGATGGAGTTTTAAGAATAGGTAAAGAGCCATCTCCACATGTAGAAAAATTTTTTGAATTAATTAATTCATTACAAATTCCTTCCTGTATATTAAGTAATTCAACTCTTTCTACAACGAATGATGTAAGACAATTTTTTGAGTTTAATGGAATTCATACTAAAATTCCAATATTAACTGCCGTTGAAGCTGCAGCAATGTATGCAAGATTAAGATATAGAAGAGTTGCGGTTTACTGCACTGATCATGTTAAATCGCTATTTCGTGGATTGCTGGATTATGAAAATCCTCAAGCTATAATTATTGGTGATTATGGAAAACGTTGGGACTTTGAA
>CAZVBT010000352.1:0-12919 GCA_964625385.1 uncultured Melioribacter sp. | reverse complement strand
AAACCAGTTTTAGACCCAAGAGAAGCTGCAAAAAAAAATTCTTTCATAATTCCACCACGGGTTTTTCAACTTGGAAATACTGAAGAAGCATGGAATCAATGCAATTATATTTTTGAAGGCAAAGCTGATAGTGGCGGGCAGGAACATATTTATCTTGAAACTCAAGGTGCTGTTGTTATTCCTTTTGAAGATGACTTGTTGAAAGTTTACTCTGCTACGCAAAGTCCAACTGCAGTTCAACGCACAATTGCAAGAATACTTGCATTATCTATGAACAAAGTAGAAGTAAATGTTCAAAGATTAGGTGGTGGATTCGGTGGAAAAGAAGATCAAGCAACTGCCTGGGCTTGTATGACTTCGCTTGCTGCATTCAAATTAAAAACACCCGTTAAATTAATTCTTAATCGTCAGGATGATATTCGAATTACTGGCAAGCGTCATCCATATTCTTCTGATTATAAAATTGGTCTAAACAAAGAAGGAAAAATTTTAGCTTATGAAGTAACATTTTATCAAAATGCTGGTGCTGCTGCTGATCTTTCCCCGGCAATTTTAGACAGAACTTTATTCCATTGTACAAATTCTTATTTCATTCCAAACGTGAAAGCAACTGGACTAAGTTGTAAAACAAATTTAGTTCCTTTTACTGCCTTTCGTGGATTTGGCGGTCCGCAAGGAATGTTTGTAATTGAGTCTGCAATTCATCATGCCGCAAATGGAATGAATATTCCTGTAACAGAAATTCAAAAGAAAAATTTATTAAAAGAAAATGATGAATTTTCATACGGTCAAAAAGTTAAAAATTGTTTTGCTATAAAAAGTTATAAACTCGTTGAAGAAAAATTCAACATAAAAAAACTTCAAGATGAAGTTGATGATTTCAACAAAAAAAATCTACTTGTAAAAAAAGGATTGGCTGTAATGCCAATTACTTTTGGAATTTCATTTACAACAACTTTTTTAAATCAGGCATCGGCATTGGTTCATATTTACACAGATGGTAGTATAAATGTAAGTACAGCCGCTGTTGAAATGGGACAAGGTGTAAATGCAAAGATGAAAAGAATTGCTGCAAAAATTTTATCTGTTGATGAATCAAGAATAAATGTTGATTCAACCAACACTTCGCGTGTTGTTAATACTTCTCCAACAGCCGCAAGTAAAGGAACTGATCTGAATGGTTATGCTGTAATTGATGCTTGTAATATTTTGTTGGAGAGATTGAAAAAAGTTGCCGCAGAAGAACTTGGTGAAAATGATTGGAGGAACATTACTTTCAGGAATGAAAAAGTTTTTGATGAAGATGAACCAACAACTTTAACTTTTGTTGATGTAATCAAAAAAGCATATCTCAATAGAATAAGTTTAACAGCTCAAGCATTTCATTCAACTTCTAATATTTATTTTGATACAAACACTAATAAAGGAAATCCATTTGCATATCATGTTTTTGGTACTGCAATAATTCAGGTTACGTTAGATTGCTTACGAGGAACTTATGAAACAGATTTTGTTAAAGTCGTTCATGATTTTGGCGAGTCATTTCATCATCAAATTGATATCGGACAAGTTGAAGGGGCTATTGTTCAGGGAATTGGCTGGATGTCTTCAGAAGAATTAATTTGGAATGAAGATGGTAAACTTTTAACTGATGCACTTTCAACTTATAAAGTTCCGGATATTCACGCTATTCCAAAAGAAATAAACATTGAACCTTTGCCTTACGATAAAGAAAAACTTTTAAGAAATGAATTTAAAGATCTGATTGGACCGCTTAATTCAAAAGCTATTGGTGAACCGCCATTAATGTATGGAATTGGTTTTTATTTTGCTTTACTAAATGCAATAAAATCTTTTAATCCTGATTTGAAATTGAAATACAATTCACCATTAACACCAGAAAAAGTTTTAATGATGCTTTACGAAAATAATTTATGATAATAAATTTCGGAGAAATAATGTTTAACTGGTCCTGGCAAATTGAGAATGAAGAAAATTTAATCAAATCAATTCAAAGATGTAAAGAACAAAAAATAATCTTACCAAAATTCAGCGAATTACAAAATCCTGAAACAATACCACAAAAAATTAAGGATGCATTAGTTAATGTTGATATGAATGATACCAATCCACTTAATCTTTTTAGAATTAATTGGAGAAATGATCCATCAACCGGAAAATTCGGTGAAATAAATTTTCTTGAAATACCAAAAGAAATTACAGGAGTCAAAGCAAGAATAATTGGAATGGTTGGAAAGTTTTTTCCAACGGGTGCTCATAAAGTTGGTGCAACTTATGGCTGTTTGGTTCCATATTTAGTAACAGGAAAATTTAATCCTGAATATCACAAAGCAGTTTGGCCATCAACAGGAAACTATTGCCGCGGTGGTGCTTTTAATTCAAAATTACTTTCTGTTCATGCTGTTGCTATTCTTCCGGAAGAAATGAGTAAAGAAAGATTTGATTGGTTGAAAAATATTGGCGCTGAAATTTATGCTACTAAAGGTTGCGAAAGTAATGTGAAAGAAATTTATGATAAATGTCATGAACTTGAAAATGAAAGTGATGAATATCTTGTCTTTAATCAATTTGATCAAATGGGTAATCCAATTTGGCATTATAATGTAACTGGTTACGAAATTGAAAAAGTTTTCAACATAATTAAAAATAAAAATCAAAGACTAAGTGGTTATGTAAGTGCAACAGGTTCAGCGGGTACAATCGGTGCAGGTGATTATTTGAGAACAATTTCGCCAAACATTAAAGTTGTTGCTTCAGAAGCACTTCAATGTCCAACTTTATTATTAAATGGTTTCGGTGCTCATCGAATTGAAGGCATTGGCGATAAACATATTCCATGGGTTCATAATGTTAAAAATACTGATGCTGTCGTAGCAATAGATGACGAAGACCCGTTAAAAATTTTACGATTATTTAATGAATTAGAAGGACTAAAATTTTTATCTCAACTTGGAATTGATAATGATACTTTGAAAAAACTTTCATGGTTAGGAATTTCATCAATCAGCAATTTAATTAGTTCAATTAAGCTTGCAAAGTATTATGAAATGAATGAAAATGATATAATCTTTACAATCTTTACTGATTCGGTTGATTTATACAATTCACGTTTGGTAGAAATGAACTCCGCATGGGGAAATTATTCAATTAAACAAGCTGAGATTGATTGGTATTCTGCTTTACAAAAGCAAAGTATAGATTATTTTCAAGAATTAACATACACAGACAAGAAAAGAATTCATAACTTGAAATATTTTACCTGGGTTGAACAACAAGGCAAAACCGTTGAAGAGTTAAACGCTCAATGGTATGATGAAAATTATTGGCAGGAAAGATTTAACATTACACCAATATGGGATAAATTAATTGAAGAGTTTAATTCAAAAGTTGGAATCTTGTAAAGTGAAAGGATTAAAAAAAATAGAGAATGTTTTTATTTCTGAAAAAAATAATAATCTTCAACTTGTAAATATTTACTTCGACTCTTCAATAAAAAAAATTGAACCGCTAACACATAAAATTTTTAGTTGGACTGAAGTTGATTCAAAAACAAAAAGAAAAAAAATCGCAAATCAATTTTCAATTAAAAATGATAAGCAACTTCTTTTAGCAATTCCAGGTGGAATAGATTCTCATGTTCATTTCGACACACCAGGTTATGAATTTCGGGAAGATTTTACACACGCATCAAAAGCTGCAATAGCTGGTGGCACAACAACAATTATAGACATGCCCTGCACTTCAATTCCACCTGTTACAACTTTGAAAAATTTTCAAATCAAATTAAACGCAATTAAAAATAAAGGAAAAGTAAACAGATACTTTTGGGGTGGAATTTCTGGTAATGATTTTAATATCAAGAAAGATGAAAAAAATATTTTTGATTTGGCAAATGCAGGTGTTGTTGGCTTTAAAGTTTATGTTATCTCCGGTATGAAATCATTTTCAGATTTGTCTTACGAGCAAATAAAAATTGCAGCTAAAATCGTAGCAGAATCAGGAAAAATATTAGCTGTGCATGCTGAAGATAAAGATTTAGTTTTGTCACGGGAATTAGAATTCAAAAGACAAAATAAAAATGATTGGAAGCATTATTGTAAAAGCCGTGATGTAAATACTGAACTTATCGCTGTAGAGAAAATGATTGAAGTTTCCAGAGAAACAAATTGTAAAATTCATGTTGTCCATCTTTCTTCGAAAAAAGCTTTGGATAAAATTAATGAAGCTCAAAATCTTGGAGTTAAGATTTCAACTGAAACATGTCCACATTATTTGTTCTTCACTCAAAGAGATTTTGAAAATGAAAAAATAAGAAACTACTTAAAAACAGCTCCACCTGTAAAAAATGAAATTGATAAAAAAGCATTATGGCGTGGATTGAAAAATGGAAGTATAAGTTTTGTTACAACAGATCATGCTGGTTGCAATCCGAAAAAAGAAAAATCATCTGAAAATTTCTGGCAGGTTTATAGCGGAATTCCCGGTGTTCAACATCGTGTTTCATTTTTAATTAGTGAAGGTTTCCTGAAAAATAAAATTTCGTTGCAAAAAACAATTGAACTTCTTTCAACAAATGCCGCAAAGTTTTTTAATATTGAAAGAAAAGGTGAATTAAAAATAAATTATGATGCTGATATAGTCTTAATTGATTTGTGGAAAAAACAAAAAATAAATTCTAATGAAATGTATTCAAAAGGAAAATACACACCCTTTGAAGGTATTACTTTTAATTGTGTTGTTGAAAAAACTTATGTGGGTGGCAAATTAATTTATCGAAGGAGCTGATCTATGAAACCAAAAAAAATAATAATTGAAAACGCATGGATTTGCCCGATAATTACTGAGGATATCATACCATTCTTTGGTGATATTATTGTTGAAGGAAACCGAATTCAAAAAATCCGACCTAAAAATTTTTCTCTCTATCAGAAAAATCCTAATAAAGTTGGAAAAAATTCTTTCAACGCTTTTGGTAAAGTTATAACAATTCCAAATATAAATTTTCATGATCATATTTATTCGAGATTAGCAAAAGGACTTCCGGTAAATCATCCATTAAATGACTTTCAGAACATCCTGAAAAATTTATGGTGGAAGCTTGACAATAAACTTGATGAAGAAATGATAATTGCTTCTGCTAATTACGCTGCTATTGAATCAATTAAAAATGGTGTAACATACTTATTCGATCATCATTCATCTCAAAGTAAAATTGAAAACTCTTTATCATTAATAAAAACAACATTGAAAGAATTTGGTATACGCTCTTCACTGTGTTTTGAAACAACAGATAGAAATGGTGTTCAAAAAGCTTTGCAGGGATTAAATGAAAATAAAAACTTCTTTTACAATTTTACTGACGATGACACAAAAGCAATGCTTGGGTTACATGCATCTTTTACACTTTCAGATGAAACACTTATAGAAGCAAAAAAAATATTAAATGAAAATTGGGGAATTCATATCCACATCGCAGAAGATAAAAGTGATATAAAGTTGAGTAAAGATTTTACAAACCTTTCCCCAATTCAAAGATTAAGAAAGTATAAATTACTGAATGATAAAAGTATTTTAGTTCACGGTGTGCATTTAACGAACAAAGACTTTGTTAAAATCGAAGAATATGAAACCTCGCTTGTAATATGTACTGATTCAAACATGAATAATTCTGTAGGCGTGATTGATTTTGAAAGAATACCAAATGCAATCTCATTATTAATAGGAACAGATGGAATGCATTCGAACATAGCAAAAAGTCTCAAACAAGTTTTCCTTATTTCAAGAAATCAAGGATTAACATTCAACGAATCTTTCTCTTTAATTAAAAAAATATACTTTGATCAAATCAGGTTTGTTAAAAAATATTTTGAAGATTTTCCGTTGCTTAATGAAAATGATAGAGCGGATTTTATAATTTGGGATTATACACCTCCAACACCAATTAATAAAGAAAATTGTTGGAGTCATTTTATTTACGGTGTTTTGGAATCAAAAATTTCATCAGTTGTTCAAAATGGCGAAACGATTTATTGTGAAGGAAAATTAATCAACATAGATGAACAAGCTGTGTTAAATGAAATATATTTAAGTGGTGAAAAACTGTTTAATCAAATTAAAACGAAATGATTTTTTACTTATTTAAAACTTTTTGAGGCTTTAATGGTAAAAGAATTTTCTGTAATTGGAAAATCAATAATTCGCGAAGATGCTTTTGAAAAAGTAACCGGCAAGGCAAAATTTGCTGATGATTACAAATTTGACGGAATGCTTTTCGCAAAGATGATAAGAATTAAAACTGTTCATGCCAAAATAAACTCAGTAGATTTTTCACAAATTGAAAATGAAAAAGATATTTTAATTATAAGTTCAAAAGATGTGCAGGGGAAAAATATTGTTGGTTTAATCAAACATGATCAACCAGTATTTTGTGACAAAAAAATTGTTACACCTGGCGATGTTATTGCAATGCTTGTTGGTGAAAATGAAGAAAAATTAAATTCATTGGTTAAAAAAGTTAAAGTAGATTTTACTCCACTTCCAACATTAACTGATCCAACAAAAGCATTGGATAAAGATGCAGTGCTAATTCATCCTGAGTTAAAAAGTAATTTGATAATTCATCATCCACTAAGAAAAGGAGATGTAGAAAAAGGTTTTGCAGAAAGTGATGAAATTTTAGAACAAACTTACACTACACAATTAATAGAACATGCATACATAGAACCTGAATGTGTAATAGCAATTCCAAAAGAAGATGGAATTAAAATTATTGGCAGCATACAAAATCCATTTACAGCAAGACGAATTGTTTCACTTGCAACAAATTTAGCTTTAGAAAAAATTGAAGTAATTCAAGCTCAGCTTGGTGGTTCTTTCGGTGGAAAAGATGATATAATGTGTATTCTTTCCTCGCGTGCAGCTGTTGCTTGTTTAATTTCAAAAAGGCCAGTGAAAATTAAATACACCAGAGAAGAATCAATTTTAGAATCTTACAAACGGCATCCATACATTTTAAATTATAAAGTTGGTTTTACCAAAGATGGTAAAATCAAAGCAATGAAAATTAATATTCTTGCTGATGGTGGTGCTTATTGTTCTATGACACCATTTGTAACCTGGAGAACAGTTGTTCAAGCAACTGGTCCTTATGAAATTGAAAATGTTCAAACAGATGTTCGTGCTGTTTATACTAATAATCCTTACACTGGTGCGATGCGCGGGTTTGGTTCACCTCAACCAATTTTTGCTCAAGAATCAATTATGGATGAAATTGCTGATCGTGTTGGTATAACTCCGGATGAAATCAGAAGAATCAATGGTTTTAAAAATGGTTCAATTACAGCAACAGGACAAAAACTTCAGAATCATGATGTTAATCTAATTACGGTATTAAACAAAGCTGTTTCGTTAACTAACTTTACCAATAAGTGGAAAGAATACAACAAAGAGAAATCAACATTAAATAATTATGAATTTGAAAAACCAATTCTTGAAAAAAATAAATTCATTGAACCGAAAAAATTGTTACAAAAAGGAATTGGCTTAGCAGTAAGTTTTCGTGGATGTTCACTTGGCGCTGAAGGTTTAGATGAAACTTATTGTTATATGTCAATTGAGAAAAATGGCACTGTAAATATGCTATCCGGATTAGCTGAAAATGGACAAGGTTTAAGAACTACTTTGATTATAACTGCAGCAGAAACTCTTGGTATAACACCTGAAAAAATTAATTATCTTGAAACTAATACAACATTAATAAAAGATAGCGGACCAACAGTTGCCTCACGCGGTACAATAATGGGAACCGGTTCTGTTCAAAATGCAGGTGAAATATTAAGAGAAAGATTGGAAAAAATTGTAAGAAAAAATTTTCATCTCGATGATAATGATTTTGTTTCTTTCAGAGAAAATTTTGTCTTTTCAAGAAGAAAAGGATTGCTCACAAGCTTTGATTTCGTTTGTCAATTAGCAATTGAACAAAAAGAAAATTTATCTGCTGTTGGTTATTACAAAAGCCCAAAGGTTGATTGGAATGAACACAACGGACAAGGTGAAGCATATTTCACTTATGTTTATGGTTGTCAGGTTGCAGAAGTAACGGTAAATATTGGTACAGGAGAAGTTTACTTGAATAAAATTACTGCTGTGCATGATCCCGGAACGGTCATAAATCGGCTTGGGGCATTAGGACAAGTTTTTGGTGGTGTAACTCAAGGTGCTGGTTATGGTGTTTTTGAAGAAATAACACACGAAGATGGAATGATTCGTGAATTAAATTTTGATCAATATCTGATTCCAACAGCAAAAGATATAGATGAAATAAAACCATATTTTATAGAAGGAAATGATATTTATGGTGGTTACGGCGCAAAATCTTTGGGTGAACCAACTTTAGAATTAACATCTGCAGCAATTGCAAACGCAATTAAAAATGCTACTGGTAAAAGATTTTTTAATCTTCCGATTAATTTGGAAGAAATTATTCTTGGCAAAAAAATTCGTCCTCAAAATTTGAATAGAGGAAGCTTATGATAAATCTTAATTGCAAAATAGAAACCCCAAACTCTTTGGATGAAGTTTTACTTTTACTCTCGAATGCAAATTCACACACACAAATTTTAGCAGGCGGAACTGATTTAATAGTTGGAAAAATTCAAGGCTCAAAAAGATTTATTGATACTAAAATTTTAATTGATATAAATAAAATTTATGAGCTTCATAAAATTGAATTAGTTAATGATAAAATACTTATTGGTTCTGCCTCAACATTTTCAGAAATTGAAAAAAATGAAATAATAATTAAATATTTACCTATCTTAAAAAAAGCCGTTTCAACAATTGGAAGTTTACAAATAAGAAACAGAGCAACAATTGGCGGTAACTTTGTCAATAATGCTCCTTGTGCAGATTCAGTTCCGGCTTTGCTTGTTTATGACGCAGAGCTTGAATTAATGTCCTTAAATGGAAAAAGAATTATTCCTCTTCAAAAATTTTTGGAAGCACCTTACATAACTCAATTGCAGAAAAATGAAATTGTTACTAAAATTATTGTACAGATGCCAAACAGAAATTTAAAGGGAGATTTTTACAAACTTGGCAGAAGAAGAGCTGTTGCAATTTCAAGAATTACATTAGCTTTACTTTGTGAATTGGAAAATAATTTTATTAATGAATTTAGAATTGCATCCGGTGCTGTTACTCCTATTGGAAAAAGATTTTATGAAATAGAAAATTTTGCAAAAGGGAAAAAAACTGAAAAGGATTTACTCATTTATCTATCACAAAAAATGGGTGAAGAAATTTTAAATATAACTGGTTTACGCTGGTCTTCTGCATATAAATTACCGGTTGTTCAACAAATGTTTTATCAATTGTTAAATAATATTGTGTTAAACGTATGAAAATAAGATTTAAATTAAACAGAAAAAGTATTGAATTAGAAACCGAACCTACAATTCGGCTACTCGATTTACTTAGAGAAAAACTAAAGTTAACCGGAACAAAAGAAGGATGTGGAATTGGTGAATGTGGCGCTTGCACTATTTTAGTTAACGGCAAAGCTGTAAATAGTTGTTTAATGTTAGCTTATCAGATTGATGGTTGTGATGTTACAACAATTGAAGGAATTTCAAACGGTGAAGAACTACATCCATTGCAAAAAAATTTTATGGAAGCTGGTGCAATTCAATGTGGCTTTTGCACACCCGGAATGGTTTTATCATCTTACGCTTTGCTTGAGAAAAATCCAAACCCAACTGAAGAAGAAATTAAAGATGCAATCGCTGGAAATTTATGTCGCTGTACTGGTTACAAACAAATAATTGATGCTGTGAAAAAAACAGCTCAAAAATCTGTTTGATTATGGGTTTAATGTAAAATATAAAATGTAATGTAAAATGTATAATGAATAGTTCTATGATTTAGTTTTATAGTTTGTTAGATTTATTAAATTAAGAATGTAAACTAAAATTTATTTTTTATCTTAAAATATTTATTCAAAAAAATTAATATTCAATGAATAAAGCAAGCAATCCAACGACTAATAATATTATACCGCTTATTAATTTTTCTCTATGTTCAAAAAAACTTATTCTAAATTTTTCAATTCCTTTAGTAGCTAAATAAACTAATATTATCATTCCTAAAACAGTTATAAAAAAATAAGTAACAGAAACAATTGCAATACCTGACCATCCTATTCTTGCAGCGGTGAAATAATAAACTTCGACCTCAATACATGGAGAAAAAAACATTGCAATACTCAATGTTGTTACAATTGCTTTTTTTGTCTTCTTCTTTTTAATTAAATCATCAACATTAATATGACTATGGTTGTGTTTAGTTTTTATTTTACTGTGTTGGTAATCTTGATAAAAATAAAATAGACCTAGTATTATTAACACAAGTGGTGCAATTGTGTGTGTTACAAAATGGTAAGTTTCAGAAAGTTGATAACCAATTATACCAACAATAATTCCGATAATAATAGTACTGATTGTGTGAGCAACAGCAGTAATAAAAGTTACTAATAAAGTTTCATTCAAATTCCATTTTTCAACTCTACCTATAGCAACAAGCGGAAGCCAATGATTTGGAATTGATGCATGAACTAAACTTAACAAAACACTTCCTATAAAAATTTGCAAAACAGGATTCATTTTTTCCCTTTATAAATCTTAAAATTATTTTAAAATATTTGGTCCGATCATATTTTCCGGTGCAAGTAATTTATCAAGCTCTTCTTTAGATAAAAGATTTTTTTCCAAAACCAACTCATACACACCACGATTACTTTCTAAAGCTTCTTTAGCTAAAGAAGTTGAAACTTCGTAACCAAGAACCGGATTTAACGCTGTAATAATTCCAATACTGTTTTTAACAAGATTCAGACAATGATCAGCGTTTGCAGTGATTCCATCAATACATTTGTATTTTAATGTTGTCATTCCATTTTTTAACATTTCAATTGATTCAAAAAGACTTTGCACAATTACTGGTTCCATTACATTTAATTCTAATTGACCAGCTTCAGCTGCAAGAGTAACCGTTAAATCATTACCGATTACTTTGAATGCAATTTGATTAACAACTTCTGGAATTACCGGATTAACTTTTCCAGGCATTATGGAAGAACCTGGCTGCATCGGTGGTAAATTTATTTCATGTATTCCAGTTCTTGGGCCAGATGAAAGTAATCTTAAATCGTTGCTAATTTTAGAAAGTTTGACCGCCAATCGTTTTACAGCAGATGAATAAATTACAAAAGCACCAGTATCTTGTGTAGCTTCTACTAAATTTTTTGCAAGTTTAATATCGTAACCAGTAATTTCTTTTAAATGCATAACACATTTTTCACTATAACCAGGTTCAGCATTTATGCCTGTCCCAATTGCAGTTGCACCCATGTTAACTTCAAGAAATAGATTTGCATTTTCTTCTAATCTTTGAATCTCTTCTTCTAATGTTACAGCATAAGCTTCAAACTCTTGACCTAATGTCATTGGTACTGCATCTTGAAGCTGTGTCCTTCCCATTTTAATTATGTTTGAAAATTCTTTTGCTTTATTGTGAAAAGATTCAATTAGAGATTTTAAAACATCAACAAGTTTTTTATTACTTTTAATCAACGCAATTTTAACAGCAGTGGGATAAGCATCATTAGTTGATTGAGATAAATTAACATGATTGTTCGGGTGACAATATTTATAGCTTCCCTTTTCGTAACCTAAAATTTCTAAAGCACGATTTGCAATAACTTCATTTGCGTTCATATTAGTTGAAGTTCCAGCACCGCCTTGAATCATATCAATAACAAAATGACCATGAAATTTTCCACTTATAATTTCTTGGCAAGCTTGAACAATAGCATCATGAATTGGTTTTGAAAGTAAACCTAAATCATAGTTTGCTTTTGCAGCAGCCATTTTTACTATTGCTAAAGCTTCAATTAGAAATGGATAAAATGAAAGAGTAACTCCACTAATATTAAAATTTTCTAATCCTCGTAGAGTTTGAATACCATAATAAACTTCACTTGGAACTTCTCTTTCGCCTAATAAATCATGTTCTTTTCTTGTTCTGCCGCTTTGATATTGAGCTCCTAAATTAATCACACGTGTATTTGAAAATTGCATACGACGAAAAATAACTTTTGCCATACGGCTTAAAATTTTAATTGGGAGATTTGAATATTCATTTGAAATTTCAAAAAATTTTTCTTTCGATAAAACTAAAGCTGTTGTTTCTAAAGTTGCTCTTGCATTTGTTGAATGTGGTGAATCATCAATTAAAACTCCTTCTCCAAGAAAATCATATTTTGTAAAAATTGTTAATCTTTTTTCTTCACCAAATGGAGTTTTTTTAAAGAGTTCAATTTCGCCATCAAGTATTATGTATAAATTTTTTCTTGGTGTATTTTCAACAAAAAGGAGTGAGTTTTGTTCGTAATTAATAATTTCGAAATTTTGTGAAAGAATATTGCATTCATCGTCATTTATATCTCTAAATAATTCAACACTTTTGATAAAGCATTTTATGAGTTCGGATGACATAATTATTCCAGATAATTTTAATAGTAAAAATAATTAATTGAATTTTAGGATTATAAATTTGTTTTAATCTTTAAAAAATTAAGAAAATCACTTATAACACAGTTTAGCACTTAACATAAAATTTCCAATACTAAATTATCAAATATTAATTTGCGATTATTAATTAATAGTTATCAGAAGTATAATATTAATTCAACAAGAAAATTTGTTGTGCTAATGATTGCGCACCAGGATAATTAGGTTCTCTTTGCAAAACTTTCTTTAATGTAATTTTTGCTTTGTCGAATTCTTTATTTAATGCATAAGCTCCGGATAAATTATACAAAGCCTGTAAATCTTCGGGATTG
>CAZVBT010000351.1:0-14272 GCA_964625385.1 uncultured Melioribacter sp. | reverse complement strand
GAAAAAGAAATACCAAAAGAATTTAGTATTTCAAATTATCCTAATCCATTTAATCCTACTACAAAAATTAAATATGAATTACCAAAAGATGGTTTTATTTCTATTAAAATTTATAATGCTCTTGGAAAAGAAATTACTACATTAGTTAATGATTATAAAAAAGTTGGTATTTACACAACTGAGTTCAGAGCTCAGAGTTTTGAGTTATCGAGCGGTATTTATTTTTGCAGGTTAGTTGGTGATAATGTTAATCTTACTACTAAATTAATTTTATCGAAGTAACCTTAAACACAATAAAACACTGACCGGCCTTTATCGACAGGACAAGTTTTATTGATGAAATATTTCACTTTTAAAGTCATTACAAATGAACATAATGAGTAAAGCAATCTACAATCTTTTCTTTTCAGATTGCTTCTCCCGATTGCGTCGGGATCGCAATGACAATTATAATAAAAAAAGGGTTTGATGAATCAAACCCTTACTATTTAATTTCCAGAATAAAATCAAATTTTATTATCTAATCAAGTTTGTAATTTCTTGTAACAAGTTATCAGCTGTTGTAATTACACGTGCGTTTGCTTGGAATCCTCTTTGAGATACAATCATTCTTGTGAACTCTTCACTTAAATCAACGTTACTTTGTTCTAAAGCACCAGATTGAACTGTTGTGTTTGTATCTTCACCTAAACTTCCAATTCTTGGTTCACCACTATTTGCATAAGCTAAATACATATTATCACCAACACTAATTAATCCATTCAAGTTGTTAAATGTAGCCACCATAATCTGAGCTAAATTTTTAGAACTACCATTTGAGAAAATTCCAACTATGTTACCATATTGATCTATGTTCAAGTTTGTTAAAGATGCAGAAGGTGAACCATCTTGTGATAATGCACTAATTACAGAACTTGCTGAAGTTTGAGTTACTCCACCAAAACCACTACCAAAATCTAATGAGATATTAACAGGTGCCGCACCGCCTTTTGGACTAAATGAAAATGTTGGATTGTTTGGAGAAATTTTAGCCGGATCCAAAGTACCATCAGCATTAAATTCTATTGTTCCAATTGCTGTAGCAGTTTTACCATCAGCAGTGCTGGTACCAGGAACAGAAACTGTCCACGTCCAAATGTTATCATCAATCTTTGTCATTTTTAATGTTGCCTGATGAGCTGTACCTAAAGAATCATAAATAGTTACAGAACCACTAACAACATTTGGAATTTTATTATTATCTGCAGAAGCACTTAATGTTGTTGTGCTTGAATTTTGTGTAACAATTGTAGAATCAAAAGTGAAATCTATATTAGAACTTGCAACATTTACTCTATTTGCAACACCATCAAATTTTGCTTTTGATGCTGCATCTAATACATAATTTCCGGTTCCATCATCTGCAAATGTTAATCCTGTTATTGTTCCATTTACAGGAGTTGATAAATCATCTCCATTTTCATCTTTTAACGACCAATTCAAAGTATAAACATTAGCAGCAGTTTTTTCCCAATTAGTTACAAATCTGAAAGTATCCCCATATTCGTTGTAAACAGTAACAGTGTAATCCGAAGTTTTATCACCAACTGCTAATGAAGATGAGTTAATGTTTCCACGTTGAACAACTTCTAATGTTCTTGTTAAATCACTATTGCTTTTTAAGTTGCCGCCCCATTTAATTTGTGTAGTTGAAACGGCAGGCAATTTTAAGTTTGTATCAATAACAATATCTTCAAGATTATTTCCGGGAGGAATAACGCCATCGGAGTTTGCAACTTTACCTTGAACAACTGCACCATTTTGCGGACTAACTAATTTTCCATCTGCATCAAAAACAAATGCGCCTGCACGAGAAAAGAATTTTTGTCCGTTATTTTTAAGAACAAACATACCTTGTCCCTGAAGTGCAAGATCAGTTGTTATACCGGTTCTTTCGAATGTACCTTGATTCCAGTTACGGTCAATTGAGTTTACTTTCATACCAAGACCAACTTGATAAGAGTTTGTACCGCCTGTTTCATCTGTTGGATTTGTACCAGCTTTTACAAATTGATTAAATGTGTCGCTAAAGGTTACGCGAGAACCTTTAAAGCCAATTGTGTTAACGTTAGAAATGTTATTACCGATTACGTCCATCATTGTTTGATGATTACGTAAACCAGAAACGCCTGCGAAAAGAGATGTTAAAAGTGCCATTTTGATCCTCCTTGGTTTTTGATTTAGCTTCAGTCAGTCGGCTAAATCGTGGAGCGCCCTTGGAAGGTCCCGCTCCGTTGTTTTTATTATTTGTTAATTAAATTGCAAAAACTACGCTGTCTATATTTGTAAAAACATTTTCGTTTGAATTAGCAACTTCAATTGCTGTAACTACTGTTCTATTTGGAATATTAACGATGAATGCTGTTTTATCCATAAGAACTAATGAATCTTTACTTCCTTTTGCTTCTGCTTTTTCAACTGCATCTTGAATTTTTGATATTTCATTTTCACCAAGTTGAATATTTCTTGATTCAAGTCGTTTCAATGCATGATTTGAAAATTTTACTTTTTCTAATTCTTCTTTAAATATTGCATCAAATTGATTTGATGCTTCTCTGCCAACTTTTCGTTGTGAAGTTTCTTCATTACCTACAATAGGAATAAATGGAACCGAGATGCCATTAATTTCTGCCATTATTAATCTCCTCCATTGTGATTAATAATTTCTAAAACATCCGAGAATGAATATTCTGCGCCATCAACAACTAATACTGCTCCATTTGATGTAAATCGTATGCTGTTGATTAATCCTTGTTTGAAAACCGTTGTCGTTAATTTTTTATTATTCATGTCCAATGCTTCTACTTCAAAAGTGTAATTACCATTTGGTAATTTTCCACCACTATTATCGTAGAAATCGTAAGAAAGTTTATTCGTTCCTAGATTTTTTGGAACATCATAAATAGTTCTAACTAATGCACCTTGTTCGTTGTAAATTTTTATATTTACGGATGTAACACCATTTGGTAAGTTATAACCTATTGTAACATTTTCTTGTCCATTATTTTGAATTGCGTTTCCATTAATTTTTACTTCTTTGCCAATTAATGTTGCTGCAAGTGTATTGTTTATTGACTGAGTCAAAATGTAATTTGTATCTATACTTTTGGTAACATTTGCGTTCAGGTTTGTTAGCTGTTCAAGAGATGTAAATTGAGCAAGCTGTGCAGCATATTCAGTTCCATCCATTGGATTTAATGGATCTTGATTTTTTAATTGGGCAATCATCAATTTGAGGAAATCATCTTTACCTAATGTGCCATTTTTAACATTTGCATTTTGATTTGTTGTTGTATTCTGGTTTGTTATTCCATCAATCATTTTATTTTCCTCATGCTAAAAACTCTAATGTGTTATAACCTAAATTCTTTTTAAAAGCTGTTGAATTTGTGTCCTTTACTGGTTCTTCTCTTTCTATTCTTGAATTACTTTTTCTTTTTTCTGTGTAAACTTTTTGATTTTGTCTTTGACTATAATCTGCAAGTGAAATATTTATGTTGTTTATTTGAATGCCATTTGTTTGTAAATTAGTTTTTAGTTGTTCAATGTTCGATTGAATAAATTGTTTTATTTGTTCGTTTTCAACTTCAATTTTTGTTGTAATGATGTCATCAACTAAATCAACAATCAGATTTACTTTACCTAAGTTTTCCGGCGTAAGTTGAAAACTTATAGATTGCTTTTCACCTTGTTGAATAAATTTTGTAAACTCTGGAATAATATCTTCCTGTTTCAGATGTTTTATGGATTCATAAAATGGTTTGGTTTCAATGTTTTGTTTTGCGTTTTCAAATTCATGATTATTTGTTACAAACAATTCGTTTAATTCATTTTTATTGTGTTCACTGTTAGACTGAAAATGATTTTTGTTTTCATTACCAGTTTTTTCATTCGTTGCATTAATTTTTTCTTCTGTATTTAATTTACCTGTTTTTTCTTGTTCATTTTGTAATGTTTGCTTTTTATTATCAATCTCTGTTTTTGTGTTTTCATAATTGACTTTATCATTTACTAATGTCTTTGATAAAATCAAATCTGTTTCATGTTCATTTTTAATACTTGCTTTTTTATTAATGCTATTTTCTATTGTCTCTTTGCTTTCAATATTTTCGTTTTTATTTAACTGAACAATTTCGTTTTCTTCAATAATGTTTGTTTTATTAGTATCATTTTCATTTGAAACTAATTTTACATTTTTAACATTAATTGCACTGCTTACTTTAGCAAATATTTTTTCTGTTTGGTCTGCCTTTGGTTTTGAAATAAAGTCAAAAATTTCATTTTCATTTTTATCATTTATAAATATTTCATCTTTAGATTTGGTTTGTTGAGATGAAATAATTTTATTTTCCATATTCTCATTTGCAGGTTTTGCATTTATAACATCTTTGAACTCTTCAGAAATTTTTTTGTTATACTGAACATATTCCTTTCCTTCAACTGGATAAGCTTTTTTAATATCATTTTCTCTTGATTTTGATTCTACATTTTTATCATTTATTGCACTGCTTACTTTAGCAAATATTTTTTCTGTTTGCTCTGCCTTTGGTTTTGAAATAAAGTCAACAATTTCATTTTCATTTTTATCATTTGTAAATATTTCATCTTTTGATTTGGTTTGTTGAGATGATAATTTAAAATCAAGAACCTTCTCATCAACATTTTTAATTTTACTTTTTACATCACTTATAATTTCATCTTTGTTTGCATCTATACTTATTTCTTCGTTATTGGAATGGCTATTTGTTGTAGCATTTAATTTTGATATATCAACTTTGTTAAATTCGTCTGCATTTTCTGATTCGGTGATATTGTAATTTTCTTTTTGATTAGAAGTTATATCTATTGAACCAAGATCATTTTTAAATTCTTTGAGAGTTTCTGTTTCTATTTTTTGCTTAAAGTTTTGGTTTGTCTCAAATTTTAATAATTGTGCAGGTCTATCAACTTTTGTTTTTTCATCATTAACCTGAACAGTAACTTTTTTATCTGCATTTAAGTTTTCATTCAATTGCTTTTCAATTTTACTATTTATCTCATTGTTAATAACATCTTTTGATATATCATTATAAATTCTTTCTGTTGCAAAATCTGTTTCAACTTTTGTAAATGTTATTGATTTTAATTCGTTGGATTTTTGAAAATTCTTAAAGACTGATTTTTCTTCTTCTGATAAATCACTTATTATCTCATTAAGTGAATCAAAATTTAACTTTGTTTCATTTTCATTATTATTAACTTTTTCAAATGAGATTTTATCTTTAGTCCCATAAAATTTCTGTGAAATATCTGGATTTATTTTATAGCTACTGAATTGTTCATTTTGAGATTTTGTGTTTGTTTGTTCAATTATAATTTCGTTTGGAATATTTTTAGCATTTGCTGATGGTGTTTCAATTTTTACAATCTCAATTTTAAAATACTTATCATTTTCATTTAATGATTTATTATCATCAAAAAAAGTTAATTGATTTTTTTCTACAAGGCTAGAGTTGTTTGATATTCCGAATAGTTTATTTATTGGTTGTGGTTTAGTTAAATCTTCTTCGATTGAATTATTTGTTACTACTTCGGGGATTTCAACTTTAATTTGACTTTCAGATTTTAGATTATCTTGATTAGAAATTATCAATCTATTATCTGTTTTAATTTTATTATTCAATATATCTTTGTCAAAATTATTCTCTTCAGCAGAAATGTTACGTTTAATTTTTTCATTTAAATAAAAACTATCGGTTAATATTTTACTTGCAATTACTAAATCTTCTGTTTCTTTAATATTTGAATTATACGAAATTTGAATTGGTTTTATTGAAACAGATATTTTATTGAAGTCACTTTTAAATGATAAAATAATTTGATTCTTATTATCTAATTTATTTTTAATGTCATCTAAAGGTTTAATGTCTTTTGCATCAAAAAAAGAAGAAATCAAAGAAATCAAATTTTCCTGATTAACTACAAAATGCTCTTTAGCTATTTCTGCATCTTCAATTTTGTATTTATTAGTTTCGACTTCAAAATTATTTTTTTCATTAGTTAGTGAATCGAAAAGGTTAGAAATTAAATTGAACTCATCACCCGAAAGTTTAATAACTTTTTCATTAGATGAAAAAATTTCACTTAAGTCATTTAAAGTAAAATTTGAAAGTTCATTTGAAGAGTTATTTTCATCCTCAAAAACTTTAATTAAATCTTGGAAAAAGAAATTTGCGTCAATGCTTTTTTTTCCATTTACTGCCAAGTTCGAATCCGTTCTACTCAGGCTATCAAAAAATAAAGTACTTAGATTCATTAGTTCACGCTTATAATTCTTGAAACAACTTCGGGCTTTAACTCAGCAAGAATTTCAGCCGCTTTTTTCTTTTTCATCTTAAGAAGAATATCTCTGGCAATATTATCGGAATAATTAATAAGAACTTTAGCAGCTTTTTTTGAATCCATTGATTCATATAATTTTACAGTTTGCTTTACCCATTCGTTGTAAATTGAGTCTTTCTTTGCTTTTGTATTTTCACTTGCCGGTAATCTAAATGGAACTTCTGCTTTTAAAGATGTATTAGTTACTTGTGGTACATTATTATTTTTAATTTCATTGGTTGCAACAATATTTTCATCACTTTTTAGTTCACTTGCTTTAAGAGTATCTTTATTAGCTTTTAATGAATCGACTTTTACTGAATCTGATTTTAGAGAGTCGGTTTTTGCGAGATCTTTGTTTATTTGTTCTTCATTTATTCTTGGTGAAAAATCAAATGCGAAAATATTTTTATACTTTGAGTTGAAATAAATCATCCCCGCTGATACTATTGCAAAAAGCAATGTAAAAATTAAACCGTAAACAATTTTCTCTTTCATTGTTTTTCACCATCAAAATTTCTTATTGCTATTTCGTTTAAAGTTTTTAATTCGTTTCTTCTTTCTTCTATTGAAAAATTTTCTTTGTCATTTTCTTTAAGTATTTCAAACGATTTAACCTCTTTTTTCCTTTCAACTAATTCTTTCTGTTTTTTTTCGAGTGTTTTATATGCATCAACAATTTTGCTTTCGATATGAATTAATTCTTGCTCAAGATGATTGTCATACATTTTTATACTCTGATAATCGGAAACTTTTAACATTTGTTCAGTCATTTTCGATAACACTTTATTTCTTTCATTAATTATTAATTCTTTTTGTTTTTTCAGGTTTTCTATTTCAAGATTAATTCTTGAAATTTCTTCTTTAGTTTTTTTCTCAAGTACTTCTTTGATTCTTAATACCGAATCATATTTAAATTTATAATTAGCCATAAATAAACTATAATAAAGGACTTTCAATTATTTGATTTAATCTGTCAACTGATTGATCGTAAAGTGCTTTTTCAAAAACATCTTGTTTTAAATAACTTCTTAGTTGATTTATTTTAGATAAAGCATGATCAATTTGTGGATTACTTCCTTTAACATAAGCACCAATATTTATCAAATCTTCAGCTTCGCGGTATGTTGCAAGTATTTCATTAAATCGCATTGCTTTCTGATAATGTTCACGATCAATAATATCTGGCATTACACGACTAACACTTTGTAAAGTATCAATTGCCGGATAATGATTTTTATTTGCTAGTTTTCTTGAAAGGACAATATGACCATCCAGAATAGATCTTGCGGCATCAGCAATTGGTTCTGTCATATCATCACCATCTACTAAAACTGTGTATAAACCTGTGATTGATCCTTTTTCTGTATTACCAGCACGTTCAAGCAATTTTGGTAAAAGAGCAAAAACAGAAGGAGTGTAACCTTTAGTAGTTGGAGGTTCACCAATTGTTAAACCAATTTCTCTTTGAGCCATTGCAAATCTTGTAACAGAATCCATCATTAGCATTACATCCAAACCTAAATCACGAAAATATTCTGCAATAGTTGTGGCAACGTAAGCACCTTTCATTCTAATTAAAGGAGATTTATCGCTAGTAGCACAAACAACAACGGAGCGAGCCAAACCTTCTTCACCAAGATCTCTTTCAATAAATTCACGAACTTCACGGCCACGTTCACCAATTAATGCAATTACATTTACATCTGCACTGGTATTACGTGCAATCATACCAAGAGTAACACTTTTGCCAACACCACTTCCTGCAAAAATTCCTACACGTTGCCCTTTTCCAATTGTTAATAAACCATCAATTGCACGAATACCAGTTTGAATTGGTTGAGATATTCTTTTTCTTTCAAGTGGATTTGGAGGTTCGCGGTGTGATTCCCGAAATGATGAATAATTTATTTCTCCTTTCCCATCTATTGGATTTCCTAATCCATCAATAACACGGCCTAATAAATCTTTGCCAACACCAACAGAAAAACTTTTTCCGCTGGCTTTTATTTCGCAGGCAGGTGAAATGTTATGAACTTCTCCAATTGCTATTGATAACACTTTACCATTTTTGAAACCAACAACTTCGGCTTTGCATATTTCAATACCATTTTGATCGAAGATAGTACAAATTTCTCCAAGAACTGCATTTGGTCCAACTGAAACTATAACTAATCCAATTACATCAATCACTTTTCCATTAACACGAATAGTTTCAGTGTTTTCAATTATCTTTTTATATTTTTCAATTATATATTCCATAATGACTATTCAAGGCTATCTTCAAGTTTTTTTCTTAACTCATTTAACTGAGTTGTTATTCTTGCATCTACATTTCCAATTTCTGTTTCAATAAAACAGCCACCGCGTTCAATTCTTTCATCTGCTTCAATTTTAATTTTTGTAAATGAACTGGAATGAATAAGATTTTTACTTGCTTCGGTAAGTTCATCTAAATCTTTTGGATTCAGTTTTAATTTGACATTATTGGCACCGACAATTTTGTTAATTGCTTGTCTTATGTTTTCATTGATAATATTTTCTTTTTCAACTTCGCGTCCAACAATTTTTCTTGCTAACTCATAAGCTGTTTCAATAACAAGGAATTCAAAACCCTTTTCCATTTCAATCAAATGTTCATCATATTGAGTTAATATGTTGTAAACTTCTTCATATTTTCTGAATAATTTATTTGTATAATCCTGCTCAAGTTCACGTCTTGTTTTTTCCTGTCCATCATTAAATCCAAGTTTGTAATAATCTTCAAGTTGCTTTTTGAATAAATCACCTTCGTCATCTTTGAAAGATGTATTTCCGATTTTAGCTACTTTAACAGAGCTGTTATTTTTTTTTGAGGAAAGTTTAATAACATCAGACATATACTTCTTCCGGGCCGCCTCTCATATTAAGTGAAATTTCACCTTGTTCTTCTAGTGCTTTAATTACATCAATAATTTTTGCCTGAGCATTTTCAACTTCTTTTAGTTTAACCATACCCATGTATTGCAATTCTTCTTTCAATAAATCAGCTGCACGTTCAGACATATTCTTAAATATTTTTTCTCTTAATTTTTCATCGGCAGTTTTAAGAGAAAGTGCAAGATCTTTTCTATCAACTTCACGAAGAATTTTTTGAATGTCTTTATCATTAATGTTAATAATTTCATCAAATATGAACATTAATCTTTTAACTTCGTATGATGTTTCCGGATCAAGATCTTCAAGTTTTGTTAAAATTTCTTTTGCCATTGAAACATTTGCACGATTAAGAATTGAAGCTAATACTTTTGGACCACCAAGCTTTCCTACAGATTGACTCATTGAAGCACCGGCAATTTCATCAACAACGTGCTCAATTTGTTTTAATGTTTGCGGAGCAATTTTACCAAGTGTTGCAATTCTGAAAGCAACATCAACACGAAGATCTTCTGGTAATTCTTTCAATGCATTAGCTGTTTGATCAGGTGAAAGCTGAGATAAAATTAAAGCCATGGTTTGTGGATGTTCTTTATTTAAGAAATTAACAAGTTGAGCTGGTTCAGCTTTTTTAAGAACATCAAAACCTTTTAAAGTTGTTAAACGTTTTATTTTTTCAATTATCTCACTTGCTTTTGCAGGTCCGTATGTTTTTTCAAGAACCGCCTGAGCATAATCTAATCCACCTTCCAACACATATTCACGTGCTGTTACCATGTTATAAAAATCTGTTATAACACTATCTACTGTTTTTGAAGAAACATTTTTGACTCTTGAAATCTCGGCTGTTATCATTTCAACATCAACCGGATCTAAATGTTTAAGGACTGCCGAAGCTGCTTCAATATTTAATGCAACCATAAGCATTGCAGCTTTTTGCAAGCCTGTAACCTCTTCTTTTATATCTTTAGTTAATGCTTTGTCGTTAGATTTCATCTTCATGCATCCAGGCGTTAATTAGTTTTGCTGCATCCATTGGATTTTTTGTTACATAGTTAATAATTCTTTCTTGTTGCTGCTTTTTAACCAAAGCTTCTTCACTTATTTCATCTTCAATATCACCCATTGGAACCAGCATTTTCTTTTTCTTTGCAGCAGCTATTGCAGCTGATGCTTTTGGTTCCTGATTTGTACCGCTTGTTATTGAACCAACAGGTATTGAATCCATTGCAAAGTTTCCTGTGTTAACAGTTCCAATAACAATTCTTTCAGTTTTTAGTTTTTTCATTAAACTTTTTAGAACAAACAATGAAGAAATAATTGCAACGACAATAAATATAAGATTTATCATTTCGTTTGTATTTGGAATTGAAGCTGTTGCGGCTTCTTCAATTGAGTTATCTATTGTTTTTGTTTCAAAAGGTATGTTTACAATTGAAAATTGATCGTTTCGAATCGGATCAACACCTACAGCATTTTTAACTATTTCTTCTAATTTTTTTACCTGATCAGCTGGTCGCGGTTCATATACAATTTCTGTTTTGTCTCCTTTTTTAACTTCTTTTGGAATGTCATTTATTACAACAGCAACACTTAATCTTTTAATATTTCCACTTCCTTCAACAACACGTTGGATAGTTTTGCTTGTTTCATAATTTGTAATTGAATTTTCATTCGAAGCTGCTGTTGAATCCGCGTTTTGCTTTCCTGTGTTATTTACTTTTACAGTATTTTCACTAACAACTACTTGCGATTCCGGATCATATTGTTCCATTGTTTTTTCAACCTGATCAAAATTCAGATCTGCATTTACCTGAACCATTGCATTTCCGAACCCAACTACGTTATCAAGTATAGTTTGTGCTTTTTCAACTAAATATTTTTCAACAGATTTTTTTATTTCATATTGTTTTGAGGAAGCAAATGCAAGCGGGCCGTCATCTGTTTCTGTGTTTAATATTCTTCCTTTAGTATCAATAATAGAAACTTTAGAAGCTTGCAATCCTTCAACACTTCCGGTTAAAAGATTTACGATTGCTTCGATATTTTCTTTTGGAGGAGTTGAGTTGTTTCTTAATTTCAATACAACAGAAGCAGTTGGTTGTTTTTCTTCTTCTTTGAAGAGAGATTTTTGTGGAATAACAATATGAACACGCGCAGCAAGAACACCATCTTGTTGTTGAATTGTTCTTGCAAGTTCACCTTCTAAAGCACGTTTGTAATTCAGCTTTTGCATGAATTCTGACATTCCCATAGTGGATTTATCAAAAATTTCGTAACCAATTACACCACTACTTGGAATTCCTTTTGAAGCAAGTGCTAATCTTAGTTCATAAACTTTTTCTTTTTGGACTTTTATTGATTGTCCATTGTCATCAAGTTTGTACATGATTTTTTGACTACTCAAATATTCAACAACTTTAGCTGCATCTTCTTGTGAAAGATTTGAATAAAGAGTTGAATAAGTAGGTTCGTTAAGAACAAAGATTAACAATGTTAGCAAAGCGAGTGTTGTAATAACACTTACGCCCAGCATTATTTTTTGTTTGGGGTTTAATTTTCCCAAAATACCAAAGAATGCTTGTAATGGATTTGTGTTCATAGTTAAACCGGAATCCTTGTTAATTCTTTAAACATGTCAATTGCTTTGTTTCTTATTTCCATTAAAAGTTCAAGATTAGTTTTAGCTTTTTCGCCGGCGATCATCACTTCATGAAGTTCTACACCATTACCGCTTACAAAATCCTGAATTGCTTTTTGTGATTCTTGTTGAGAATCATTTACTGTTTTTATTAATTCAGTTAAAGCATTTCCAAAGTTTTCATTTACTACATGTTTATTTATTTCTGGTTGAAGTGGTGATGGTAACTGAATTCCAAATCCTTCTATTTTCATATTAACCTCTTTTGTCGAAAAGTGAACCTACATGCAAACCGGATATTTTACCTTTTGCATTATAGAATTGATAGTTCATTACTTCTTCTTTTTTATTTGGATATAGTTCCGCAAAAAATTTCTTTTCATCATTTGAAATTGAAGTTTGCTTTTCCACTTGGATATTTTCTTTGTTATTGATTTGCGGTTTGAAATATGTTGGTGAATAATTTCCAACTACATTTGTATTAATTTTCATTTGTTATATCTCCAAAGAATCTTTTGCCATTTGTTTTGCAGAGTTAAGTGCTTGAAGATTTGCTTCATAACTTCTTGTTGCAGCTATCATTTCAACCATTTCATTGATTACATTAACGTTAGACATTTCAACATACCCATCTTTATTAGCATTTGGATGTTCCGGCATATAGACAATATCTCCCGGTTTTTCATCGATTGATTCATTCATTTTTACTTTACCTTGGTCAGCGTTGATGCTTAATTCTTCTGGTAGCTGAATATTAGAAATATGATTTGGGTTTGTAGTATTAAGTTTTATTGTCTTTGTTTCAATATTAAGATTAGTTGCAAAATTGTTTTTCTCTTGTTCAATTTTTAAGAATTTTCTTTTGTATGGTTCACCCGCTTCTGTGCGGACACTATCAGCATTAGCAATATTTTGAGAAATGAGATCCATTTTTTTCCGTTGAATGCTCATTCCTTTTGCGCTAAAATTTAAACCAAAAAGACTGCCGCTAATTTTCATATTTGACCTCCACCTTTAATTACTTTCTGCAGTGTTCTGTAATAATCACCAACTTTTCTTGAAGCAAATTTGTAGCGTAATGTATTTTCTGCAAGCTCGCTCATTTCTTTTTCAATGTTAACGTTATTAATTCCAGATTCCATTTCTTGGCTATTATCTTCTATGTACTCAAATTTCGAATTGCCTTTAGGATTTATTTGAAGTGAATCCAAATGTTTTGGATTTGTTTTTTTAAGAAGTGAGTCAGCGCTTTCGTTAAGAATATCTTTGAACACAACATCTTGTCTACGGTAATTTTCAGTGCCGATGTTGGCAATATTTTTTGCTATGACTTTATTTTTCTCAGAGCAATAATCTAAAAGATTAGTTAATAATTTAACTGATGAAGGCATAAAATCCTTTTAGCTTTTTTGATTTCAATTCCAAATCAAGTGCCAGCTAAAAGGATTAAAAAATAAAGGAAAGAATAAAAGTCGAAATGAATAATTGGCTAAAATTAACCACGTGAGAATTATTATTCAGAATAATCTAAAATGATTGATTTCGATTGACCACATGAACAAACGAATTTGATTTCCTTGAGGTTATCATTAGCATCTTTTTTTAACAATATTCTTACACCATCAAGATCATCTTCGCAGGAAATTTTAGCTTTGCCATTTATTTCAACATCTTCGGCTTTAATTAAATTTCCTGTACGAGTTTTATTTTTTGTAAAGATATCTTTAAATAATGCATCTTCAAATTGATTTGCCATTTTACACCACCACTTTGTTTATCATTTCTGGTATTTTTTCTGCAGGAAGAACAACATCTGCTAATCCAGCATCAACAATTGCTTTTGGCATTCCATAAACCACACAAGATTCTTCATCTTGTGCGATTGCATAACCACTTAAACTTTTCAATTTTTTAACTGCTTCATAACCATCTTTTCCCATTCCAGTCATAATTACTCCAAGTGTATATTTTCCATAAACATCAATTACAGAACTCATCATAACATCAACTGAAGGACGATGAAGTGTATCGCTTGGCTCTTGAGTTATGTTAATGAAAGAATTCAAACCATTTTTTTTCAATTTCATATGAAAACCACCCGGAGCTATATAAATCATTCCTCCTTTAACATCTTCTCCATTTTCAGCTTCTTTAACTTGAACTTTACACAAACTATTTAGTCTATCTGCAAGAGATTTAGTAAACTTTGGCGGCATATGTTGAACAATAAAAATTGGAATTTTAATTTGTTCTGAAAGAAGAGGTAATACTTTTTGTAGAGTAAATGGACCGCCAGTTGAAATTCCTAATGCAACT
>CAZVBT010000350.1:0-3537 GCA_964625385.1 uncultured Melioribacter sp. | reverse complement strand
CCAACCGCGCCATTTACCTTCATCAGAAAATGTTGCCGGTCCACCAGTTACAAAAACACTCCCACCATTTTCAATGTATCTTTTAAGATTAACCAATTCTTTATCACTTAAAGATTTTGAGCCGGGTAGAACAATTAATTTATATTCATAATGTTTTCCTAATTCAATATCCTGATCTGAAATTAATTCATATTGAAACTTTGCATTAGAAATAAATTTTTTCCAGGTATCAATATTGTCTCGCAACCAAGTACTTCCAGGTTCAAGCATATTTTCTGTATAGCGCGAATAGAGAATAGCTATTTTTTTATTTTTATCATCTTGCAAAAGAGAAAGGTTTTGTTTTGAAGGTAAAATTTGACTTAATTCATAATTGCCATAAATATTCTTAATGATTAATAAAAAAACAAGAAAAGCGACAATTAAAAGGACTAATCCGCTTAGAAAAATAATAAGATAATTAACACGTAAACCTTTGGCTGCTTCTCTTACCGCCACCTTAAATTATCCTCTTGTTTCTTTTCTTGTTTTGCTTGTTCAACATACCCTTCATTTGTGTAACGCATAAATTTACCACGACCAGTCCTTCTTTCGCCTTCGTAATGTTTAGTTTGCTCAGAAGTTGGTCTTTGATACCTTGTTTCGCTATATGTTGGCGGTGCGTTATTAATAAATGTCGGCCTCAATTCTGGTCCATGTGATTGTTCCTCAGGCATTACAAAAGATTGCTGCCTCTGGTATTCATATCCAAATTCTTGTTGTGGGGATTCAAAAGTTCTTCTTTCTGAGCCTGGGACTCTTTGCTCTGTAATCAATGGCGCTGGAGTAACAAGTTCAGCAGGCAAAGTAGCTGGTTTAGGTGCAGTTGCTAATACACCTTTTCTTTCTCTTATTTTATATAAGATGTAGGCTCCGACTGAAAGAATAAAAGTTGAAATCGTTGCTACAAGAATTATTAAAGAAAGTATTGGAATTAATTCCATAATTACCTCAAAATAAAATTATTTTATAGTTGCATTTTGCAATGTTGAATTTCCTCTATTAACGCCCGCAAGTCCTGTTCGTTCAAGTTTACCCCATGTCATTTTAAAGCCCAAAAATTCTTCTATAGTTGCCATAGCTTTTGTTACATCTATCATAAGAATAAAAATCACTCTATAAATTATTGCATAAGGAACCAAACGAAACTCTTCTTTTTCTGCAGCAATACAATAAACCGCCGCCATTAGGTCTAAAGTCGCTATTCCGATCCACCATAAAAATATAAAACTAGATAATCCATAAAAAAGAGCTACTATAATGAAATATAAATTCACAAAAATATTCATCGTTGGCCAAAGTAAAGCTTCATAAAACATTTGCCAAAGTATAATACTTGTATTAAAATTTATTGTAGGATTGTATAATAATCGTTTATGTTTTCTGATAGCTTGAAGTATCCCTCTTGTCCAACGATACCTTTGTTTTAATAATTGATAAATAGTAACTGGTGCTTCAGTAAAAGCAATAGCATTTGGCTCATATATAATTTTCCAGCCAGCAGCTAAAATTTTTAAAGTAACATCAGCATCCTCTGCAAATGTATCACTGGAATAAAAACCAGCATCTTTAAGAGCAGCTTTTCTAAAAACACCAATTGGACCGGGAATAATGTTTACCATTTGTAAAAATCCTTGTGCACTTCTTGCCATATTCAAACCTTCGAGATATTCTAAGGCTTGAAGATCTGTTAAAATTCTTTTTCTGTTTTGAACTTTTACATTACCTGCAACTGCACCAACAGCTGGATCTATAAAATGTCTTACCGCCATTTTTAGTGTGTTTTCCGAAAGTTGAGAATCACCATCCATGCATAATACAAATTGAGCTTCAGAATATTGAATGCCTGCATTTAACGCTTTTGATTTTCCGCCATTTGGTTTATTAATTAATGAAACTTTTACTAATCCCAATCTTCCTTTTTGATAACCTACTAGAGATTCACCTACTTCTGCTGTATCATCAGTTGAACCATCATTTACTATTATTATTTCATAGTTTGGATAATCTAATTCCAATAATGATTCTATAGAATCTCTTAAAACTTTTCCTTCATTATAAACAGGTACAATAATCGAAATGAATGGAAAGTAACCACCTTTTTCTTGAACAGTATATTTTGTTAAATAAAAATAGGCCATAAAAAGAGTTGCAAAATATCTTATCAATAAAATAAATAAGAATATTACTAAAGAAACAATTGAAGAATAAACAAATAAACCGCTCCAGCTTAAAACAGTTAATGGAAGTGTTATAAAAATGACAATTATTAGTAATAAGGATAAAACACCAGAAATAATAATTGTTCTTATTTTTTCTGTCGCTTGGTTGCGTTTTGGTGGTTCAATCTCTCTGTTATCTAACGCAATTTGATATTTTTCGTTATTAATTTTCAAGCCTAACCTAATTTTAACGTATTAATAGTTCAATATTAGTGCCATGACAACTGATAGATTTTTGTGTAAATAATCAATTATTGAATAAAATTTTTGTTTTATTTGAGAACATTTTTTAATTACTGAATCAATTCTAAACAATTTCAATCGGAATATAAGTTATTATTTAAACTATTGCAAGGAAATAAGTTAAATAAAAGATATAAAGAAATGTTATAAATAAATTCTCTAAGTTATTAGTTTTTTAGTTAACCTATTTTAATAAATTCATTAATGCATCAAATAGAAAATTTGCTACTTTTTCACCGCCAAGGTATGTAAAATGTGCATAATCTTTTAATGCTAAAGGTGGTGAAGCATTAACCCAATCATCCATTGAATCGTTACCACCCTGAACTTCCTGAAGATTCCAAAAAGCTATATTTGTTCTTTCAGCAATATTTTTTTGTGCTTCAATTAATAAATTAACATCTGGATTTGTTTTGAAGGATGAACCAAGTTTTTGTGTTCTATCAGCTGAACTAATTAAAAGAAAACTTGTTTTAGGAAATGCAGCTTTAAATTTTTCTATAACTTTGACCATTTTGTTTTCATAAACTGTAAAAATTCCTTTATTTGTTGAAGATACATTTGCACCATAATTAAAAATAATTAAATCGTAATGCACTTCTTTATCAAACTGAATTAATGTTTCTTCTGAAATATCAGACAAAGAAGAACCTGAATTTCCTCTCATTGGAAAATTATCTACGTAAATTCCATTATTAATACTTTCTAAACTCACACCATAAAATATTGGCGGTTTTCCAGCAACAAATTTCATATAAAATTTTTTTGAATTGTTTTTTAATTTTATTTCAAATTTCTTTAAATCATTTCCTTCGTTAAGATTAACATTGATTGGAGAGCCATCATCAACTGAATATTGAATTTGTGATGTTTTATCAGCATCGCGATAAAATATTTTTATTAAAGAAAAACTTGATGATGATTTATAAACAGGATTTGCTTCATATTTCACCCAGCTACCAATTTTAGGAATTGCCAATGCACCAGAAATGCCTACAGGTAAATTTTTTTGATTTCTTGTTAAGAAAGAAAT
>CAZVBT010000349.1:0-11592 GCA_964625385.1 uncultured Melioribacter sp. | reverse complement strand
CATTTTATCACCTGAATTTTAATTAAAAATTATAAAAACAAATGATTGTCAAACTTTATATAAAGTTTGACAATCATTTAAGAATTTTATCTATTTTTATAGAGAATAAGATAAGTTAAAGCCGAATAAATGAGCAGTGCTTTTGTATGTACCATTAAATTTTAGAACAGAACCAGTAACTTTTCTATCTTGGAAGGTCAATAGCATATAAGCAAAATCAATTCCGAGTTTGTCTGTTAATTTACCACCAAAACCAATGTTGAATCCAAGTCTATCAGCATCAGGTAAGGTTGGATCAACGTACTCAGTTTTCACAGGATTTTTATCATATAATAAGCCAGCACGTAATTGCAAATTATCTGTCATTGTATATTCCAATCCAGTACGTAAAATGAAAGTATTTTGATAATCTCTAATTGCAGTTGAAACATTTTGTTGTCCGTTTGCTGGATTTAAGTCTAGATCATAAGTTGCAAAGGTAACTTCTAACTTGTCATAACTTTTCCAACCTATATATTGAAAATCGGCAGTTAATGTTAAATCTTTTTGAGGCATATAAGCCAAACCAAAAGTAATATTTTGTGGAGTTGTTAATGGCGCAGTAATATCACCATTTGGGAAAGGTAAATTTATTTTTAGAAGTGGATGAATAAATGTTGCAGGAGTACTTGTAGCAGTTCCACTAAAATCTAATTTTACTTCACTTCTATAACTTAAACCAAGCTGTAAATTCTCTGATGCATTGAATAATAAACCAGTAGTAAAACCATAACCGGTTGTATTTCCTGTCATATTAATCATTGGTTCTTGTTGCGTTGGATTTGGATTAGGAGCTTTTCTTTCTATGGTTACATCAGCCATTACAAAAGACCCACCTACACTAAGTGATAGATTGTCAAGTAATTTATATGCTACAACTGGTGTAAAGAAGAAAGTTCTTATTTCAGTATTAACAGCTAAAAATCTTCCAACCCAATTTGCATCCCATTTTGTACCTAAGCCATACTGATTATTTACACCTAAACCAACAAAAAGTTTTTTTGTTAATTCTTGTGTAACATAAAAATTAATTGGTGTAAATAATTGTCCTTTCATTTCATAATCTCTTGCTTTTTCATTTTCACCAATAGTGAAAGAAGCAATTGGTGATATAGTTGTTGTACCAAAATAAAATTTAGTACCTTTTAATTGCACTATACCAGCAGGGTTAAAATAGATTGCAGATGGATCGTTTGCCAAACCTGTAAAAGCACCAGCCAAAGCCATTGCTCTTGCTCCATTTTCATTGATTTGAAATCCACCAGCAAATGAAATGCTTGTAAAAATTGTACAAGCGACTAATAAAGTAAGTAGTTTCTTCACACAACCTCCTCTTTGGTTATTGAATTTTCATCGAAAAATAAATAAATGATTTAAAAAAGCAAAAGAATTATTACTCAATTATTATAATTATTGAATTTTTTTCTACAGAATCTCCTTCTTTATATCTAATTTCTTTGATCATTCCACTTGATGGCGAGTGTATATCATTCTCCATTTTCATTGCTTCAAGAATTAATAATGGTTCGCCTAATTCAACTTTTTCACCAACTTTCTTTTTAATTTTTAATATTAATCCGGGCATTGGGGCTTTAACCTCGGAGTGATGTTTATTTGCTGAAATATTTTTTTGTAATTCAAAAGCTGTTTCTTCAAGTTTTGTTCTTGCAACTGAATCGATATACCAACCATCAATTAAAAATCTAATATTTTCAGATTCATTTTTATTAAGTGCAATTTCATAAACTTTATTTCCATAAAAAAATGAAATTAAATTATTATTTATTTTTTGAAATGAAACGTCAATTATCTTTCCATTAATTTCGATCTGATTTTGGGAAATTATTTTAACTTGTTTTTTTTTATTGTTAATGGTTACAGTATACTCATTCATAAAGAAGATTTCTCCAACTTCCTTTTCCATTTATGTTATTTGATGAAGAGTTGATTTCCTTCTCCTCTTTCAATAATGCCGAAAGAGAAGCTATAACTTCTTCGTATTCTTCTGGCAAATTTTCTCTCCATTTGTTGGGGATTAATGGATAAAATTTTGAATCTAAAAAATTAATATCAAAACTGCCATCTAAAAATTCTTCTTGATTTAATATCCATTTGTAAAAAGGTATATTTGTAATAACTCCACAAATTTGATATTCACTTAATGCACGTTTCATTCTTGCAATTGCTTCTTCTCTATTGCTACCCCAAGCTACTACTTTTGCTAACATAGGATCATAATAAATTGGGACTTCGCTTGAAATATCTATTCCTCTTTCAATTCTTATTCCAGGACCAGATGTTAATCTATGCAAAGTTATTTTACCAGTTGAAGGTGAAAAATTGTTGTCAACGTCTTCAGCATAAATTCTACATTCAATTGCATGACCAAAAATTTTTAAGTCTTCTTGTTTTATACTTAATTCTTCGCCTTCAGCAATTCTTATTTGTTCTTTTACAATGTCAAATCCTGTTATCATTTCAGTTACTGGATGTTCTACTTGTAAACGTGTGTTCATTTCGAGGAAGTAGAAATTATTATTTTTATCTAAAAGGAATTCGACTGTTCCAGCGTTGAAATAATTGCAAGCTTTTGCTGCTTGAATAGCAGTTTTAGTAATTTTTTTTCTAGTGCTTTCATCTATTGAAATTGAAGGAGCTTCTTCAATTACTTTTTGATGTCTCCTTTGAATTGAACATTCGCGTTCAAAAAGATGGATATAATTTCCATGTTTATCTGCTAAAATCTGAACTTCAATATGTTTTGGGTTTTCGATATATTTTTCAATATAAACTTCACTATTTCCAAAAGCTTTTTTTGATTCACTTGTGGCAAGATTAAATGCATTTTCAAATTCATGTTGATAAGAAACTTTTCTCATTCCTTTTCCACCACCACCAGAAACAGCTTTGAGCATTATTGGATAGCCAATTTCTTTTGCGATTTTTTTACCATGCTCAATATTTGATATTGGTTCGGTTGTACCCGGAACAATCGGAACATTATTTTGCTTCATTAATGTTCTGGCTTCCGTTTTTCCACCCATTAATTTTACTGATGATGAAGATGGTCCGATAAATATTATTCCTGATTGTTCGACAAGCTCAATGAATTCATAATTTTCCGATAAAAAACCATAACCGGGATGAATTGCATCTGCATTAACTTTTTTTGCAAGTTCAATAATTTTTTCTTTATTGAGATATGATTCATTTGCTTGAGGTGGGCCAATTAAATATGCTTCATCAGCGCGGCGAACATGAAGTGCATTTTTATCGGCTTCAGAATAAATAGCAATGGATGTAATATTTAACTCACGGCATGCTTTAATTATTCTGTGAGCAATTTCTCCACGATTTGCAATTAAAATTCTTTTTATCATTTTAATTCAACTATTGTTATTCCATCACCGCCGCTTTCGATTGGTGCAAAGTAATAATTTTTCACTCCATGGTGTGTTCTTAAGATTGAATGAGTTAATTGTTTTAAAACACCTGTTCCTTTTCCATGTAAAATTTCAACACGATCAACATTTCCCATCATTGCATTATCAAGAAATTTAATTATCTCAAATTCTGCATCTTCATATTTTTTACCACGAATATCAAGCCTAAAATTAAATGTTTGAAAATCTGCTTCATAACTTTTTTTATATGTAATTGTTGCTTCAGATTTTTTAGTAGGTATTAAATCATTTAATTTTGTTTTAATTTTAAGTGACCCCACTAATAAAACAGCTTTGTTTTTTTCTTCTTCAATTTCTTCAATAATCCCAACAGTAGATGTATTTTGGATTGATGCATAATCCCCAACTTTAAATACTTTTTTCTCTTTTTGAATTTCTTTTTTGGGAATAATTTTTTGAGTTTCTTTTTTCAATGATTCAATTTTTTGTTTTTCAATTTTAATTACTTCTTTATTAGCCTGAGATTCTTTAATGTTTTTAATTGCATCTTCAATTTTACGATTAACATCTATTAGATAATTTTGAGCTTTTTCTTTTGCATCAATTAAAATATCATTTTTTTGTTTTTCTAATTTTTCAATTTTTTCTTGATAAAGATTTGCTAAACTTTTAAGTCGTAAATTTTCTAATTTTAATTTATTCATTTGCTCACGAAGGTCTTGAGATTTTTTTTCAAGATCTACAAGAAATTCTTCAACTTTTGTTTTGTCGGTATCAAGAAATTGTTTTGCAAGATTAATGAAATCATCATCAAAACCAATTCTTTGCGCAACTTCGAATGCGTAGCTAGATCCTGGCATTCCTTGTTTAAATCTATAAGTTGGTTTTAATTCATCAGTATCAAATTCCATTGAAGCATTTTGAAAACCTTCAAGTTGATTAGCAAGAATTTTTAACGAACCATGATGAGTAGTTGCAAATACGATTGCACCTTGTTCTTTTAGAGTTATCAAAATACTTGTAGCAATTGCAGAACCTTCTGCCGGATCAGTACCAGTTCCAATTTCATCTAGAAGTACAAGTGAATTGTTATCGGCTTTTTGAATAATGTTTTTAATATTGTTTAAATGCGAACTAAAAGTACTTAAATCATCTTCAATTGATTGTTCATCACCAATGTCAACTAATACATTTTTAAAAATATGTAAATTTGAATCGGGAAAAACAGGTATAGGAATTCCTGACTGAGCTAAACATACCAATAATCCAAAAGTTTTTAATGTTACAGTTTTCCCACCAGCATTTGGACCTGTAATTAAAATTACTTTTTGGTTTTCCAACTTTAAATTCATTGGAACAGTTTTTTTATGACCTAATCTTTTAATTAAAATTGGATGTCGAGCATCAATTAATTCAATTGTTTTTGTTTTATCAAAAGTTGGACTTGCACCAATAATTTCTATTGAATATTTGGCACGTGCGAATAATGAATCAAGTTCTGCAACAGAAATTAAACTTTGTTTTAAATCTTCACTTCGTGAACCAATTTTCACTGTTAATAATTTAAGGATTTTTTCTATTTCTCTTTTTTCTGCAAAATGAAGAGAAAGAATTTCATTGTTTAATTCCAATGTTTCTTCTGGTTCGATATAAACTGTTTGACCTGTTGCCGATTCTGAATGAATAAATCCACGCACATGACGTTTATGTTCAACTTTTATTGGAAGAACAATTCTACCATCGCGTAATGTTATAAATTCTTCCTGAACTAAATATAAATCACTTAATTGTTTTAATATTTTTTGAACTAATTTTTGAAGAGAATTTTCTTTTTCGCGAATTTCAATTCTAATTTCTCGAAGTTTTGTACTTGCCGTATCTTTAATATCACCATTTTCATCAAAAACTTTTTCGAAGTAATGTTCAAAAACTTTATCAATGAAAAGTTTATTCAAAAGATTTTCAAAAATATTTTTTTCATCCTGAGGTTTTAGAAATTGGTAAATTTTTCTTGATTGTTCTGCAAGCTTAAGAATATCTAAAATTTCTTTTGTTGAAAGAATAGCTCCTTCAATTTTACTTTTTGAAATTACATCTGCTAAATCAGGTAAATATTGAAATGGTGGTTCATCGTTTTGAATTAGAATATCTTTTGCTTCATTGATTCTTTTGTTTATCAGTTCAATAGTGTCCTGATAATAAACTGGTTCAAGAGATAAAATAATATTTTTCCCGTTTTCTGTATTACAGTATTTAGTTATGTATGAAATAACTTTTTGGTACTCAAGTTTTTCTAAAATTTCTTTTGTAATCATATTATTCTTTTTGTGAAGTTGTATCTGATTCTGATTTCTCGATGTATTCTTTAATAAAATCTGATGCTTTTGATTTATGTCCTAAAAAGAATTCAATTGTATTTGGTATTAAATTTTCTACGGTATTAATTGTAAAAGATTTTTTTTTATCTTCATCAGAAGGAAAACCAAGAATGTTAAGTAATATTAAAATTGCACTGGAGAAAAATAATACTTGTATTACTCCAACAATGCCGCCTAAAAATTGATTTATAAATTTGTTTACTTTATCAAGTGGATGAATTATTCTTTTGAGTATTGAAGTAATTACAATCACAATTATAAAAATTAAAATTCCTGCAATAAGATTGGATAAATATTCATCACCATTAAAAAAAGATAAAATGATTTTCCCAACTTTGCTGTTGAATTCAAAAGCTAAAGCAACAGCTATAATAAATCCCAATAATCCAATAAGTTTTCTAATTAAACCATCTTTAAAGCCTAATAGAAAACCAATTAAAACTATCAATAAAATTATATAATCGAGATGAATCAATTACCACTCAAAAATTTTTCAACAATTTCACGAATAATTTTACCATCAGCTTTGCCTTTTAAGGTTTTAGCTGCAACAGGCATTAGTTTAGCAAAATCATTTTTGTCTTTTGCTCCAATTTCATTTGCAATTTTTTTCACTTCATAAAGTATTTCATCTTCAGTTAATTGTTTTGGTAAATATTCCTCGATGATTTTTAATTCAGAAATTTCTTTATCTGCTAAATCTTGTCTATTAGCTTTCTGATATTGTTCTATTGCTTCTTTTCTTTTTTTAGCAGCTGCTGTTAAAATTTTTAATCCTTCTTCATCAGTAAATTCTTTTCCACTACCACTTTTATCAAATTCTAAAATCAATGCTCTGATTGAACGAATTGTTTCAAGGCGAGTTTTATCACCGCTTTTCATAGCTTCTTTTAAATCAATATTGATTTTTTCTTTTAAGTTCATTTATTCCTCAAATTAATTTGCAATAAAAAATTTTACTACAACCGGGAAGTGATCACTAAAACCACCGACATATTTATTTCCCATGTAAGTTGGTAAAGCACCACCTTTTCTGTTTCCTTCCTGAATAATCATAAAAGATGGCTTCAATACTTCAAAAGAATCACATAGATAGTCAATGTTCTTTCCATCATTTAATGCTGAAGAAATAACAATTTGATCAATCATATCCCATTGACTTCCAAATAAGTATGAGCCTTCTTTATTCTCAGATTTTTTATAAGCAAGATTTAAGAGCTCACTTTTTGTGTTTTTATTATTGCAATCAAAATCTTTTGTTTTTAAAAATTTTGTGAAAGAAAAATCTGTTGGTTCATCATTGAAATCCCCAAGAATAATAATATTAGCATTTGGGTCATTTGCAAAAACAGAATCAACTGAAGCTCTTAAAGTTTGAGCTGCTGCAATTCTATTTACTTCAGATTTTTCCTGTCCGCCTCTTCTTGATGGCCAGTGATTCACATAAATAAAAATTAATTCATTAGTTTTTTTATGTCTTAATGTTACAGCTAAAATATCACGAGTAGGATTTTTTTTTGGCAGTTCAACTTTAATCGGGTAGAGATTTTCAATTTCAAAAATATTCCTATCGTATAATAAACCAACATCAATTCCTCTTGTATCTGGTGATTCACGATGCGCCGGAATATAATCACGATCTTTTAATTTGTATGCTAATCTTTTTAACATGTTAAAATTTTCTATTTCTTCAAATGAAATTATATCAGGTCCTTTTCCATCATTCATAAAATTTATAACCTTCGCAAGATTATTTAATTTAACTTCAACTTTGCCATCAGTCCAGAATTTTTGAGATTCAGGTAAAAATTCTGAATCATCTTTTTCAGGATCATCAACGGCATCAAACAAATTTTCAATATTCCACTGGGCTACATAAATGATTTCTTTATCTTTAGTTTGCGCTGAACAAGAAATTGTTATAACCAATAAAATCAATAGTAAAAATTTTTTAAACATTTTTTAACCTAATTAGTTTATGAATAAATGAATTTATATTTTCGATACAAAATATAACCAATTTTATGAGAGAAATTCTTCTATGAATAAATTTTTGAATAAGAAGTTTGTAATCATTGATGCTATGGCATTAGCATACAAAGCTTATTATGCCTTTATTAGTCGGCCTTTAACAAACTCCAAAGGTGAACCAACATCTGCAGTTTATGGATTTATAAATCAATTATTAAAAATTATTGAAGATACAAAACCAGATTACATAGCTGTTGCTTTTGATTCCAAGGAAAAAACTTTTCGTCATGAACGTTATGAAAATTATAAATCATCTCGTCAAGAAATGCCTGAAGATATGATTCCACAAATAGAAAGGATTAAACAAATAATTGAGGCATTTAATATTCCATTATATATTTTGCCAGGATACGAAGCTGATGACTTAATTGGAACTGCTGTAAAAAAAGGAGAAAAAATTGGTCTCGATTGTTATGCAATAACACCGGATAAAGATTACATTCAACTAATTACTGATAAAATTAAAATTATAAAACCCGGTAAATCCACTGATGAAATCGAAATAATTAATGAAGAAAAAGTTTTAAGTGAATTTGGTTTTGAACCAATTCAGATGATTGATTATCTGGCATTAGTTGGAGATTCGAGTGATGATATACCCGGAGTTGCCGGTATTGGTCCAAAAACAGCTATACCTTTAATTCAAAAATTTAAGACTGTTGAAAATATTTTTAAAAATATTAATCAAATTGAAAAACAAAGTATTGTCAACAAGCTTTTAGAAAACAAAGAAAATGCTTTTCTCTCAAAAGAACTTGCAACAATAAAAATTGATACACCTTTCGAAATTAATTTTGACGATGCAAAGTTTACAAATCCAGATTTAAATAAATTACTTGCTATAATCAATGAACTTGATTTCAAATCTTTAGCATCAAAAGTGAAAAAATTATTTTTAGAAAATAATGAAGTTATAGAAAAAAGAAGTGAAGAAAGTGAATCATCAACTAATGTTGATATTAAGCAACTTGACAAAACAAAAGTAAAATATAAATTAATTCTCAACGAAAATGATGCAAAAGAATTAGCTAAAAAATTATCTCAATCAGAAATTTTTGTTTTTGATACAGAAACTGATGGTTTAGATGTTTTCAATATTAAACTGGCTGGTTGTTCTTTTGCAATGAAAACTGGTGAAGCTTACTTTGTAGCTACGAATCCACATGAAGAATCAAATTCTCTTTTCACTAATGATTTATCTGATAGGTTACCCATTGAAAAATTTATTAAAATCTTTTCACCAATTTTCAAAAATGAATCAATTAAAAAAGTTTGTCAAAATGGAAAGTATGATATTGGAGTATTGAGAACTTACGGGATTGAAGTTGAAAATTTTTATTTCGATACAATGTTAGCAAGTTATGTTTTAGACCCCGATCAAAAACATGGAATGGATGATTTAGCCGCCAGATATCTAGATTATAAAACAATTCCTTTAATTGATTTAATTGGTTCAAAAAAAACTCCGGAAAAAATTTTTGAAGTTGATCCGGTCATTCTTTCTGATTATTCATGCGAAGATGCTGACGTAACATTCAGACTTTATGAAATCTTTAAACAAAAATTAATCGAAGAAAAAGTTGATAAAGTTGCTTATGATATTGAATTCCCTCTTGTTAAAGTTCTTGAAGATATGGAAAGAACAGGAATTAGAATTGACGTACAAAGTTTAAAGATATTTAGCAACGATTTGCAAATTCTACTTGATAATTATTCAAACGAAATATTCAAATATGCCGGAGAAACTTTCAATATAAATTCAACTCAACAACTACAAACAATACTTTTTGAAAAACTAAAATTACCTGTAACGAAAGAAAAGAAAACCGGCTATTCAACTGATGCCAAATCTTTGGAAAACTTAAAAGGTGTTCATCCTATTATTGATATAATTATGGATTACAGACAAGTTTCAAAATTAAAATCAACTTATGCTGATTCATTGCCGGAATTAATAAATCCTAAAACCGGAAGAATTCATACAACCTATAATCAATCATTAGTCTCAACAGGAAGGCTTTCAAGTAATAACCCGAACTTGCAAAATATACCAATAAGAACTGAACTTGGAAAAGAGATTCGCAAAGCATTTGTTGCAAAAGATAAAAATCATGTTATTGTTTCTGCAGATTATAGTCAGATAGAACTAAGAATTATGGCAAGCATTTGCAATGATGAAACTTTAATAAAAGCATTCAATAGCAATGAAGATATTCATAGACGAACAGCTGCTTTAGTTTTTAAAGTTAACCCTGAAGAAGTAACACCAGATATGAGAAGAAAAGCTAAAGAAGTAAATTTTGGAATTTTATATGGTCTTGGTCCATTTGGATTAAAATCCAGATTAGGAATTACACAAACACACGCACAGGAAATAATTAACAATTATTTTAATTCATTTAAGAATGTTAAAAAATTTATGGAAGATTCAATTGAATTAGCAAAGAAAAAAGGATTTGCCGAAACTTTATACGGAAGAAGAAGATTCTTAAAAAACATTAACAGCAATAACAGAACAATAAGACAATTTGAAGAACGTGTTGCTATCAATATGCCAATTCAAGGAACAGCTGCTGATATGATTAAACTTGCTATGATTAAAATTTTTGAAACAATGAAAAAAGAAAAAATGAAAAGTAAAATGGTTCTGCAAGTTCATGACGAATTGGTTTTTGATGTACATAAAAGTGAACTAAATGAAATACAACCAATGATAAAAGAAAAAATGGAAAACGCATTACCATTAAATGTACCTGTTTTAACAGAAATTGGAATTGGCGATAATTGGCTTGATGCACATTAAAAAATAAAGGTATAAATATGAAAACTTTAATAATAATTGATCTTCAAAATGATTTCATTCCAGGTGGTTCATTGGCAGTACCTTTTGGTAATGAAGTCATTCCAGTAATTAATAAAATTCAAAATAAGTTTGAATTAGTAATTGCAACTCAAGATTGGCATCCAAAAAATCACAAAAGCTTTGCTTCAAATAATTTTCCTCATAAAGTTTTTGATAAAATTAAATTAAATGGAATTGAACAAATACTTTGGCCAGACCATTGTGTACAAGGAACTTTTGGTGCAGAGTTACATAAAGATTTAATATTGAACAACGTTGAACTAATTTTAAGAAAAGGTATGAATCCGGAAATTGATAGTTACAGTGCTTTTTATGATAATGGAAATTTAAAATCAACTGGCTTGAACAGTTATTTAAAAGGGAAAAAAGTAAGCGAAATTTTCTTTGCTGGTTTAGCTGGTGATTTTTGTGTTTATTATTCAGCAAAAGATGCAATCAATGAAAATTTTAAAGTTACATTAATTGAAGATGCAATTCGCTCAATAGATGAAAATAATTTCCAAACCATAAAAAAAGAATTAATAGAAAAAGGTGTTAAATTTATAAACAGCAGCGAGCTTCAGTAAAATGTTAAAAAAATTCAATCAAAAAATAACAGAAGGATTTTTATACACAGATCAATATCAGCTTTCGATGGCGCAGTTATTTTTCAAGAACGGATATCATGAAGTCAAAACACAGTTCGATCATTTTTTCAGAAAATATCCTGATTATGGAAGTCACAAAGCTGGTTATTGTATTAACGCTGGATTAGAATGGTTAATTGATTGGATGTTAAATACTCGTATTACAAAAAAAGATATTTCATTTTTGAAGAATCATAAAAATTCTAAAGGTGAAAAATTATTTCATGATGATTTCTTAAAATGGTTAGAAA
>CAZVBT010000348.1:0-2805 GCA_964625385.1 uncultured Melioribacter sp. | reverse complement strand
GGAAGAATTTCTGTAATTATTCAGGAATTTGGCAAAGAAGTAGAAATTGCAATAAGTGATACCGGAATTGGAATACCAGAAAATCAGATTCATAATATCTTTCAAAAGTTTGCAAAAATTTCTCGACCCGGTTCACAAATTACCGGTGCAGGTTTAGGATTAGTTAGTTCTAAACAAATTGTTGATTTGCATAAAGGTTTTATAAAAGTTCGTTCAGAAGAAAATAAAGGAACAACTTTTATTATACGTTTACCAAAATAAATTCATGCTAATTTGAAAGGGTTTTAAATTGGAAAAATTAATTTTCATTATTGATGACGAAGATTTAATTTTAAAAATGTTGACACATTGGGTAAAAAACCAGTGGGGATATAATGTAAAAGCATTTACAAATGGAACTGATGCATTAAATTCTCTTTCTGATAATCCAGATTTAATCCTTTTAGATATTATGTTACCCGATATAAATGGAAATGAAGTTTTAAGCAAAATAAAACAGCGTTTTCCTAATCTTCCGGTTATAATGCTATCAGCTCAGGGAAGTGTAGAAGTTGCTTTAGAATCTGTTCGTCTCGGTGCTTTCGATTATTTTCCAAAACCGGTTGATAAAAATCGTCTTGAACCAGCAATTAGAAATGCAATAAAAAATTATGATCTTGAACGTGAACTTGAAAACTTAAAAGAAAACATTCATAAAGACTATAGTTTCGATAATATTATTTCCGCAGATAAAAAAATGCAAGAAGCTTTCAAAATGATTTCGAAAGTTCTTGATAATGATATTACAGTATTGATTACCGGGGAAAGCGGAACAGGAAAAGAACTTGTTGCTCGTGCAATTCATTATAACGGAAAAAGAAAAAATTATCCTTTCGTTGTTGTAAACTGTGCTTCAATTCCACGTGAACTTTTAGAAAGTGAATTATTTGGACATGAAAAAGGGGCTTTCACTGGTGCTCATCAAAGAAAAATTGGAAAGTTTGAACTTGCTAAAGGGGGAACAATTTTTCTTGATGAAATTGGCGAAATGGAAATGTCTCTTCAAGCTAAAATTTTACGCGTAATTCAACAAAAAGAATTTGAAAGAGTTGGAGGAAACGAAATAATTAAAACGGATGTAAGAATAATTTCAGCAACAAACAGAGATTTGAAGATAGCAGTCGAAAACAAACAATTTCGCGAAGATTTATATTATCGATTAAGTTCATTTCCAATTCATATTCCACCACTGCGTGAACGCAAGGGAGATATAATTGTTTTAATAGATCATTTTATAAAACAATTTAATGAAAAACTTGGGAAAAAAATTAAAGGTGTAAGTAAAAAAACATTAAAACTATTTTATGATTATGATTGGCCCGGAAATGTTCGTGAACTTGAAAATTTACTTGAAAGATGTATAATCCTAACTGATGGAGATTACATTGAACCAAATGTTTTGCCTCCGAATATTAATACTTCTTCAAGTTCTATTAGTTATTCAAGTGTAGAAAATTTATTTTCAGATGATTCACCAATAATCCCATTCGAAAAATTAAAAGAAGAAGCTATTAGGCACGCATTAAGGGTAACAGGCAGAAACATTGTTGAAGCTGCAAGAAAATTAAATATCGGTAGGGCTACTCTTTATCGATTGATGGAAAAATATAAAATTGAATCACCAAAAGAATAATAACTATGGAAATAATTGAAGAAGTAATTGATGATATTGTTGTTGAAATTGTAAATCTTGATAGAGCTACTTTGCGTGAAGCTGAAGATTTAAAGTATAAAACAACAAGTAAAATAAACGCTGGTTATAATAAATTTATAATAGATCTTTCAAGTGTTGAATTTATTGATTCAACATTTTTGGGTGTTATAGTGGGAACATTAAAAAAGGCTGTTAAAAATGGTGGAGATTTAAAATTAATTGGTTTTCAACCAAACGTTCGTTCAATGTTTGAATTAACAAGATTGTTTAGAGTTTTTGAAACATATACTGATTTCCAAGAAGCATTAAGAAGCTTTCATAAAAAATAAATTTCCTACGGAGAATTTTGTGGCAGAAATTAAACCAAATAAAATTTTATTAGTTGAAGATGAATTAAATATTGCAAAGCTTTTTAGTTATAATTTAACAAAAGCAGGTTACGAATGCGAAGTAGCATATAATGGTCGTGAAGGTTATGAAAAGGCAATTTCATATCATCCTGATTTAATTATAAGTGATGTAATGATGCCGGAAGTTGACGGTTATGAATTCAGAAAAATGCTTCTTCAAAATGATGAACTTAAAAAAATTCCTTTCGTTTTTCTTACGGCTAAAGGTGAAGAAGATGATATTCTTCAAGGTTACGATTTAGAAATTGAAGATTATATTTTAAAAACTTCAAGCCCAAAAATTGTATTGGCAAAAGTTTCTGCTATTCTTAAAACATTAGAAAAAGAAAGATCTAAAGTTGTTGATGAAGTTTCAAAAGCTGCAGATTCTATGGGAGTGAAAGTTGTGCCTGAAGAATTTCCAATCTTTGAAGGCTTTGAAATTAAACATTGGCATCAGCCGCACAAAAATGTTCCCGGTGGTGATTTTATAGATTACATTAAAATAGATGATGATAATATTATAGTTGTACTTGGAGATACAATGGGTAAACGTTGGGGCGCCTGGTATTTTGCTGTTGCTTATGCTGGTTATGTTAGAAGTGCAACTCGTTTTGTTCTTGAAGCTTCAAAAGATTATAAACCCAGCACAATTCTTCAAAAAGTTAATGAGTCTGTATTTAAAGATGAAAGAATTTCTGATGTGTTTATTACTCTTTCAAT
>CAZVBT010000347.1:0-7466 GCA_964625385.1 uncultured Melioribacter sp. | reverse complement strand
AGATGCTGTTGGAAAAGATATGTTTGATAAAGCTATAAAAGAATATATTAATCGCTGGCATGGTAAACATCCAATTCCATATGATTTCTTTTTCACCTTTAATGATGTTGTAAAAGAAGATTTAAGCTGGTTCTTTAAACCCTGGTTTTTTGATTATGGATTTCCTGATTTAGCCGTAAAAAATGTTTCTTCAAAAAACAAAAAGAATCAAATAACAATTGAAAAAGTTGGTAACGTTCCTGTCCCAATTGATTTGGAAATTACTTACAAAGATGGTTCAAAAGAGAAAATTTATAAAAACACCTCTGTTTGGAAAAACAATATAAATGAATATTCAATTCAAACAGATAATAAAAAAGAAATTGTAAAAGTTGAATTAAATACAAAACGCTCTTCAGATGCAAACACAAAAAATAATATCTGGGAAAAAAAATAATTTAATTGATAATTTATTTAAGTAATTATACTTTTGATAAGAAAATGTGAGCAATACATTGAGCAAGTTTAAAGAAATGACAGATTTAGAATTAATGCGCGAAATTTCGAGATATGAATCCCGCGCATTAGAAGAATTGTATGATAGATACTCACCGCTATTATTTACACTTATCAAAAAAATAGCTCCAAATCAATCAATAGCTGAAGATATATTAGCAGATGTTTTTGTTATTATCTGGAGAAAAATTTCCAAGTTTGATTTTAACTCGGGCAACGTTTATACCTGGCTTGTTACTCTTGCAAGAAATAAGGCAATAGATTTTGTTAGAAGAGAAAGAACCGCTGGACAAACTGTTCAACTTTATGATGATGAATATGAAGATTATTTTATTATTCCAACTTTTGATAAAAACATTGATAGTTTAGATTTCAAAACCGCAACAGCATTAAGACCAAATATTGAAAGAGCATTATCAAAACTAACCGACACTCAAAAGTATGTTTTGCATCTTGCATATTATGAAGGTTTTACAATTGATGAAATAGCCGATAAATTGAATGTACCGGTTGAAACCGTTAGATTAAAAGTTATGAATGCACTTCACAGTTTAAGAGATTATTTGGTGAAAGGATAATGGCAGATCAAATTATACATGAAATGATAGCGGCATTTTCTGTTGGTTGCATGGATAAACAAAATTTTGTCCAGTTCAAAGAATACATGCAACAAGATGGTGATTTGCCATCTGGTGAAATGGGGGAATTACAAAATATTGTTGCTATGATTCCAATTATATTGGATATAGAAAAACCACACCCATCAATAAAAGATAAAGTTGCTAAACGATTAATTGAAATTAAAGATGAAATAAAAGCCAAAATAATTAATGAAAGAAAATCATCTTCTACGTTTAGTAAAACTTTTACCGCTCCGATTGATGAACAAGAAAATGTTTCTTTCAAAAGCACTAAAACTTCAACTCAAAGTTTTAGTCCCAGACTAACAAACATTAACTTGAGTCAAACAAAAACATCTAAAGATGACTTTGCCGAATATTTAGAAAAAAGAAAAACAAAAATTCAAACAAAAGAACAAACAACTTCAATAAATCAAGAGTTTATACCAGCACCACTTCCACCAACAAAAGAAAACACTTTTGAATCCATTCCGAACAAGCAGGAGACTTTTGTTCAAGCACAATCAGAAAAGAAAACGACATCTACAGTTCAACCATTTAATGAAACAGAAGACAACAAACCCTCATCATGGATTGCAATTTTATCAATTATAATTTCGTTACTTCTTTTTACAGTTTTGGGTTATTATGCTTTTATAAATATTCAAAAGTTAAATAATAAAATAACAGATTTACAGAATGAACTAAAGACAGCCAAAAACCAATTATCGGCGGCAAATAATTTTCTTGAAAATTACTATGCTTTAGTTGAGTTTTTTAATAATAAAGATATTGTTGTTGTTAATCTTCAGGCGGCAAATGATTCAATATCAAGTTCAGCAAAGTTGCTTTTGTCATTTAATGAGAAGTCCGGATTGATTCAGTTCAAAAATTTGAAATATTTGCAAGCTGGTAAAGGATTTCAACTTTGGGCGGTAAGAAGAAATCAGGCGGTTTCAATGGGAGTTTTTCTACCCTCGGGAAATGAATTTTTAAGAATAACACAATTTCCACCAATGCCAAAAGAACAAATTGATTATTATAAAGTTACTATAGAACCAAGCAACGGCGCTTCTGAGCCCTCATCAAATTTAATTTTAACAAGTCAAACTTTACGTTAATGTTTTTCTCTTTTTAAAAAAATTATCAATCCCAGAACAATTAAAAAAAAGGGTAAATAATTTTCAAACAATCCTGCAGCTTGATTTATTAAATACAAGACACCAAGCTTTTGAATAAAAATCAGAAAAAAAATGCCAATACCGAAAACAATTAAACCGGTATATAAAAATAGTTTTTGTTTTGCGTTGTCTATATAAAGCAAAATTGAAACAGCACCAGCAATCAAAAGAATAGAAATAAATATTAATCCGCGTGAATCAACAATAATGTAATTGGATTTAACTAAAAAAATTATTCCAATAAAAAAAATTATGGAAGAAACAACCAATTGAAGTCTATTACTTTTCTTAAATGCAAAATTTGTGGAAGATAAACCATAAGCAATAATTATAATTGAAGTAACTAATGAATGATTTACACTTAGAATATTAAAATGAATTAATAATGAAATAAATCCCCAAAGAAATAACGAGATTGAGAAGAGCGTTCTGTTAATCATCAAGTTTGTCCGCTGATATTTTAAAGAATATATAAATCAATAAGTAAAAAACAGAAAATAAACCAAGTGTTAAGAAAAAAAGAATAGAAAAAATTACTCTTATTATTAATACGTCAACTGATAAGTAATTTGCCAAACCGGCACAAACACCAAAAACTATTTTTTGATTTTTCGATAGTTCAAATGAACTATTTTTATCATTAAAAAAAGCAGGAAAAGTAATTTTATCAGAAAGTATCATTCCGCCAATAATCAAAGCAAAAGAGTAAGTAATAAAATCATTTTGAAATATGAACAGATTAAAAGATGATTCAAGATCAAACATTTTTACAGCAAAATGAAAACCAGTTAAAAAAATAATACCGCCTAGTATTACTTTTGCATTTTCATTATTAGTTGCAATAATTTCATCTTCATTTATGTTGATATTAGTTTTTTCAACAGGTAACAAAAGTCCTAAAATCAAGTAAATAAAAAATGGAAACCATCCTAATAAAAGTAAAAGCAAAGTAATTAATCTTATAATTTTGGGTTCTTTTTTTAAAAACTTTGCAATACCAGCACAAACGCCTGCAACAATAAAATTTGTGGATGATCTGCTTAATCCGTCCTTTCGGTTTTCAAAATTTTCGGGATTTTGTTGATTGTTGAATAATTCGTCATATAAATTTTTATCATTCATAGATTATAAGCAGAACTTTATTAAAAAAATTAATAAAAATTAAAGTAAGTTGACATAAATATTTCTATTGAAATAAAAAAATATTAAATTCAAATCCAATTTTTGATTGCTTTAACAATTCATAAAACTTACCAATATGCAATCAAGTTCAATTCGCTTAATTTTTGTCAAAAGCAAAGTTAAGTGTATAAATTCATCACAATTGAATTCTGAAGACTAAGTTTTTTTAAGAATAAAAGGAGCAAAAAATGTTTTGGTTAATTGCCATTATAATTGTCATACTTATTTATATTTTATTTGAATATCGGTTAAGAAAACCTGATCAACTGGTTCTTTACGAAGTGAGTGATAAAATTGGAAAAAGAAAATCAAAATTTTATCCACGTCACTTTAGTCTTGTATTACCCAAAACAACATATTCATCAGAATTAGATATTGATGCAACAGCAAAAGGAAGTTTGGAAATAAAAATCAAACTTAATCTAATTGCAGCTCTATCTGAAAAAAATATAGACAGTTTAATAAAAGTTGGCGGCTGGAACAAAAATTCTGTTTCAAAAGCGGTTAAAGAATTTGAAACAGTTATCGAAAGTATGGTTAAAGATTTCACTGATAAATTTGAAATTGAAGAATTATCATCTGAAAAAATTCAAAATTACATTTCAGAAAAATTAGACATAAGCAAAGAAAAATATGGCATTGAAATAATTTCTATTTCTGTAAAGTCATTTGAAATTGTTGACAGCAAAATTGCTGATGCAATCCGGCAGCAGGAATCAGCAAGAATTTTAGAACAAACAGAATTATTAAATCAGAAAGCAAGAATAACAGCCGCAAAAGCAAAGTTGAAAGCAGATGAAGAAATAGCTTTGTTAGAAAACGAACTTGAATTAAAAAAACTTGAATTAAAACAAAAAGAACTTGAAAAAGAATTTCAACTTGCGGATAAAAAAACAGAAGAAGAGCTGAAAAGAAAAAAATTAAATCTTGAATATGAAAAAGCCGAACTTGAAATGTTGAAGAATAATCCGGAATTATTATTGCTTTCACCTCAGGCTGCAAAATTAGCAGAAGCAAGTCAATCTCTTAAAAATGCAAGAACAGTAGTTAATGTTTCGCCAAATGAAATTTCTCAAGGAGTAGATTTAATAAGCCTTTTTCAAAATTTTTTGGAAAACACATTTAAAAAATCAGAACATAAAAAAGATAAACAATAATTAAAGTGAACGATTTACAAAAATATTTTTCAATAAAACACGTTAAAGCTGCAACTGTTTCAGAAATAAGCGAAGCAACTGCATCTTCACCAATTCCAGTTACAGAACGGGTAAATTTTCATATTGGTAATCCAGTTCAGGAAGACAAATTGATTTTTGCTTATCTTCGTTTAATATCAGGAATAGATATTAATAAAATAGAATTAGATTCGCTCGAAAAAATTTATGAAGAACTTGAGACAATCGAAAGCGATAAAATAAAAATTGAATTCTTAAAAACATTAATTGAAAAAAGTGGCCCCTATACACCACGAGGTGGTTTTAATAAACGGAATCCAAATTTCTTAATAAAATATTTTTACGATTGGTTATCAAAAAATCAACAAGAACCACTTAATTACGATTTAGGAGAACAATCCGGCAAAAGAGAAATAATAATTTCTTCAGGTGGAGTTTCTGAAGCTTTAAGAATGTTGTTTCATGCTCTGTCGAAATTTTTAATTTATAAACCGGCTAACATTTTTCTGTTTAATATCCGGTTGCCGTATCACATTACAAAGTATGATAACTTAGAACTTTTACAACTCAATTCCGATGAAGACAAGTTGATTAATTATCTTAAAGAAATCTTTAAGAGTGAAAATAAAAAGCCCAACTTTTTAGTTATAGGTGCTTTATTAAAAGAAGAAACAAGAAGAGAATTAAGAAAACTATGTTTGGAGTTTCCACTATTTTTTATTGAAACAAACAATGCATTAAATCATCTTTCGCTTGCACGCGAAGCAAAGATGATGAACAGAGTATTAAGAATTTTAACACCAAAAATTTTTTCTGATTCACTTAAAGATTTTTCAATCACCTTTGTTGCCGGTTATTCAGAATTTATTTCAATCATCGAAACAATTCATTTTCAATTAAAGGGAACACCTTCAGCTTCTGAAATTGAACTTCTTACTTTTATTTTAAAAAATTACAACTGCTTAAAAACAGAAAGCGATGATTATGCACTTAAAGAAAACGAAATTTATACAGACAAAATATTTGACTATAAACACTATTCAACTTTAATTGATAAATATAACGGTAGAATCCAAAATCAATATGAGCATCATTTCGAAAATCTGAATAATAAAACGAAGCACTTAGAAGAAAAATTTCCATTAGATTTTTATTTTGACAAAACAGCCAACGAACTTTTAGATGACCTGATAAATAATTTAGACAATAAGGAATGGCAAAAAAAATTAGAAAAAAGTTTTTTGTATTCGTTTATTCAGCATCATCCGGAATACAAAATTGATAATTGTTTTGTAGCAAGTGGTTCTTCAAGAACAGCCTTAGCATTACTTGGATTTCATTGCGGAATTAAAGAAGTAATATTTCCAGATTTAAGCTGGACATACGAACATTGTTTTCCCTATGTTGAAGTAGTTCCTTTAACAAAGAATTTTGATTTAGATGTTGAAAAAATAATTTCTTCAGTTAATAAAAAAATTAAAGATAATTCTAACTGGAAAAATTATGGTGCGGTGGTTTTTAATAATCCACACAATGCAACAGGAAATAAATTCAATGAAGAAGATTTAAAATTTTTATTAAAGCAACTTTTAGGAAATAAAATTTTTGTCATTGATGATCTATCATACCAAAACGTTACACCAACAAATTATTTAGAAAAAATAAATACATTAAGACAATTAACAAACGAACTGATCTCTTCAGGTTATTTGACCGAAGAAGAAGGAAATTATTTAATTACTGTTCACTCTGTTTCAAAAACAGATTCACTTGCTGGCGCAAGGTTATCCGTCGTTGAAATAAGAAATAAAATAATTGCAGATAAATTCAAAGAAGTTTCATCATCTATAAAACCAAATATAGCCGCAATATTTTTAACATATTTATTCTACAGAAATGAAAGCCGAATTGTAAATTCATATTGGTTATTAAGAAACAAAATTTTTAAAGACAGAAGTGATGCATTAACAAACGCAGTAGAAAAATTACCATCATCAAGAAATCCATTTAGAATAAAAATAAAACCACCACAAGCAAGTATGTATCCTCAACTTATAATTGAAAATCTTCCTGATGGTTTATCTCTCGATTGGCTTGCTTATGGATTGGCTCGTCAAGGTATTGGACTTGTTCCCCTTTCAACTTTTGCAAGAACCGAAGATGGTTTTGATATGGGCAGAAAAACCTTTCGTTTAACACTTGGTGGAACAGATACGGCGGAAATTTTACTTGCAAAAACAAGAAGAATAATTATTGATTTAAATAAAAATATTGCTGGCGAAGCAAATCAATACAAGAAAAAAGAACTTACTACAGTTAATATTTTCACAGGTAAAAAGAAAAAAGAAATTAATTTGTCTATGCCAATAGATGTCGCCTTCAAGTTGATTAATGAAGGCATAGAAAATGTTTTTAAATCGGTTATTGATAAAAATAAATTTCATTTACACTCGAATAAATATTTTAATGAATTTTCTAAATCATTTTTACCTGAAAGAATATCAATATTTGAAAATAAATTCAAAGAAAAGATTCATTTAATAAATGATCTTTATAACATTTTTACACAAGATAGAAACAAAAAACTGGAAGAAGTATTAGAATATGAGTTTTCTAAAGACAGTTTAGAAAACAGGATTACAAAATTTCGAAAAAGATTATATGACAGAACGGTTCATCCAACTCAGATGTATTCAATCAAATCGGAATTATTATTTGAAGAGTTATTCGATAAAATTACAAATAACAAGTTGCTGGATAAGGATTTATTTAAAAAATTACAAACAGAATTAGTTAAAGAATATTTAGGATTA
>CAZVBT010000346.1:0-7484 GCA_964625385.1 uncultured Melioribacter sp. | reverse complement strand
CAATTAACAACAACTTCAGCTAACATTACATATAAAGTTGCGCCAGAAGCTTGTAACCCATTAGCTAAAACAACACCTATTCCATAAAATATCTGACCAAAAGCAGCAATTCGTAATGCAGGAACTGCTGTCTCAATTACATTTGTATCATTTGTGGTTAAAGATAAAATTGCACGTGGGGCAATTGCAAAAAATAATCCAACAATTATTGTATAAATAGTTGCAAGTTTACTCGTTTCAAAACCATAGTGCTTTGCTAATTTTATATTACCACTACCAATTGAATTACCAACCAAGGTTTGAACAGCAATACCAAAACCAAATGTTGGCATCAAAGAAATTAATAATGCTGAAAAAACAACATTACTAGCAGCTTGTTGTATTGTCCCAATTAATCCTGTAATAGAAATAAAACTTAAAAAGCCAACAAGAATAAAAATATTTTGTAACGATACAGGTAAAGAAATATTAATTATTGAAGAAGCTATTTCTTTTACAAATCTTAAATTTTTGAAGTAATGAAATTTTTTCCGATAGTCAGGAAAGATAGAAACACTGAAATAAAAAAGTGCATCACAAATTGTAGCTAATGTAGAACCTAATCCTGAACCAGCTAATCCCATTCCTTTAATACCAAATGCACCATAAATTAAAATGATATTAAAAACAATATTTAAAAGGTTTACAAGAATTCCAGAAAACATAAAAATTTTAGTTTTTCCAATTCCAAAAAAGAAACCACGATAAGAAACAGTAACTAAAAAGAAAGGAATACCCATGAATCTATAATGAAGAAATTCACCAGCAAAGTAAGCGACACGATCATCGGCGGCGAAAAAATGAGCAATATCATGTGCAAAAAAAACTACCAAAAAACTTATTACTATACCAATCATCAAAGAGAGAATAATTGAAGTATTTAATACTTTACCACATTCTTCATAATTTTTTTCTCCAAACCTTCTTGCAATTAATACGTGAGTTCCCGTTGCTAATGAGGAAAATAAACTAACAACTGCCCAAGTAGCTAAAACTCCAATACCCATTGCAGCAAGTACATATTCTGTCTCAGGAAGTCTTCCTACCAAAGCAGTATCAACTAATGAAACAATCATTTGAGTTGAAAGACCGGCGATTGCTGGCAAGGCAATTTTTAATATATATTTATATTCTTTTGATAATTTCAATAAACTCATGCCTACAAAAATATTGAATAAATTTGTGTGAATAAAACTTTTTATAATTTTTCTTATTTTGAATTTGAAACTACCAAGTTTGAGGTAAATATGAATAAGCAAGAAGAAATTAAATATTTAATTCATACTCATGGAATTAAATTAAGTATGATAGCTGAAAAACTTGGAATGAAAGTTCAAACCTTAAATTACTTAATTAATGAAAGCAACCAATTTGATGAGGACCTTTATGATCAGATAAAAAAAATAATTGATGATTATCAATATGAACTAAATTTATTTGAAGGAGAAATACCATTTCCAAATGATTTATTTACAGATGAGAATTCAAAAATTGGCATTGGCGAAAGAATTAGAATTTTTGCACGAAAAAAATTTGGTACATTAAAAAAACTTGCTGATGAGATGCAAATTTCTCCACAACAACTTCAACAATACATTAGTGGTAATCGTGAACCTGGAACAAGAATTTTACTTAAACTTTTAAGGCTTGGTTGTGATATAAATTGGCTTTTAGGGGGAAGAGAATCTTTTGAATCTTATAAAATGTACAAGTTAGAAAGTGAATTAAGAAGATTAAAAAATAATTTAGATCAAATTGCAAATATCATTCACAAAAATGAAGCTAGCCATTAATATTTACATGAAATATTTATTAAGATATTTAAAAATCAATTTTTATATCATAAAGAATAAACTTTTATTTTTAATATTAACTAAAATAGATAAAAAAACATTCATCATTATTTTGAGTGCTTTTGTTGGTGTATTTGCAAGTTTAGGTGCAGTAACTTTAAAGTCCGCAGTGCATTTTTTTCAAAAAGAATCAAAATATATTTTCGATTTAATGAATGTACCTTCCCTTTATTTTTTCCTTCCCTTTTTTGGAATAATAATATCATTATTATTCATTAAAATTTTATTCAAAAATAAATTTACACGTGGTTTAAGTAATATTATATATTCTATAATTAGAAAGAAATCTGACATTCCTTCAGGGGAAATTTTTTCTCATTTATTAACAAGTAGTGCTACAGTCGGTACAGGTGGTTCGGTTGGTCTAGAAGCACCCATTGTTATTATTGGTGCATCTATTGGCTCAAATGTAGCAAAAGAATTTAAACTCAATTATCACAATAAAACTTTATTGTTAGCATGTGGTTCTGCTGCTGGTATCTCTGCAATTTTCAATAGCCCAATCGCTGGGGTAATTTTTGCTTTCGAAGTTTTACTTCCTGATATATCAATTTCTTCTTTTATTCCTTTATTGCTCGCTTCAGCAATATCTTCAGTTGTTTCAAAATTACTTTATAGTGGACAGATATTTTATTTTGTTTCACAAGGTTGGAATGTATATGATATTCCATTTTACATTTTACTTGGACTTTTAACAGGTTTCATTTCATTATACATAAAAAAGGTTACATTATATTTTGAAAAACACACTGATAAAAAATTTTTTAATCTTAATAAAACCATTATCGGTGGTTTAATACTTTGTTTGTTGATTTTCATATTTCCACCTTTGTTTGGTGAAGGATATTCAACCGTTATATATTTACTTAATGGTAAAGAAACTTCGATACTTAGTTTTGGTTCATATTTCATTAAGAATAAAATTGATTTAAAATTTTTAATCATTATATCTTCATTATTAATAATTTTTTTAAAAGCCATTGCTACTTCATTAACTTTATATGCTGGTGGAAACGGAGGCATAATAGCTCCTTCTTTATTTACTGGAGCAATAACAGGATTTGTATTTTCATATTCAATTAACCAGTCTTCTTTTATCCAATTAAATCAACCTAATTTTATTGTTGTAGGAATGGCTGGAATACTAACAGGAGTTTTGCATGCACCATTAACTGGAATTTTTTTAATTGCAGAAGTAACTGGTGGTTATAAACTAATTGTTCCATTAATGATTGTTACTTCACTTTCTTTTTTCATATCAAAGTATTTCGATAAATATTCTGTTTATACTTCTTCCCTATCTCATCATGGAATTGATTTTCGTTCTGAAAAAGAAAAGTATGTAATTCAAAACTTAAAGATTAAAGATTTATTGGAAACAAATTTTATTACTCTTAATCCAAATATGACTGTTGGTGAATTAATGGAAAAATTAAAAACATCAAACAGAAATTTATTTCCTGTTGTTAATGATGATGAAATTTTAGTAGGCGTAGTTACACTTAATGATATCAGAGAAATTTTATTACAAGAAGATGTTTATAATATTTTGCTTGTTTATGAAGTAATGAATACAAATTTTGTATCTGTAGAGATCAATCAAGACATTCATAATTTAATTAAGATTTTCGAAGAAAAACAAATTTGGAATATTGCCGTTACGGAAAATGGTAAGTATAAAGGATTTGTTTCAAAATCTAATTTGTTTAATAGATACATTTCTCTCTGGCACCAGCAGAGGAATGAAGAAATCTAACTAACTTTTTGTGTTGCCTTAGATAAAATAATTAATCCGGATAAGGCTGAAATAACCGATGCAATTATAATTATCAACTTAGAGGATGCTATTATATCTATATCCTTAAAAGCAAGGTTTGTAATAAAGATTGACATTGTAAAGCCGATTCCTGCAAGACTTGAAGCACCAGCAATCAATTTCCAATTCAAATCTTTTGGCAAAATACCTAAACCAATTTTTACTGCAATAAATGAAAATGCAAATATTCCTACTAGTTTACCCAAACTTAAACCGAACAATATTCCAAGCGAATTATTAGAAATTATACTTTCAATTATATTAGTTGGAATCATTATCGCTGTGTTTGACAACGCAAAAATTGGAAGTATTACAAAAGCAACAGGCTTGTGCAAAAAGTGTTGAAGTTTATATGAAATATTTTCATTATCATTTTTGTTAAATGGAATTGCAAATGCAAGTAAAACCCCAGCTATTGTTGCATGAACTCCAGATTTTAACATCAAATACCACATTATAACACCAAGTATTAAAAAAAACGAGAGCTTATTTACCTTTAATCTATTTAAGATTAAGAGAAATACAAAAATTGAAAGAGAAACAATTAAGTAAGCAAATGACAAATCGCTTGTATAAAAAAATGCTATAATTAAAATTGCACCAAGATCATCAATTATTGCTAAGGCTGTCAAAAATATTTTTAGAGAAATTGGAATTTTATTTCCAAGTAATGATACAACACCAAGTGTAAATGCAATATCTGTTGCCATTGGTATTCCAAATCCACTTTGAGTTGGAGTGTTAGCGTTTAATGAAAAATGTATTAATGCCGGAACTAACATTCCACCAAGTGCTGCAATAGCTGGTAATGCTGATTTCTTTACACTTGAAAGTTCACCTACATAAATTTCTCGCTCAATCTCAAGACCAACTAAAAGGAAAAATATTACCATCAGGCCATCGTTTATCCAATGCTCTAAACTATACTTAAGTTCAACATCCCAGAATGATAAATCTAAATAGATATGCCAAAAGTTTATATAGCCATTACCAATAAAAATATTTGTAAATAATAGTGACACAATTGTCAGAGCAACCAGGATATAACCAGATGATTTTTCGCTTTCAAAAAATTCCTTAAATAAATCGAATTTTAACTTTGGCATTGTTTTCCCTTTTTATTTTCAAATTAATTATCTAAACGCAATTTAAGAAAAAATGATTTACACAAAAAAAGATTTGTAATGTCAATATGATGTTTTCATTTTAATAAAAAAGTTCTTAAAACTTCACTCTAACATAAATTATGATTTTCGTATTTATTAAATATTTTTAAAAAAAATTTTTATTAAGTGAATAAAACACTTATTACAAAAATTTTGAATCTACTAAATATTGTTATGTATAAATCGGAATATAAATATTCACTGTCGTTCCAACACCTTCTTTACTTTCAATCTGAATTTTTCCGTTATGTGATTCAATAATTTTATAAACAACCGATAAACCCAGCCCTGTACCTTTGCCAGGTTGTTTGGTCGTAAAGAAAGGATCAAAGATTTTATCTTTTATATTTTCAGGTATTCCTTTTCCTGTATCCTGAATTGATAATCGAACATAATTATTTTCATTTTTTGCATTCAGGATTATTCTTTTTTCACACATCGGATCAGTAAAACTTTTTTCTTCGATTGAGTCTATAGAGTTGATAAAAAGATTTAACATCACCTGCTCAAGCTGATTTTTATTTCCTTTGATGTGTGGCAAATCAGCAGGAAAATTTTTTGTGATTGAAATTCTCAGCTTCTCAAGTCTGTGACTGACCAACAATAAAGAATTTTCGACAATATCACTTACAGATAAACTTTGAAATCCGCTGCTTTGTCTCCTGGTAAAATTAAGAAGATTGCTTACAACATTTTCAACCTTTTCAACTGCAGCTTCCATCATCTTAATGTACTTAATATTTTGTTCAACATTTGATGGATCATTTTTAATTCTTCTGATACAATTTTGTAATCCTGCTACCGGATTATTTATTTCGTGGGCTAAACCAGCAGTTAAAGTTCCCACTGTTGCAAGTTTTTCAGATTGAATAATTGTTGATTGAGCGTTTTGTAAATCCCGATAAGCTTTATCCAAACGAATAATCATCTGATTAAATCTGTCAGCAAGAATATCAATTTCATCTTCAGCTCTGAAAAGCATTTTAATTCTGTCAAGAAATTTTTCGCGGATTTTTATTTGTGGAATTTCCTTTTTTCCAATCTGACTTAAGTCTATCCCGTCTGCAACATTCTGAATAGCTTTTATCGGTTTGGTTATAAATTTAGCAAATACCAATGCACCGGCAATTCCAACAGAAAGAAAAGCAGCAACCATAAGCCAGAAAATGTTCACTGTTTTCTGAACATCAGCAATAATAGAACTTTCTTTCAATCCAACTCTAACTGTACCAACTCTTCCACCAAGAATCGGCACGGCCACATCAAATATTATTTCCTCATTAAGATCTTTGATCAATAAAAGCTGTGTATTAGACTTTTGATTTTCACTTAATACATTGGCATTTATAAGATCAACCGGAAAATCAGTTGTAAAAGTATGCACAACCACCTGATTTTTATCATCAACTATAAAAATGTAAAATATGTTCTCATCGATTTCTTTGATACTATTCAATGTATTTTGCAACGAGATGTAGTCCTCGAACAGTATAGAAGAAGTTATTTGGTTTGAGATGCTGTTAGCTATAAACAACGCTCTTTTCTTTGTTTCCGACTGAAGTGCGGTTTGAACATTGTTATAAATCAATATTGAGTTGATAGAACCGAAAACCAAAACAATTGAGATAATAGCAAGAGAGAATTTCCAGAACAGAGGGAGCTTAAATCTGAGTGTCTTCATTTTACCGTCTGTAAATAGATTCATCTGCAAGGATAAACTTATCAATCATTATTTTACTCAAAAGCTCTTTACCTTCAGGATCATTGTGCATATTAAGCATAATATTTCTAAGCTTTTGTTTGAGATTGCTATCCATATTTTTCTGAACAACAAAAGGAGGAATTCCGAATTCTCTTGATTTATGAATTACTTTCACTCCGGCAATTTTCTCTGGCTGAAAATGTTTCAGATACTCAAACACCAATCCGTCAATAGTAGCTCCATCAACTATTTTTCTTTTAACTGCCTGAATGGAATAATCGTGTGCGTAAGTAAAAATGGTTTTGGAAAAAAATCTCTCGGGTGTTGTATTCTTCTCTTTCAGATAATTAATCATAAAAGAATATCCTGTATTTGAAAGAGGGTCAGTAAAAGCAAAAGATTTTCCCTTCAATTCATTTATGTCAGAAATTTTACTTTCTTCATTAACAATCACATACGCCTGATAATAAGGTTTACCATTCACAACCGGTACAGCAAGAATTTCAATTGGTATTTCATTTCTTGCTTCCAGATAAGCACCCGTGCAGATGAAAGCAAAATCAAGTTTGTTTTCTTTGAGTAATTCATTTACCTCACGATAAGTTTTCCGCTGTTTGAACTCGATTTGTATTCCAAGCTTGTCGGAAATATAATCCATCACATCTTTATAAAGATTAAAAGTTTCCAGAGGAGAAATCATTGTAGATACTGCAACATAGATAACAAGATTTTTTTCTTTTTCATCTTTAATATTTTCAAAAGATTTATTATTAGTAATTTCAATTTCTTTTATATTCGTTTTTTCTTTACAACTGACTAAAAAAAACGCTATCATAAAGAATAAAAATGTTTTCATATCGAGATTTATAATTTTATTTTCAAATATAAAAATTATGAATGGAATAAAC
>CAZVBT010000345.1:0-2692 GCA_964625385.1 uncultured Melioribacter sp. | reverse complement strand
GATGAAAAAGATTCAACTTCATTCGATGATGAGCAAAAAATTTATTTAGAAAAAATTTCTGAACCACAAAAATTTAAAATCGGGCTACCCAAAGAATATTTTTCTTCTGGGTTAAATGAAGAAATTAGAAAGCTAATAAATAACCAAATTGAAATTATTAAATCACTAGGTCATGAAGTTATAGAAATTACATTACCCACCACTGAATATTCAATTGCAACCTACTACATTTTAACCACAGCTGAAGCTTCTTCTAATTTAGCTCGTTATGATGGTGCCCATTATGGTTTTCGTTCTAACAATTCCAGTAATCTTAATGATATGTACATAAACTCAAGAAGCGAAGGTTTTGGAAATGAAGTTAAAAGAAGAATTATGCTTGGCACTTATGTTTTATCTTCAGGTTATTACGATGCTTATTATAGAAAAGCTCAAAAGGTTCGTCGTTTGTTAAAAAACGATTTTGATAATGCTTTTAAAAATGTTGATATAATTTTAACTCCAACTACTCCAAATGTTGCTTTTAAAATTGGTGAAAAATCGAATGACCCTCTTTCGATGTATTTAGAAGATATTTATACAACATCAGCTAACTTAGTTGGAATTCCCGGTTTAAATATTCCAATTGGATTTAATTCAGAAAAACTACCAGTTGGAATGCAATTAATATCAAATCAATTTAATGAATTAAAAATTTTACAACTTGCAAAACAACTTTCATGATTGAGTTCGAAAATCTTAATATCCCAAAATGTAAAAAGTTTAATGGTTATAAACCATGCCTTTCATACAAAAATTGTTTGGAAGAAGGATGCCAACTTGAAAGCGATGAAAATAAAATTGGAATAAAAATTTTAATCATTTCACTTGATGCTCTTGGCACCGTATTAATGAACACTGCTCTCCTTCATTCAATTAAAAGAAAATTTCCAATCAGCACAATTTATTGGATTACACAACCATCAGCAGAAAAAATACTCTCAAATAATCATTTGATTGATTTTCTTTTCACCTGGACAGATGAAAACAGAATGATTCTTCGACAGATAAAATTTGATTTTGTTTTTAATACAGATAAATCAAATTATGCCTGTGCATTTACAAATGAAGTAAACAGCATTGTTAAAAGAGGTTTTCTCTTAAACGAAGATGGAAAAATTATTCCAGCCAGTAAACATGCAATGTATAGTTATCATCTTGGTCTTGACGATAAATTAAAATTTCGTATAAATCAAAAAACTGGTTTAGAAATTATTAGCGAAGCACTTGAACTTGATTATCAAAGAGATGAATACATTTTTAATTTCACTTTTGAAGAATTAAAATTTATTGAAGAATACAAAAAAGAAATTAATTATAGTTCAACAACAAAATATATTGGCTTCAATACAGGTTGTTCAAACCTATTCCCAAATAAAAAAATGACAATTGAACAACATGTTTTTTTAATAAATGAAATTTCAAAATTTGACAACACTAAAATTGTTTTGCTTGGTGGTAAAGAAGATTCAGAAAGAAATCAAAAAATCTACTCTCAACTTTCTGATGATGTAAAACAAAAAGTTATTAATACTCCAACTGAATTTGGAATTCGCAAAGGTGCTTGTTTTATGAGCATTGCTGATATTGTAATCACCGGCGATTCATTTGGAATGCATTTAGCAATTGCACTTAAAAAATTTGTTATTGCATGGTTTGGTTTATCATGTTGGACTGAGATTGAACTTTATAATCGTGGTATAAAACTTTATCAGGAAAATCTTGAATGTTCTCCTTGTTGGAAAAAAGTTTGCCCTTATAATCTTGAATGTATATCTGGAATTGATTTATCTAAAATCATAAATGAGGTAAAGAACTTTATCAAATAAATTCTGCCGATTTATAATTAAGAAAATTGAAATACCTTTTATAATTTTACATCGTTAAAAAACTAATTATAGGATTTATTATGAGTATTCTCTTAGACAAAAAAACAAGAGTAATAGTGCAAGGAATAACTGGTGGAGAAGGTTCATTCCACGCTAAACAAATGATTGAATATGGAACTAATGTGGTTGGTGGTGTTACTCCAGGAAAAGGTGGGCAAACATTTGAAGACACAAAAATTCCAATATTCAATACAGTAGAAGATGCTGTAAAACAAACAAAGGCAGAAGCTTCTGCTATTTTTGTTCCACCTGCTTTTGCTGCCGATGCAATTTTAGAAGCTGCTAATGCCGGAATTAAATTAATTGTTTGCATCACTGAAGGAATTCCAACTAAGGATATGATTACAGTTTATAATTCAATCAAAGGAAAAGACATAAGATTGATTGGTCCAAACTGTCCCGGAATTATTTCTCCAGGCAAAGCTAAAATTGGAATCATGCCCGGATTCATTCACAAACAAGGAAAGATTGGTGTTGTTTCTCGTAGCGGAACATTGACTTACGAAGCAGTAAAACAATTAACTGATTTAGGGATTTGTCAATCAACTTGTGTTGGAATTGGTGGAGATCCAGTAATCGGTTCACGATTTATCGACATAATAAAATTATTCAATGAAGATCCAGAAACAGAAGGTATAATAATGATCGGAGAAATTGGTGGAACTGCTGAAGAAGAAGCTGCTGAATTCATTAAAAATATGTGAAAAAACCTGTTGTTGGATTCATTGCAGGAAGAACTGCACCTCCAGGAAGAAGAATGGGAC
>CAZVBT010000344.1:0-2650 GCA_964625385.1 uncultured Melioribacter sp. | reverse complement strand
GCTCATTAATATAATTAATCAAACGCTTTGTTGCCCTTTTAGATGCAAATCCATGTCGATCAAAAAGTAAAGTTTGCAATCCATGCCAATACACATCAAATGCGTTGCCGATACGAATCAGCTTTGACTGACTCGGCCGGTGTCCACGCCCAAAAGCAATATAGCTCTCGTGACCATTAGCAATAAGCACCTTACCGATATCTTCGGCTATACGGCCTGTGCTGCCGGAGTTAACAGTGGAGTTGATTTGGAGGAGTTTCATCTAAGATTAATTCGTAAAACTTCTGTATAAATAACTGGTCATCAAATACTTGCGACCTCTCAATTGACTTTTTCTTATAATATTCGAATAGATCGGTATTCGTAATTAATTGATACATTTTTGCAGCAATATCATATTCAGATGATTCACATAATAATCCAAATTCACCGCCATTTACAATTTCACGACATCCGCTCACATTGGTGACAATAACAGGCTTTTGAAGAATCATCGCTTCACAAAGTGCAGTAGGTAGAGCTTCAGTCAATGATGTCATGATAAATGCATCAGCCTTTAACATATACGGATAGGGATTTGAAATGAATCCCATCAATTCAAAATTATTTTGTAAACCTTCCTGTGTGATAAGTGCTTTTAATTTACTTTCCAGATAGCCATGACCCAAAATAAAGATTTTAAAATCCTTATATCTTTTAATCAAGATAGAAGCTGCTTTTATAAGTAATTCATAATTCTTAACAGGAATAAGACTTCCAACTGCAACAAAATTAAAACTAGTTTTTGGAAAATCAATTAATATTTCCTCTTTGGCCTTCTTAAATATGGATGTTGGATTAACTGGATTATAAATAACCATCATTGATTTAAATCCACCAAACAAAGATTTAAATTCCATGAGAGCATCATTTGATACAAATATTAAAGTATCAAGTTTTTTATATCTTTTCTCTATTAGTCGTTTTCGATACGATTTATTTTTATAAAACTTATAGAAATTGTTATAAGATTTGTAACTAGAATGAACCCATGCTATTTTTTTCTTAATGTCTTTTTTGGAATGTAAAAGCTCAGTATATATTCCATCTAAAAAAGAAATTCCAACATCAAAAGAAGATTTGAGCTTTTTATTGAAAACGAAACTTAAGGGGTATATAAAATCAATTTTTTGATGAGTTTTTGTTAAAATTTTTAATATCAATTCATTCTTAAAAAGACAGTGATATTTTACATCAGCTGGAATTGAATTAATGTATACACCCTTGTGCAATACGGAAACAAGAGTCACTTCATATAAATCATAATTGATCAATTGCAAAAGATTAATTAGGGTTCTTTCAGCGCCTCCTCCCATTAAAGAAGGAATTATGAATAAAATTTTCTTTTTCATTCTTTAACAATTTCAGAATAAATGAGGTCACCTAATTCATCGCTGCTCATAAATTCAACATTTGGGTACATTTGGGTAATATTTTTTAATAAAATTTTAAACAGTTTAATATTATTCTCCCTATTTTCACGGAAAATGGTTCCAATAAAATTAAGGCGATGAGTGCTTAAAATAACAGGTTTTCCCCAAAAAAAGGCAATTTTTATGCGTTTCAAGCAGTCATTTATCCAATCAAAAGTCGGATTCTGAGAAGGTTCAAAATAACAATTTCTTGTAAGATATATCAATCCATAATGACTACGAAACCCAGTAAAATTATTTTTCTTATATACAAAGCGATGATCATCATCAACAGGAATTCTTTGATGAACCATTCCCTGAAGATATTTTATTCCAAGCTGCGATATTTTTCTTTCCAAATAAGGAGACCATGTATAAGTTGTTGCAATAAAACTTTTTGATGAAAAGCCAAATAATTGAGTAAATATTTTTAAACCATCCTCCAGAATTTCTTCAAAACATTTCAGGTCAGACAGTTCGCCGGAATTAAACGCCCCCATATAATCACCGGGTGTGCGTTTATCTACAAAGGATGTAAGTCCAAATGTATTGTGTTTGAAAGCAGTATATGTAGGTTCAAATCTTGATCTTAGATGCGTCATCCATTTTTTAACATACAAATGTTCACGCCCATGGAACTGGGGTTTGATAAACCCTTCCTTTATGCCTATAAGCCAGTATTCAAAGGTATCATCGCCATAATACTTATTTAGGGTTTTATCAAATGATTCATAAATATAATGTTCAAAGTTGTTTTCTTCAATTCTTTTAAAGTCGGGGTTGGCGACTACGGTATTGAAAGTAATTATAGGATTGCGATTATTTTTGTCTTTAAATTCAGAAAGAACATTGTAAATAGCTTCTAAATCTTGCTTACTCTCAAGGGCATCAAATGTACAATAGGGATCCTTATCCACTCGTAAGCCTAATTTCAGTAGCTTATCGTACGTATCTCTATTGGGCATCCGAATACTTCCCCAATCATCGCTTTCGATCACTACAATTTTGCGATTGGTCCTCCACCCAGGGAAGTTAACAATGAGGCGTGAAAGTGTTTGTTTAAGGTTGTTAATCAAAATACAAAAAATTTTATAATTTCAATTAATGTCTTCTATATTACTTTATTTAATATATTTTCCATTTAAAACTATAGCATACTATTTAATTGTTAAAGTATTTCATTTTAATCTATTTTAAAT
>CAZVBT010000343.1:0-7703 GCA_964625385.1 uncultured Melioribacter sp. | reverse complement strand
GATGAAGAATACCGAAAAGTAGGTGCTACCATTGTTTATAATCAAGATGAAGTAATACAACGCTCCGAATTAGTTTCAAGAATTACTCCATTTACCGAAAATGAAATTGAATTATTACAGGATGAACAAATTTTATTAAATGTTCTTCATTTAGCTGTTGGTAAAAAAGGAACGATTGAAAAACTATTAAAGAAAAAAATTACTGCAATTGCATTGGAATTAATAGAAAAAGATGACCAATTGCCAATTCTTCAATCAATGAGTGAAATAGCTGGTCAATTAGCAATTCAAGTAGGTGAAAGATATTTAGGAAGTGATTATCCAAATAGTCGTGGAATTTTACTTGGTGGAATAACAGGAGTAGCACCCGCTGCAGTTGTTATTGTTGGTGCCGGTGCTGTTGGTTATAATGCAGCTTACGCAGCACATTTAAGAGGTGCTCATGTTATTGTTCTTGATAAAGATTTAAGAAGATTAAGAAGAATAAGAAACGAAATTTCAAAAAACATTACGACAGTTGTAGCAAATCAATTTACAATAGCACGTGGTTCTAAATTTGCAGATTTATTAATCGGTGCTGTTCAAATCAAAGCTGAAAAAACACCTCACATTATAACAGAAGAAATGGTTAAATCAATGAAAAAAGGCTCTGTTATTGTTGATGTCTCAATAGATCAAGGTGGATGTGTGGAAACAAGCCGACCAACTACATTCTCAGATCCCATTTTTGAAATGCATGGTGTAATTCACTATTGCGTTCCAAATATGCCAGCTTTAGTTGCCCGCACTGCAAGTTATGGCTTATCAAATGCTTGTATAGAATATGTCTCTTCTATAGCAGATAATGGCTTAGCAAATGCATTGCTTTCAGATGCCGGTCTTTCAAAAGGTGTTTGTACTTTTAATGGATACGTTTCAAATGAACATATAGCTGAAGCATTTAATCTTGAATATAGAAGACTTCATTTTTTTTCGACTAATTAGTGAGTACTGAAAATGACTTTAGAACAACCAAAAATTCAAAAACCAATTAATGCACCTTGGGTAAAAAAATATACGTCTCGATTAGTGAATTCTGATGATGCTGTTAAGGTAATAAAATCAAATGATAAAATTGCTGTTCAACCAGGATGTGCCGCACCTTTGACTTTAATCAACTCAATGGTTAAAAGAAAAGATGAATTAGAAAATGTAGAATTATATCATATACTTGTCGTTGGTGATTTACCTTATGTTAAACCAGGAATGGAAAAACATTTCAGGCATAAAGCATTTTTTATCGGGGCAAATACTCGTCAGGCGGTTAACGAAGGAAGAGCAGATTTTATTCCAATTTTTTTGAATGAAGTTACTCTCTTGTACAAAAATGGTATTATTGTTCCGGATGTTGCGTTAATACACGTTTCACCGCCGGATGAACATGGATTCTGTAGTTTTGGAATTGATGTTGGCAATATTAAAACAGCAGCCGAAAAATCAAAATGTGTTATTGCACAAGTAAACAAACAAATGCCGCGTGGGTTAGGTAATAGCTTTATTCATGTTAATAAAATTGATTACATTGTTGAAGTTGATGAACCTTTAAAAGAATTACCGCAAGTTGATCCGGATTCATCACCAGAAATGTTAGAAATTTTTGACAAGATCGGTAAAAATGTTGCTTCACTTATTGAAGATGGTTCAACACTTCAAATGGGTATTGGTGCAATACCAGATGCAGTTTTAAGATATTTGCATGATAAAAAAGATTTAGGTGTTCACACCGAAATGTTTTCTGATGGATTAATAGATTTAGTTCTTGAGGGTGTTGTTAATGGAGAAAAGAAAACTCTTCACCCTGGGAAATTAATTGCAGGATTTGTGCTTGGTACAAAGAAAGCTTTCGATTTTATTGATAATAATCCAATCTTTGAATTTCATCCACAGGAATATGTAAATGATCCATTTGTAATTGCTCAAAATGATAAAATGGTTGCCATTAATTCTGCTATTGAAATTGATTTAACTGGTCAGGTTTGTGCAGATTCAATAGGAACAAAATTTTACAGTGGATTTGGCGGACAAGTAGATTTTATTCGTGGTGCTGCTCGTTCTGTTGGTGGTAAACCAATTATAGCATTACCATCGGCTACAAAGGATCTGAAATTTTCAAGAATAGTTCCAACATTAAAACCCGGTGCAGGTGTTGTAACTTCTCGTGCTGATGTTCATTATGTTGTTACTGAATATGGTATTGCTGATTTATACGGCAAAACTATTAGAGAAAGAGTAAAAGAATTAATTAATATTTCTCATCCGCTCTTTCGTGATGAATTAACTGATTATGCAATTAAAACTTTTCATATATAATTTATGGTTGCTGTTATTGGTGATATTCACGGTTGTTATAATACATTTGTAGCCCTTTACTCAAAATTAAAGGATAAATATCCAAATATAGATATTTATGCAATAGGTGATTTAGTAGATCGTGGTAACTTTAGTCGTGACGTAATAAATTTTGTTATAAATAATAAAATAAAATTAACACCAGGTAATCATGACTATATGTTTTATCATTTCTTCAAAGATCCAACTTCTATTTTTGCACGTTCTTGGTTCTTTAATGGTAACGAACCAACTTTAGAATCGTACGAAAAGTTTGAAGCTGATATGTTTATACACATTGAATTCATTAAAACAGCACAATTATTTTATAATCTTGACGATTGCTTTATCTCTCATGCTGGTATATCAAATGAATATAAGAAATTTTTACCCAACGGGTTTGAAAAAGATTTATCACTTCTAGATAGTTTTATCCAAAATGATTTGAGAAGTGATCGTGGTATTCTATGGACACGCGATCCTTTACTGAATATTGGTAAACTTCAAGTTGTTGGTCATACAACCAAACCTGAAATAACTTTAGTAGAAGATTCGAATGCTGTTTATATCGATACAGGAGTTTTTTTAGGAAATAAATTGAGTGCAATTATTATCGAAAAATCTGAAATTATTGAAACTTTCGAAGAACGCACTCACATGGAAGATATAATAAAAAAATAGAAATATTTTTCCATTTCATCTCTTTGAATTTAATCAACAATTATTTTCCCCTTTGTTTTTATATAAATAAAAATTATTTTATATAATAAAAAGAAAAAATAATCTGATTATGAAATTTAGTTATCCAGACTTTAAAATATCATTCGGGAATAATCGTGCCTCTTATCATGAACAATATAAATATAATCAACTTAATCAAAAACAAATAAGGATTTATTATGATTGATTCAAACGTAGTATTAACAGGGCAGACGATTGCTTACACTTTGTATGTGTTAGCAATTATGTCTTTGATGGGATGGTTTGGATACAAGATTACTCTTGATGGACAAAAAAAAGAAATCAAACCCATCTATTTTTATTCATTTGTTTCCTTTCTTGTAGTACTTGGAGTTTCACTTCATATAATTACACACGAAACTATTCCATGGAAACAAATTGATCTCAATCGTGCTGATATTAAAGCCGATAAAGTATTCACAATAACAATTGAAAATCATAAGTTCAATCTTCCTTCACCAAAACTTATCATCAATAAAAATGATAAAGTATTATTTAAAGTTTATTCAAAAGATTTGACTTATGGTTTTGGATTATTCAGAAATGATAATTCAATGATTTTCCAAATGCAAGTTATACCGGGGCATTTGAATGATATACTTTGGCATTTTGAAAAACCAGAGACTTATTCAATTCGTTCAACCGAATATTCTGGTCCAAAAGGAATTAACATGATTCTTCGTGATGTTGTAGAAGTCGTTCAATAATTAAAATGAGGAATAATTTTATGAGTTTTACAAAAATATTATTAGAAGGTGAACAGGGTTTATTTAAGCCTAAAACCCTAACTCCAATGCAAAAGCTTACATTAAGATTTGTAGTCGTTGGTTTAATTTATTATGCATTTGTTGTGATTGAAGGTATGTTAATGAGATTATATGAAGTTAATCCTGCATTAACATTAAATATAGAACCAAAACAATTTTTTGCAGTTATGACTGCGCATCCGCTTGTAGGAATTTTTGGTTCAACTTATTCATTTGTGTTTGGTGCTTTCTTGTTCTTGGTTCCGTTCTTAATGAAGAAACCATTATGGAGTATTAAACTTGGCAACTGGACTTTATGGCTGATTACAATTGGCACTTTTATTTTTTGGTTAGCAGGATTTATATCTCATTACTCTCCACTATATACACTTTATTGGCCGCTTCCGGCAGATTTTACACAATTCAGTGTTTGGGGTGGAACTTTCTTTGTGCTTGGAATAGCATTAGTATTAGTTGGTACTTTATTTTTTGTAATTAACATCTTTAAAACAATTACATATACACCTGAAGGATTTGAACCACAACCCGCTGGAGCTTTACTTTCTTCTGCATTGGGATTAAGCGGATTGAAAAATCTTTTCAGAAAAAATAAAAAAGAACATCTTGTTTCATTGCCTGTAGCAGCAATTGCACGCGGTACTGTAGATACAGCTTTCAACGCTGTCGTTCTACTTTTTACTGGTGTGCTTATTCTTGTTTATATGGTATTTGAGTTGTTTGGTGTTAGCTTAAAACATTCGGCAATTGATGCGCTGCTTTATAAGAATTGGTTTTGGTGGGGCTTGGATTTAATTGCTGATGGTTTGGTTTTAATTTATGTTGCAGGTACTTGGTATTTGTTGGCAACTTTAATTACTGGCAAAAAATTATTTATGGAAAACTGGGCACGTGCTGCTTTGTTTGTCGAAATGGTTGTTAGCTGGACTGTTTGGTCTCATCATTTAATGTCTGATCAAGCTCAGCCTGCAATATTAAAAATTCTATCAGGTGAAATGGTTACAGCATTTGAATTAATCACACAAGGCTTAGCATTTTTCATTACTCTTGCTACTTTATGGAGTGCTAAACCGCTTAAGATGACTAATCCACTTAAATTCTTGTTGGGCGGTTTACTCGGATTTGCATTAGCTGTTCCTGCTGGAATTATGCAAGCAGATTTAGGGTTAAACAGAATATTACATAATACTCAATGGATTGTTGGTCCACATGTGCATGTTGCAATTCTTGTTGGATTAACTATGACTCTTTATTCGGCTGTTTATTATTTATTCCCAATTTTAACCAATGGTGCAAAACTTTACAGCCAAAAATTAGCGAGCTTCCATTTTTGGGCTCATTTATTAGGTGGAATTGGAATGGGTGCTTTTATGGGAATGGCTGGATTAAAAGGTATGTTAAGACGTGCAGTATATCTTAATGGTGAATTTAATATTTATATGATTTTAGCTGCTCTGTCAGGTTCATTGATTTTATTGGCTTTCTTAGCATTCTTTTATAACATAGTTATGAGTATTGGAATTAAAGGTGTGATTGGAATTTTTATGCCTGCTGAAACTGATACAAAAGATTTATTGCCTTCGGAGAATTAATTTTTTTTATTACTTCCCGTTGAAAAAATTAGTGTCACCTTGAGCCCAACTTTTGTCGGGATTATAAAAAGGTGACACTAAAAATTTTTTCCAACGGTTTCTTTTAATTTATTAATAAATTACTTCTTCAAAACAGTTTTAAGTACTTTCTCTTTTGAAATTGGTTTAGTGCAGAAGAACCAATCGTAACATTTCATATCTTCTTTGCCTTCCATTCTATCTTTTGCTGAACCACATGAGCCTGCGGGTGGAACGATGACGTCATCACCTGGTCTCCAGTCTGCCGGTGTTGCAACACCGAATTCATCAGCAGTTTTCAATGCAATTAAAACACGATATAATTCATCGAAATTTCTGCCAAGACTTAACGGATAATAAATTATTGTTCTGATTATTCCTTTGGGATCGATAAAGAAGACTGCACGAACAGCTTTTGTGCTGCTTTCACCCGGTTGAATCATTCCATATTTCTTTGCCACATTCATAGTAATATCTTCAATCAAAGGAAATTTAACTTCGATATCTTTCATTCCTTTGAATTCGATTTTTTCTTTGATTGTTCTTAACCATGCGATGTGACTGTAAAGTCCATCAACTGAAAGTCCAACAAGTTTACAATTAGCTTCAGCAAATTTATCTTCCATTGAAGCGAAGGTCATAAACTCACTTGTGCAGACAGGTGTAAAATCTGCGGGGTGGCTGAATAAAATTACCCAACTGTCCTTGTAATCAGCAGGGAAATTAATTTCGCCTTGTGTTGTTACAGCTTTAAATTCTGGTGCGGGCTCGCCAATTCTTGGCATTGATACTACTTGTTCTTCCATTTTTGTTACTCCTTTTTTTTTGTGATTTTAATTGTTCATAAAATATTTTTGTTAGTTATTGTAACATGGGTTGACATGTTTATCTGCCGAAGTTTTAGCGTAGGCAGATTCACCATGAAATTGTAATCCAAAGCTACGATAAAGAATTTAAACAAAGTCATAATTAACAAGTTCCCTATGGCATTGTCATCCTGAACAAAGTCGAAGGATGACCAAAATATTGAAATATAAAATTCACACTTCGACCTCCCTCAGCTTGACAGTCGAATCAAGGTGGAGAGGCTCAGTGTAATAAAATGATGTCATTCTGAGTTTATCGAAGAATGACATCACCAATAGTCTGAACGTCATACTTCGAAGGGCTCAGAGTGACAAAGTATTATTGCAAATCAAATCTGTCGAGCATCATTACTTTATTCCAGGCAGCAACAAAGTCCTTTACAAATTTTTCTTTGTTATCATTGCAGGCATAAAACTCAGCAACTGCTCTTAATTCTGAGTTATGCCCGAATATCAAATCTACTCTTGTTGCTTTGTATTTTAATTTACCTGTCTTGCGATCGTATCCATCAAATTTAGCTTTTGAGTCATCTGCTGCTTTCCATTCAGTACTCATATCAAGCAGGTTGACAAAGAAATCATTTGTAAGCAATCCGGGCTTGTCAGTGAACACTCCGTAGTCAGAGTTATCCCAGTTTGCTTTCAATGCACGCATTCCGCCAACAAGCACAGTCATTTCAGGAACAGTAAGAGTAAGCAATTGTGCTTTGTCAACCAGCAAATGTTCAGCACAAACTCCGGCATCGACTTTCGCATAATTCCGGAAACCATCTGCAATTGGTTCGAGCACTTCGAATGATTCAACATCAGTCCATTCCTGTGTAGTATCTGTTCTTCCGGGAGTAAACGGAACTTTAATATCGTAGCCGGCATCTTTTGCAGCTTTTTCAACAGCAGCGCAACCGCCATGTACAATTAAGTCTGCAAGTGAAACTTTCTTTCCACCCTTCTGTGCAGAGTTAAATTCTTTCTGAATATTTTCAAGGACACCAAGGACTTTTTGCAGTTGCTTAGGATTATTTGCTTCCCAGTTCTTCTGAGGTTCTAATCTGATACGTGCACCATTAGCACCACCTCTTTTATCTGAGTTGCGGTATGTTGATGCAGAAGCCCAAGCAGTTGTGACTAATTCAGAAGTTGTTAAACCAGAAGAAAGAATTTTTTTCTTCAGATCATTAATATCTTTATCATCTACTAATTTATGATCAACAGCAGGAATTGGATCCTGCCATAATAGATCTTCCTTTAGAACTTCAGATCCTAGATATCTTGACTTTGGTCCCATATCTCTGTGAAAAAGTTTGAACCACGCACGTGCAAATGCATCTGCAAACAAATCAGGATTCTCATAAAAC
>CAZVBT010000342.1:0-3406 GCA_964625385.1 uncultured Melioribacter sp. | reverse complement strand
GCAGCACCTAAAGCTCCACCTGCATCTCCAGCCGCTGGTTGAATCCAAATATCATCAAAAATATTTTCACGTAAAAGTTTTCCATTGCCAACACAATTTAATGCTACTCCACCAGCTAAACATAAATATTTTTCTTTAGTAACTTTTTTTACATGTTTAGCCATTCTAATCATTATTTCTTCAGTTACATCTTGAATAGAACGAGCTAAATCCATTTCACGTTGAGTTAAATTAGTTTCAGGTTTTCTTGGTGGTCCATCAAATAAATCAGCGAACTTATCATTAGTCATAGTTAAACCAGTGTTATAGTTGAAGTATTCCATGTTCACTTTAAATGAACCATCTTCTTTCAAATCAATTAAATTATTATAAATTTTATCAACATATTTAGGTTCACCATAAGGAGCTAAACCCATCAATTTATATTCACCTGAATTAACTTTAAAGCCAGTGAAATATGTGAAAGCAGAATAAAGCAACCCAAGTGAATGTGGATAATGAAGCTCTGATAAAATTTCAATTTTATTTTCATTACCAACACCAAAGGAAGAAGTAGCCCATTCGCCAACACCATCAATAGTTAAAAATGCAGCACGATGAAACGGAGATGGATAAAATGCAGATGCCGCATGAGATTCATGGTGTTCTGGGAATAAAATTTTACCTTCATATTTTAACTCAGTAGAAATTAAATCCTGCATCCAAAGTTTTTCGCGTAGCCATAATGGCATGGACATTAGAAAAGATTTTATTCCTCTTCCAGGATAGCTTAAATATGTTTCAAGAATACGATTAAATTTTGTAATCGGTTTATCATAAAAGGCTACTGCTGATAAATCATTAATTTTAATATCAGCGTTTTTTAAACAAAAATTCACTGCATTTTTGGGGAAACTATGGTCATGTTTAACTCTGGTAAATCTCTCTTCCTGCGCAGCGGCAATTATTTCTCCATCTTTTATTAAACATGCTGCCGAATCATGATAAAAAGCAGAAATACCTAAAATATATAAACTCATTATCAATTTTTTTTCGTAAAAGTTGTGCAAAATTAAATCAATATTCTTTTTCTTAAAAATTAATTTAATGTAATTCTTGTTCCGCAATTTTCTTTATTTAATTCTTCCTGAGTTGTTATCAAAGCTTCGCAACCAGTTTTTTCAACAAAATTAATTGCTGCTAAAATTTTTGGTCCCATACTACCAGAACCAAACTCACCTTTATCATAAAATTTTTTAGCTTCTGCAACAGAAATTTTATCTAACGCTTTTTGATTAGGTTTGTTAAAATTAATATATGCTTTTGGAACATCTGTAATTATACAGAATAAATCAGCATTAATTTCAATTGCTAAAAGTGAAGAAGCTAAATCTTTATCAATAACCGCTTCAATAGCTTCAAGATAACCGGTATCGCTATGCCAATAAACAGGAATTCCACCACCACCAGCTCCAATTACAATATGGCCTTTATCAACTAAATCTCTTATAACCTGATTATTCATTACTTCTAAAGGTTTTGGAGAAGCTACAACTCTTCGCCAACCTCTTTTACGAGCATCTTCTTTGAAAATCCAATCATTTGCTTTACTTAATAATTCTGCTTCTTCTTTTAAATAATATGGACCAATTGGTTTTGTAGGATTTTGAAAAGCAGGATCATTAATATCAACCAATACTTCTGTAATTACTGCTATAACATTTTTTTTTATTTTATTATTATTTAGAGCATTTCTCATTTGTCTATCAATCATGTAACCGATTCCACCTTGGGAATCGGCTACACAAATATCAAGTGGCATTTTAGGAATTTTATATTCTTTATATCCAGCTTCATTTCTTAGCAAGATATTTCCAACTTGAGGACCATTTCCATGTGTAATTACTAATTCCCAATTATCTTTAATCCAGGGAATTAATTTTTCACATGTATCAAGTGTGTTTTTTTCTTGTTGTTCAATAGTTCCAATTTCATCAGCACGAAGTAATGCATTACCACCGAATGCAACTACCGCAACTTTTTTCATAACAAACCTTTTTGCTTTAAAACTGTTTCTAAATTAACATCACCTATTTCGTCTAATTCGTACATAACTCTTGTGTTAGGTTTATTAATCTTCAAAATTCTTCCTAAATCAATTGGTGTTCCGATAATAACTGAATCGCAATCAGTTTTATTAATTGTTTCTTCTAAATCCTTCATTTGTTGTTCACCATAGCCCATTGCTGGTAGTAAAACTCCAATATCAGGATATTTTTTATAAGTTTCAGAAATTGAGGCAACTGTAAAAGGACGAGGATCAACAATTTCTTTTGCGCCAAGTCTTTGAGCAGCAACAGTACCTGCACCATATTTCATTTCTCCATGTGTAAGAGTTGGGCCATCTTCAACAACAAGCACTCTTTTCCCTTTTATTAATTCTGGATTATCAACAGTTAATGGTGAATTTGCGTCAATCACAATTGCATTTGGATTTACTTCTTTAACATTTTTATGTACTGTTTCAATACCCTCTTTAGTTGCAGAATCTACTTTATTAACTATAACAACATCAGCTAAACGCAAACTTGTATTGCCTGGATAATATCTCAATTCATGACCAGGACGATGAGGATCAGCAACAGTTATAGTTAAATCTGGTTTGTAAAATGCAAAATCGTTATTTCCACCATCCCATAAAATAATATCAGCTTCCTTTTCAGCCTCGCGCAAAATTGCCTCATAATCAACGCCGGCATAAATTACGCCGCCACGAGCAATATGTGGTTCATATTCTTCAATCTCTTCGATAGTGCAATTATGTTTTTTCAAATCATCCAAGGATGCAAAGCGTTGGACTTTTTGTTTAACTAAATCACCATAAGGCATTGGATGACGAATAGCGACTACTTTTTTTCCAGCTTGTTGTAAAAGCTTAACAACTTTACGTGATGTTTGAGATTTTCCGCAACCGGTTCTAACTGCAAGAACAGCAATAACTGGTTTAGAACTTTTAATCATAGTTTCTTCAGCACCAAGTAACCTAACTGAAACACCAGCAGCATTTACAATTGATGCTTTAGTCACAACATATTCAAATGGGACATCAGAATAAGAAAAAACAACTTCGTGAACATTTAATTCATGAATTAATTTTACTAAATCTTTTTCTTCATAAATTTTAATTCCATTTGGGTAAAGTGGACCAGCAAGCTCTGCTGGATAAATTCTACCATCAATATTAGGAATTTGAGTAGCAGTGAAAGCAACTACATTATAGTTTTCATTGTTTCTAAAATAGACGTTGAAATTGTGAAAATCACGTCCTGCTGCACCCATAATTAATACATTTCTTTTTGACATAATTAACCTCGCTTTGTTTTGTTTTTGTTATTCTACTGTAACGCTTTTTGCTAAATTTCTTGGT
>CAZVBT010000341.1:0-2208 GCA_964625385.1 uncultured Melioribacter sp. | reverse complement strand
CATCAATAATAAACATTTGAGAAATATCTTTATCATCAATTAATTTTTGAATTTTAGAATTTACTGTTGATCTCTTTATTCTGAAATCCTCTTTATTAAAACCTTTTTCAAACCAATCTCTTTCTTTTATATAGATATTTGGATAAAATTCAGTATAATATTCTATGAATTGAATTCTGGTTTCATCAGAGATAAAATTTTGAACAGAAATTTTATTGATTCCTCTTAATTTTGAATCAACAAAAAAATAGTAAAATAAAAATTCCATCGGCTCAAGTAAAATTGAGTCATTGCTAAATCTTAATTCTCTTCTTTCTATATCAATAATCATTTTGCTTGAAGGAGCTAAAGCTTTTAATTGTGATTGAGTGAATTTTACAATTTCATCAAACTTGGATTTCAGCAATTCACTTCCTTTAATTTCGTTTGAAAGCAGCGAACGTAATCTTACAAAAGGAATATCTGCAATCTGCAAATCCTTAGCTTCTTTTTTATTCATAGGATAAAATCCTTTGAACTCATTTTCTTCTTTTGTTAATACGTGAATTAATCGGTCATGCTCACGTGCAAAAAGTGAAAGAGAATTTGCCATGTGAACACTCATAGATTTTCTTCCGCCTGTAATTGAACAGAACAAAACATTATATGGGTCAGATGTTTTTGTTCTTAAAAAATCACAAACTTTATTTGGGAACAAAACATTGTCTTTGTCAGAACGAATGTCGGGAAGTTCAATAGATTCTTCTTTCGCAACGATAATATGATTATCATTTTCTTTGAACAAAGGAATTTTTAATTTATACTTTTCACAAAGGTTTTCAATTTCTTTTTTCAATGGTGATTTTGGAGTTGCAGGATAAGGATCTTTGCCCAAGATAACATCTCTGCCGCGTGTTGTTGTTATAACATAAATTTCATCAATTGGAATTTTTTCTTTAACTGCTAAACAGAATAAACTTTCAGTTACAATCTGAGGTGTTAAACCCGATACACAAATAAGAATATTATTGTTCATATAAAACTCTCTTGATTATTTGCAATGTTAATTGTTTTTATGCCAAGTTCTTTTGCACGTTCAAGAAATCTTTTTGTGCCTTTTTTTGCTGCAACAAAAATTCCTTTCCCGAATGTACCGCTTGTAATGTTTCTTAAAGTTTCCAGCTGAAACAAATCATATTGATTATCACTCTTACCGCTTTTGCATGAATAATTATAAAGTTTGTAATCTTTCAATACTAACACATCAATTTCATTTTCTACATTTTCATCGCTTATAATTTTTACTCCTGTTAATGGATTTAGTTTGTATTTCTCTTTCAAGATGTAATAAACGTAATACTCGAGCCAATCACCTGATCTGTATTCAGAACTATGAATTGTTATTGAATTTTTATTATAAGGATTATACTGTATTGAATAATTATCAAAATTTTTAGAAAAGAAAAAATTTCTGTTTCTGCTTGTGAGAGTAATCTTTGGATAATCCTCAACATATTTTTCTCTTATATCTTTAAACAATAAAATAAATTCCGGCATTAGATTTTTTGAAATAATAAACTCAAATAATGGATAAAATTTTTCTACATGCGATGAATCTTTAATTTCTTTTATATTATAACCATAAGAAAGCAGATAATCCTTAATTGAAATATCGGCTTGAAGGTTTTCGATTTTATGTTCGGGCATAAGAGAAATAATATGCTGATGTTCAGTATCACAATAAATTATTTTCTTATTTTTTTCTGCAAAAGCCTCATAAGCAGCAAGAGCCATTAATTTCGTTCCACCGGTAATATTTAATAAAACTTCGTCTTTATAATTTGCTAATTCAAGTCTCACTATATCTTTAAATTTCATATAATCATAAGCATCAAGATTATTGATCCTTTTTACTTGAATTTTCTTTAAGTGAAAAAGTTTTTCAAGATGATCGGCGCTTTTCTGTTCTTCAGGTGTAGAAAACAAAACAACTTGTTGAGGTTTATACATCAACACAGGCAAAAAATTTGCCATAGATTGACGTGAAACAAGGCAAAAAATAGTATTCATTTTTCCTCCGTGTTCTTAGTGCTCTTGTATGTTAAAAGTATAAAAAAATATTTTGAAATATTGAATAAAATTATTTCCTTTACGGAAGAGAAGGTTTGTGTCTTGGGCTTCGAGCCCGTCACTAAGTTTTTTCCTTCCGTTCAGGTAAAAGTCGGGGAA
>CAZVBT010000340.1:0-8123 GCA_964625385.1 uncultured Melioribacter sp. | reverse complement strand
AATAAAGATGATTTACTTGTTCGTCAAATCAAAAATGCTTGGCCTAATGTTTTTCGTTCTTCAAGATTCATTCCTGCTGTTGAATATATTAACGCAAATAGAATAAGATATTTATTAAATCAAGAGATGAAAAAGTTATTTGAAAAGGTTGATTTGTATATTTCACCATCTTGGGTTGGTAATAATTTATTACTTACAAATTTAACTGGGCATCCATGTGTTGTTGTGCCAAATGGTTTTTCGAAAAATGGAACACCAACAAGTTTTACTTTTGTGGGAAATTTATTTGATGAAGAAAAAATAATAGCTTTTGCTAAAATCTATCAAGATGCAACTGAGTATCATAAAAAACATCCAAAACTTTGAAAATAGGGCTTGATTATTCAAGCCCTAAAATTTAGTTTGCTATTGGAATTCTTTTCCTCCTTAACAAATTAAAAGGAGGTTTCAAATGAAAAAATTAACTTCATACGAAAAAGCACTGAATTATATCAAGCAAAATTCACTTCAAGATCAAATAAGAATAAAAAGAAAAGAAAATCCGGGACCAGTAATTACAATATCTCGACAAACAGGAATTGGTGCAGCAATAATTTGTGAAAAGCTAGTTGAAATTTTTAATCAACATGCAATTGAGTATTACAATGATTGGACTTATTTTGACAAAGAATTAATTAACAAAGTAATCGAAGAACATCAATTACCTGAACATTTTTCAAAATATCTAGATAATGAATCTCCTGCAATACTTGATTCTTGGTTTGGTGAAATTTTAGGAATTACTCCTTCGAAATTGGCTTTGTTAAACAAAACAAAGAAAACAATTTTGCACCTTTCTGAATTTGGAAATGTAATTATCGTTGGTCGTGGTGCAAATATTATTTTAGCAAATCATCCAAAAGCTTTTCACATTAGATTAGTTGCTTCGCAAAATTATAGAATTGGGAATGCTATGAATCTTTATAATTTAAGCAAGAAAGACGCAACTGAATTTGTTGTTAAAGAAGATCAAGAAAGAAAAAATTTTATACTTAAATTTTTTCACAAAGATATTAATGATAATTTGTTATATCATGTTACTATTAATACTGAATTAATTAATTCTGATGAAGTTGCTTTAATGATAGGAAATTGTATGATGAGAAAATTTTCAAATTATTTTAAATAGCATCAGGATTTGATGAATTTATTACTTTTTCAGCTAATTGTTGATTTGATATTTTTTTTGTAACAACAATGTCTTTATCATCATAAATCAAAATTTCTGTTGGCATTGAACGAAGGTTGTATATGCTACCCATTGAATAACAATAAGCACCAGCGGTTTTAATTACCAGCAAATCTCCTTCTCTAATTTCTGGTAATTCTCGTTGCTCAGCAAAGCAATCACCACTTTCACAAATGTTTCCACAAACATCATAAACTTTTTTTTCACCATTTGGATTCGACAAATTTTCAATATGATGATAAGAACCATAAAGCAATGGGCGAATTAAATGGTTAAAACCAGAATTAGTTCCAACGATTAATCTTTCTCGATTATTTTTCAATGTATTAACTTCAATAATTAAATAACCAGATTCTGCAACAATATATTTTCCGGGTTCAAAATACATATAAAGTTCTTTGCCATAATTTTTACAAAATCCTCTAAACAATTCACCAACTTTTTTACCAAAATATTTCCAATCTATTTCTTTTTCTTGCGGGGAATAATTTACTTTTAGTCCTCCACCAAAATCTATAAACTCTAATTCAGGAAATTTTTCTATTGTAGCTAAAGAAAGTAAATTATTCATACTTTCAAAAACTTGATCTGTTGTTCCAATTCCACTTCCTGTATGTTCATGTAATCCTATTATTTTTAAATTATATTTTTTCGCAATACTAATTACTTTATCAGCATCAGACATTATAATTCCAAATTTTGTAAGAGAGCCGGCTGTTTGAACATATTTATTTTCTCCAGCATAAACATCAGGATTAAAACGAATGCAAACATTGCTTCCCGGATAATTTTTACCATACTTTTCCAGACTGCTTAATGCACCAATATTAAATAAAACTCCTGTCGATTGTACTTCGTGCATTTCCTCATCAGTAATATTATTGGAGGTAAAAAGAATTTTATCTTTTTCAAAACCAAGTTTTAAAGCAAGAAAAACCTCCGCTGGTGAAACTGTATCAAGAAAGGCATTATGCTTATTTAACAATTTTAATATACCAACATTATAATTTGCTTTCATTGCATAAAGAACTTTTAGTTTTGGATAATCAATTAATTCGTAAAGTCCTTTATATTTTTGAATTATTAAATCACCATCATAAACATAAAGTGGTGTTCCATATTTTTTTGCATGTGAGATTAGTTTAGAATTTTCAATCATATTAAATAATTTTTTTTAGTGAAGTAATTAGATAATCAATTTGTTCTTTTGTGTGAGTTGAAAAAACAACAATTCTTAAAACACCATTTTCACCCGAACCGATATAGTTTGTTTTCTGAATTATTATTTTCTTTTTAATTAACTCGTCAACAATTGAATTCATATCTTTTGAAGTTTTCATTTCCCACGCAACTATTGGAACAGGTGATTGATTTACATTAATACCAACTTTGGAAATTTCATTTTTAAGATAAGTTGCATTTTCCCACAATTGAATTTTTAATTCTGGATTTGATTTAAATATTTTCAAACCTGCTAATGAAGCTGCGATTGCAGGTAAAGGTGTTGGAGTTGCACCATTTAGAATTGAACCATCTTTAATCTCTTCGGCAATTAATTTATTAGTTGGGATAATTCCACCATAACCACCAAATGCTTTAGAGAATGTACCGCCAAAAAATATTTTTTCAGAATTTATATTAAAATGTTCTAATGTTCCTTTCCCTTTTTCTCCAAGAACACCAATTCCATGTGCATCATCAACTAAAATTAAAGCATTATATTTTTTTGCAATTTCATAGTACTTATCCAGCGGTGCAATATTGCCAAAGATTGGAAATATTCCATCAGTAACTATTAATGGTTTTTTAAATTGAGAATATGAAATTATTTTTTCTTCTAGATCAAAAGGATTAATATGACGAAATGGAATGATTTTTTTGTCGGAAATTTTTATTGCCAAATGGCTTGCATAGTGAGTAAATTCATCAATAAAAATAGAATCGAAGTAATTTTTTCCATTTAAAAACTGAATTAATGCGGAAACCGTTAAAAATCCACTTGATAAATAAATCGAATCTTCAGTCTCAAAAAAATCAACAGTTTCATTTTCAAGTTCAACAATTAATTCATTATTACCAAAAGAATTTCGTGAAGAGGCAGTTGATACTCCATATTTTTTTAGTGCATTAATTGCAGAATTAACAACTTGTTCATTTCGATGAAGTTCATAATAACTTGTTCCACCGAAGTATAAATATTCTTCGCCATTAATTATTGTTGAAGAAGAGCGTGAATTTTTAAGTATAAATTTTTCTAGAATTTCATTCATATTTATATTTTATTTTTTAATGCATCATAAAGTATTTCAACTGGATGAAAAGAATTTTTATCTGTTCCATCTTTAATCTGATGACGACAACTTGTACCAACTGCACATATCAAAGTTGATTCGTCTTCTTTTCTAACTGCGGGGAATAAAACTAATTCACCAACTTTCATTGATAATTCATAATGTTCTTCTTCGTAACCAAAAGCACCAGCCATACCGCAACAACCAGATGGAATTTCTTCAACATGGTAATTTTTTGGAAGCGATAACATTTCTATAGTTGGTTTTGTTGATGAAATTGATTTTTGATGACAATGACTATGTAATAATATTTTTCTATCATCTTCAACAAATAATGATGAATCTATTTTCCCTTTTTTAATTTCACGAGAAATAAATTCTTCAAAAGTAAAAGAGCACTTTGCAATTTGTTCTGCATCTTGTTTTAATTTATTACTTACAAGATCAAGATACTCATCACGAAAAGAAAGAATGGCTGAGACTTCAATTCCTATTAAAGGATTTTCTTCATTAATCATATATTTCTTCAATATTTCAACATTTTTGTTTGCTATTTTTTTTACTGTTTTAAGCAAACCTTTTGAAATATATGTCCTTCCACTTTCATAATGTTTAGGTACTATTACATCATAACCAAGTTTTGTAAGAAGTTTAAATGCTTTAATTCCAATTTTGGTTTCGTTATAATTTGTAAACTCATCTACAAAAAGATAAACTTTTCCATTTTGAAATTTGTAGTTAGAAAATTTTGATTTGTTCTTTTTATACCATTTTTTAAATGTTGTTTTCGAAAGCAATGGCAGTTTTCTCTTTGTAGAAAAACCAATGAGTTTCATTACTAATTTTGATTTTAAGAAAATATTTGTCACCAAAGATATTTTTGATGCGATTATATTTAACTTTGGTAAAAAGGCAATCAACCAAGAACGAAAAGAAATACCATGTTCATCATACCAATGTTGAAGAAACTCACTTTTTAATTTTGCAACATCAACACCACTTGGGCATTCAGATTTACAAGCTTTGCATGATAAACATAAATCCATTACTTCATAAATTTCTTCATGATCAAATGGATTTTGTTTAGTTGAACGAGTTAAAAATTCTCGTAAAGTATTTGCTCTTGCTCTTGTTGTATTTTTTTCATCGCGAGTTGCACGATAGCTTGGACACATTGTTCCACCAATTAAATCAGATTTACGACAATCAGCAGAACCATTGCATTTTTCCGCAGCTCTTAAAACACCAAGTGTTGATGAAAAATCATAATAAGTTTCTATTTCTTTTTGTTCTTTATCAACTTCATAACGTAAACTCGTTGTCATTTTTGGAGTGTCAACAATTTTACCTGGATTTAAAATATTATTTGGATCCCATACTTTTTTTATTTTTTTACAAAGTTGATAATTATGTTCACCTATTATAATTGGAATAAATTCACCGCGTAATCTTCCATCTCCATGTTCACCACTTAAAGAACCTTTATATTTTTTTACAATATGTGCTATATCTTTGGTTGCGTTATGAAATATTTTTATATCAAATGAATCTTTTAAATTTAGTTGTGGAGTTATATGCAATTCACCCGAACCGATGTGAGCATAATAGGAAGTATCAATTTGGTATTTTTTTAAAATAGCTTGAAATTCCTTCATATAATTTGGTAAGTCAACTGGACGAACACATGTATCTTCGATAAATTGTTGAGTTTTTTTATCACCTGGAATATTTCCAAGCAATCCTAATCCAGCTTTACGTAATGACCACACTTTATTTACATCATCATTCAATAATAAAGGATAATGATAACCATAGCCAGCTTTTTTTAATTCTTCTTCTAATTGAAAAGCTATTTTTTTTATTTCTTCTATTGTTTCTCTTGCAAATTCAGCAACAACTAATGCTGCAGGTTCACCTTTTATAAAAAATCTATTTTTGCTTTGCTCAATATTTACTTTAGAATACTCAAGAATTTTATCATCAATTAATTCAACAGCACCGGGTTTAAATTTAAGCGCAATTAAATTTGCTTCGAATGCTTCTTCAAGTGTGTTTAAGTGAATCGCAACGACTCCAACATTTTTTGGTGGAAGCTGAACAAGATTTAATTTTATTTCAGTTGTAAAAGCAAGAGTTCCTTCAGAACCAGCCAAAAGTTTGCACATGTTAAAATCATTTTCTCCATAACCAAATAAATTACATTTCATCAACTGATCAATCGCATAACCATTATTTCTTCTATTAATTTCTTGATGCGGATACTCTTTTATTATTTCTTCTTGATTGTTTGTATCAGAAAGTATTTCATAAACCTTTTTATATATTTTACTTTCTAAAGTATTTCCTTCTAACTTTTTTTGAAAATCATTTTTATCAATTGACCTGAATAATACTTCCGAGCCATCACTTAAAATTACTTCTGCTTCAAGAACATGATCGCGAGTTGAACCATATAGTAATGAATGTGCACCACAAGAATTATTTCCAAACATTCCACCTAAATTACAACGATTGCTTGTTGCGGTTTCAGGTCCGAAAAACAATCCATATCTTTTTAAGTAAATATTTAATTCATCAAGAACCACACCCGGCTGAACGCGAACCCATTTTTCTTTTTCATTTACTTCCAAAATTTTATTCATATATTTTGAAACATCAACGATAATTCCATTGCCAACTACTTGTCCTGCTAATGATGTACCAGCTGCTCTTGGTATAATTGGAATTTTAGATTCACTTGCAAATTGTATAATTAGCTTAACATCATTTTTATTTTTAGGAACAACTACTGCTTTTGGTTTTTCTCGGTAAACTGAAGCATCTGTTGCATAAACAACTCTTGCTAATTCATCAAGTAATATATCTCCTTCAAATATTTTCTTTAGCTCTTCTAATTTTTTTATAGAATTTAATTTCATTTGATTTTCATTAATTGTTAGACTTTTAATTTTCTAGCCAAGTTATTTATTTCATCATTGCTAAAAGTAACTTGTCTGTAAATATCTATTATTGTTTCTTTATCAATTTTATTAAAATCTTCTTCACGTGGAAAAATTAATACACCACCCATATCAACAGCTGCTGGACTAATTAAAATTTTATTCTCCCCTTCTTCAAAAAAATAAGTAGGACGATGTTTTTTTCTAGGAAAGACTAACACTTTCCATAAATTATTATAAGTACAAATTATGTTTAACATTGGTTCATCATTTAATCCTTCTGATAAAACATTATAAACTCTTAAAAACTCATTAGTCAAAGGTTCGATCTCATTTGATTCAATGGAAATAAAATTTCTTAGATAATTTGTTACAACTGTTGTTGTAAATTTATATGAACCACCAATAACATCGCCATGTTTTTTTAGTATCGAATAAAACTCATTATCAATTTTCATAAATCCAAAATTACCAGCTTGAAAATGAAGATGATCCGGGGCAGAAGCTCCACACTTTGGTCCATTGTAAAATATTGAAAAATCTTTATCAAACGATTCCGATATTGTTAATAGGCTCTTAAAGTTCTCTTTTATAGTCTGTGGAATATGTTTATAATGTGGAATTGTAAAATGTTTATCGAAAATTGGAAATGGATTTACAAGTAAAATATATTCTTCATCAATCTTAATTGCTTTTTGATCTTCAGGTAAATTCTTGACACATAAAAAACAGGGTCTTTCTTTAATTGATTTATCATCAACTTTAGCAGATGATGAAACTATTCTTCCCGGATTAAAGTGTGCTTCAATTATGAAATTGTCAAATTCAAATATTTTTTTTTGAATCGATTTTAAGCTTGAATACCCATTTTTTGCAACTGGCCAATTTTCAATTTGTTGTTCGAATAATATATTTGCTTTTTTATCAAGTGTTAAGTTTTCGTCATTTTCTAAAAATAAATTGCTTTTAACATCATCATACATTTTGATTTTTCCTAATTCTAGCTAAGACTTCAATTGTTCTTATTCTATCTTTATATTCATTATATAAATTTATTTTCTGAATATCTAATGCAGCATCAGAATTTCCTTCCCATCTTCTGCATAAATAAATTGGTTCCCAGATTCTACTAATTTGATAATCACGTGATATCGTCAATCCAACAGCATAATCTTCACCGTAGCTAACATTAGGAATTTTAATTTTACGTAGAATTGGTGTATAAAACGCTCGTGGTGCACCAAGACCATTAATTCTTAATGCATTGTTTCTTCCATTATCTGCTGTCCATTCTTTATGATCAATTATTCCAGGTGGAATTTCTTCTAAATTAAAATTTGTCATTCTGTAAGCTCCAACAACCATTGCGCATTTTTCTTTATAAAATGTATCAACAACAATTTGAATAGTGTTTTCATTTGCATAAATATCATCGCTATCAAGTTGAATTGCAAAACGGCCACAATTTTTATGATGAATAGCTTCATTCCAACATCCACCTATTCCCAAATCTTTTCTTTCGGGGATTATGTGAATTAATCTTTTATCTTTTTCGGCAAGTTCTTTTATCTTTTCTGTTGTGCCATCTGTTGAATAATTATCAACAACAATGCAATTGAATTTATATTTTGTATTTTGTGAAAGCACTGATTGAATTGCATCGGT
>CAZVBT010000339.1:0-12853 GCA_964625385.1 uncultured Melioribacter sp. | reverse complement strand
GCTCATTTCAAGAAGATTGCGCGCAATAGCTTCTGCTTGTCCACGTTGTTCAGCTTCAATACCAGGATAAGCTCCCGGTGTATCAAGCATTGTTATTACTGGAATATTAAATTTTTCTGCAAGTTTCATCATCCTTAATGCTTTTCGATAGCCTTCCGGATTTGGCATTCCAAAATTTCTATACAAATTTGTTTTTGTATCTCTTCCTTTTTGATGACCAATTATCATAACTTTTTGATTATCAATTTTTGCCAAACCGCTGACAATTGCATGATCATCTTTATAATTTCTGTCACCATGAAGTTCGATGAAATCTGTTGTCATCATGTAAATGTAATCGAGTGTGTAAGGTCTTTCCGGATGACGAGCAAGTTGAACTCGTTGCCATCTTGTAAGATTATTATAAATTGATTCTTTTAATTGAAAAACTTTATCTTCAAGAGTCTTAATTTCTTTCGAAATATCAAGCATTGTTTCATGCTTTCTCATTTCTTCTATTTTGTTTTCGAGTTCGATAATTGGTTTTTCGAAATCGAGAACGTTCTTTGCCATTTTTTACTCCGCCTTAAAAAACATTTTTGAAAATGATTTACCTAAAATTTCAACATCAAGCCAAACGCTTTGATTCTTTGCATAGTAAATATCGAGTTTTTTCAGTTCATCATTGTCATTTAAATCAACACTTTCTGTGAACCAAAAACCTGTCAATCCAATTTTGCCAACATAGAGATTATCATAGAATGATGATTTATATGGACCGACTAAACTAAATTTACCAACACACACACTTGGAATTTTTAACACAAAATTTATAAAGCTGCTCTTACGCGTGCTTATTTTATAAAACAAATATATAAATGGATAGAGCAATATCAAAAACAGAAAAGATAAAGTTAAATCAAATATTCTTTTTATAATTCTATTACTTAACATCGAAACATTATATTGCACTTTTAACAATGGAATATCATCAAGTATTGTAATAGATGATTTTCCTACTAAATAATCCATCTCTTTTCCAGCAACTAAAAATTCCACATTTGTTCCTTGGCATTCTGAAACCACAGCAAACATTTGATTGAAAGATAATTCTTCCGAAACAAAAATTACTTTTTCAATTTTATTATCAATAATTAACTTTTTTAAATTTTCTGTTGACCCAAGAATTCTATAATCGCCAACTTTTTTTCCAATATTTTTTTGCTCTAACCCAATGAATCCAACTATTTCAAAAAGTTTGTTAACATTTGATTTTAGCTTATTTGAAATTTCATTTGAATATTTATTTGTGCCAACAATTAATGTTTTCGATTTTTTAGTGTCTATGTCCAGACCAATCTTAAAAACAACTTTGAGAAATATTCTATAAAAAGAAAATGTTATTAGAGATGCAAAAAAAACTAATAAAACTACAGCGCGACTAAATGCAAATTGCTTAAAGAAAAAAGTTATTGATGAGAGAAAAATTAATCCAACGATAAGTGATAAAATAGTTCTAAAAATTAACAAGGAATTTTTTTTGTAAGCTCCAACTAAAAAAGAAATAATAACCTGAAACAAAGAAGGTAGGAAATATACCCAGGGCAAAGCATAGTAAGGGAACCCATGTGTACGCGGAAGTAAATAAAATTTTTCTGATAAGATTATTGCTATTGAAAAAAGTAAAAAATCTAATAATGATGATAAGATTACTATCTTATAGACATTTGCAAATGCAAAAACTTTTCTAAATAGAATTGCTAATTGTAAAATCAATTCAACAATAAAAGACGTAGATAAATGTTTACGAACAAAAAGATGCATTGCATCATAAAATAATTTTGTTTCATCAACATTGCTTCGTTTTGTGCTTTCACCTTTGTAATGAATAATTTCTGTTTCATGAAAATAAAAAACTTTATAACCAGCTTTTTGAGTTCTGTAGCATAAATCTAAATCTTCACCATACATAAAAAATTGTTCGTCGAAACCACCAATTTTATCGTAAACAGATTTTCTCATCATCATAAATGCACCACTTACAGCATCAACTTCGTAAGTCCTATTTTCATCAAGATAAGTCAAGTTATATTTAGCAAAAATTTTGCTTTTAGGAAAAAGTGAACTTAAACCCATTACTTTTGTAAATGAAGTCCATGGTCCCGGAAAACTTCTTCTGCAAGCTAATTGAAGTGAACCATCAACATTTAAAACTTTACAACCAGCTATTCCACAATTTTCATTTTCTTCAAAAAATTTAATCATCTTAACGAATGTATTTTCTTTTACAATAGTGTCAGGATTTATCATCAACAAATATTTCCCTGTTGCGATTTTTAATGCTTGATTATTAGCTGCACCAAATCCAACATTTTTTTTGTTTTGAATTAATTTTACTTCAGGAAATTTTTCTGATATTGCTTCAATACTTCCATCAGTAGAATTATTATCCACAACAAAGATTTCAAGAGAAAGTGAATTTTTAGCTTTGTAAATAGATTCGAGAAGATTGAGAACAAATTCTTTTACATTATAATTTACTATGATAATTGAAAGGTCAATCATAAATTTAATCTAATAAACCAAAAATACTTTTAAACCTTAGTTTCCAAACCATTAAAACAGCTTCTCGTACAATTCTTTTTGACATCTTTGATGATCCTTGAACTCTATCAACAAATGTAATTGGATGTTCTAAATATTTAAATCCTTTTTTAAAAGCTTTAAAATTCATTTCAATTTGAAATGAATATCCATTTGAATGAACGTTATCAAGATTAATTGATTCTAAAACTCTTCTTTTAAAACATTTATATCCACCTGTTCCATCTTTTATTGGCATTCCAGTTATTATTCTCGAATAGTAATTCGCAAAATAGCTAAGCAGTAATCTTCTTATTGGCCAATTAATAACACGAACACCATTGATGTAACGACTTCCAATTATCCAATCATAGTCTTCTATTTTTTCTAAAAAGTTTTTTATTTCTTTGGGGTCATGAGAAAAATCAGCATCCATTTGAATTGCAACATCATAATTATTCTTTAACATGAATTTAAATCCTTCAACGTAAGCAGTACCAAGACCAAGTTTACCACCGCGTTTAATCAAAAATATTCTTGAATCTTTTTGTGATAATTCAAATACATAATTTGCAGTGCCATCCGGAGAATTATCATCAACAACAAGAATATTTATCTCGGGATATAAATTTAAAATAACTTTAATAAGTTCTTTAATATTATGAATTTCATTATAAGTAGGAATTATGACTAATGCTTTCATTTTCCAAAATGTCCTTTCCCAAAGAATACGACAAAAATTGTTCTAAAAATTATTTTAAAGTCCATTCTCAAACTCATATTTTCAATATAAAACAAATCATAACGCAGTTTAACTTTTACATCTTCAATTGATTCATCATATTTATGTTTAACTTGCGCCCAGCCAGTAATACCGGGACGCACTTTTAATCTTCTTTTGTACAAAGGAATTTCTTTAGAAAGTTTTTCTACAAAGAATGGTCTTTCCGGTCGCGGTCCAACAAAACTCATATCACCTTTTAGAACATTATAAGCTTGTGGAATTTCATCAAGCCTAAATTTGCGGACATATTTTCCTACTCGTGTAACACGCGGATCATCTTTTGTTGACCAAACAGGTCCTGTATGTTTTTCAGCATCTACAAACATTGTTCTAAATTTTACAATACGAAATATTTTTCCATGTAAACCCATTCTTTCTTGACGATAAAATACCGGCCCAGGTGAATCTAATTTTATTAAAATAGCAGTTACCAAAGTAATTGGTGCAGAAATTATTAAAAGTAAAAAAGAAAGAATAATATCCATTAAACGTTTTAATTTTTTTTCCCATTCGGGCATAAGTTCCGGCATTACATCAATTAATGGGAAACTGTAGATTTGAGAAACTTTTGCTTGCCCACTAATAATATCATAAAGATCTGGGACCATCTTTATTTCAATTTCTCTTTCACCACATCTTTCAATTACATCCATAATTATATCTTCATCATTTCTTCCTAAGGAAATAATTATGTTTTTAACATTGTTTTCATCAATCACTTTCTCAAGATTCTTTTCATAATCAATTACTTTGAGATTTTTATATTCTTTACCTACATCATTTTCATCAGTTGCAATGAATCCAACTAAATCCAAACCAAGTTCACGAAATCTGATAATCGAATCGCACACTTCTTTTGCTTTATCGTTAAAACCAACTATTAATGCGTTTCTTCTTCCAATTCCTTTGATTAATAAATTTCTTTGAATGCTTCTAATAAAAATTCTACCAAAGCCAACAACAAAAAGAAAAATTATCCAATAGAAAAAGATGTAAAATCGATTTGCATTCTGTACACCACGTAAATAATCATCATAGAGTATCAGAAAAAAGATTATAAAGATTCCAACGAATGATGCTTTGAATAAAGTATTAATTTCATCAAACCGCGAAGAAGCAAACCATGTTCTGTACATTCCAACAAATGTGAATACTATAAGCCAATAAAAATAAACAGCAACCATTGGTAGGAAGAAATCGGGTTGAGAAATTAATTCAAACCAACCAGTTTCTACACGAAGGTAGAAATAAATAAACCAGGCTAAGTTTATTGTTATAAAATCTGTAATAAGAACTAAAATTTTTTCAACTTTTTTATCCATTAAATTTTCAGTTTAATTGAGAAAATACTTTTTGAGAAATTGTTTGACCGATTGATAAAGAAGCTGTTGCAGCTGGCGAAGGTGCATTACAAACATGAATTACACCTTTATCTTCCATGAAAAGAAAATCATCTATTAATGAACCATCACTTAAACATGCCTGTGCGCGAACACCAGCTCCACCTTTTATTAAATTATTTTTTTCTATTTCAGGAATTAATTTCTTTAACGCTTTCACGAATGCATTTTTGTTATATGAACGATAAAATTCACCCAAACCAGTTTGCCAATGTTTTTTCATTACAATGTGAAAGCCTTTCCAAGTGAAAGTATCAATTGTATCCTTTAAAGAAAAACTAAATTTTGAATAACCTTCCCGCTTAAAAGCTAAAACAGCATTTGGGCCACATTCAACTTCGTTATCTATCATTCTTGTAAAGTGAACACCTAAAAATGGAAATGAAGGATCTGGTACCGGATAAATTAAATTTTTTACTAAATGATGTGAATCTTTTTTCAATTTGTAATATTCACCACGAAATGGAATTAATCTGTAATTCAATTTTTTGTGAGTCAACTTTGCAAGTCTATCTGATTGCAAACCAGAACAAGTAACAACAATTTTCGAATAATATTTATTTTTGTTTGTTGTTACAGTTGTAGTACCATTTACAATTTTAATATCAATAACATTTTCATTAAAAAATATTTCACCATGATTTTCTTTTATAAATGATAAATATTTTTTTGAAACTTCAGTGTAATTTATAATTCCTGTTTGCGGAACGTGAATAGCGGCAACACCTTTTGCATGTGGCTCAATTTTTTTTATTTCTTCTTTAGTAAGAATTTTTAAATCTTTCAAACCATTTTGGATTCCACGCTCGTAAATGTTCTTCATAATTGGAATTTCATTTTCATTTGTTGCTAAAATCAATTTACCACTTATATCGTATTTTATTTCATACTCGTTGCAAAAGTTTATTAGCATTTCATAACCAATAGTACAATTCTTAGCCTTTAGACTTCCTGGTTTGTAATAAATTCCAGAATGAATAACTCCGCTGTTATTACCAGTTTGATGTTTAGCAATATCGTTTTCTTTTTCAAGTAGTAATATTTTTAATGATGAATTTTTTTCTAAAATTTTAACACCGGTTGCAAGACCTACAATTCCAGCGCCAACAATAATTATATCATAACTATTCATCTTTTAGTTGTTTCCCAGATTACTGAATGTTTATTTTTTATAAATTTTAAAAACCCATTAACAACAGCATGATTAGAAACTATAAAATAAAATGGAATAGAAAACAAGCTAACTCTAAATTTTAGTTTTGCAAAAATAAATCCAATTAAAGCAAAGAAGTAAAAAAATATTTGTAATGAAAAAATTAAAAAAACAACTACTGAATAACTTGCATACAACCAACTTGAAAAGAATAACAAGGTAAGAATCAAAGGCAGAAACCAACGTGTAACTTTATGGGAAAAAAAAGCATAAGCTAATAATTTGTTTTTCCCAAAAAGCAATTCTTTAAAATGAATTAATGTTTGGAAGTTTGTTGCGCTAAATCTTACTTTACGATTGTATTCATCCTGAACATTTTTACTAATTTCTTCAAACGCTAAAGCATTTTTAGCAAAATTAAATTTGTAACCTTTTTTAACTATAGAAAGTGAAATAAATAAATCATCGGTTACGGGTTTATCAACGGGAATTTTTTCGAATAAATTTTTTCTTATAGCAAAAATTCCACCATTGGCCGAAAAAGAAATTCCGGCTTCACCTTCAGCTGTTTTGATTATATTTTCATAAAACCAATATTTTGATTCTTCATTACTTTCATTCATTGTATTCTGGTTTTCAACAAGAATTAGTTTACCACAAACACCGCCAACCTGAGGATCAAAAAAATCATTAACTAATTCACTTAAAGCATTTTTTTGAAATATTGTATTTGCATCAGTAAAAACTATAATTTCATTTTTTGTCTTATCAATCAACTCATTGATTATTCCTGCTTTACCTTTTCTTTCGTTGAACAGAAAAACTTTTAACCAATTGTATTTTTCGGTGTATGAAATTAGAATATCGTTTGTTTTATCAATTGAATTATCTGAGCCAATTAATACTTCAATTTTGTTAAAATCATATTCAAGTGAAGCAATATTTTCAATTCTATTTCCTATTACTTTTTCTTCGTTGTATGCTGCAATAACAACAGAGACAGATGGTTCGTGCCGGTTTTTACTTTTCTTATCTTTTCTTCTGCCATGAGATAGATGAACCACAATCGGATAAACCAAAAATGAATTGAGTAAAAGCAACAAGTTTATTATAAATATTATTAATGATATTTCTGGCATTATATTAAATTGTTTAATTCAGATTCAATTTTTTGAGAAATAATTTTCCAACTGTAATTTTTTCTAATAAAGTTTTTAGAAGTATCAATCATATTTTTAATTTCATATTCTTCATTAAATAATTTTAAAATTACATCTGCAAAAATATTTTCATCATCAACAATTAATATATTTTGTTTATTTGTTAATCCAATTCCTTCAGCACCAATTGAAGTTGAAACCACAGCATTACCAGCAGCTAATAATTCTATAATTTTAATTCTAATACCACTTCCAATTCTTAAAGGAACAATTGCAATTTGTTTATCGCTTAATTCAAGCCAAAGATTTTCAACAAATCCAACATTCACAATATGATTTTTTATTTCATCTTTTAATAAAACATCTTCTGGTAATTTGCTGCCATAAATAAATAATTTGCATTGTGGTTCTTTAGAGATGATTTTAGGAAAGACTTTATCTAAAAACCACATTAATCCATCAAGATTTGGATACCAATTTAGTGAACCTATATGAAATATCGAATATTTATTAACATTAATTTTTTTTAATCTAAACAAATCATCATCAACACCGGAATTTATAACAATCGCATTTATATTGGTTGAGTAATTCAAAAGTTTTTTTTTGTCCTGAGAGCTTATCATAAAGCATGCATCAAACTTTTGGCATAATGATGGTTCATACTTTAAAAACTTTTTATACTGAAGCCATGCAAAAATTTTTAAGAGAATATTTTTTTGATTCTGATAATATTTTTCCATTATAGAAAGTTCTAAATTTTCTTCTCTTAAAATTAATTTAGATTTTGTTTTGGCTTTAAGAAAATCAACAATCCAACCCATGTGTGCATTAAAGATGATTATAAAATCGTATTCATAATTTTCTAAGTGCTTATCCAAAAAGTTTAGTAACTCTTTTCTTTTATACTTTGCAAGATTATAAGGTACATTTGAAAAAATATTTTTTATTAAATCTAATATGTTATTTGGGGTTGAAATTTCAAGATAGAATGTATTGCATATTTTATTTAATTCTGCCTGAGGTTTTTTTTCTTGTGTATAACATATTAAGTCAATTTTATAACCGATTTTAAAAGTCGCTTTAATAAAACCAAACATACTTTTAGTGTGACCATCATTTGGAGGGAATGGAATTTTAGGCGCTATGTATAAAATTTTCTTATTCAATTTTATTTAAATAAATTTTTTGGATACACAAATAATTGCCGAAAAAAATAATAACCTTTTAATAAAACATTTTTATTTAAAGTAAATAATCCGATAAATGAAAAAAGAATTCCTCTTAAAAACAATCCGCAAAAATGAATGGCTAAAACAACAATGAATCTAAATCCTTTAAAGTGTTTTTGATAAAACTGAATTTTTCCCATTGTTTGATTTTTAAATTTAAACCATAAATTGCTATCTGTAGAAACTCCACCGTAGTGAATTATTTTTTCATTTGGTAAAAAGATTACTTTTCCACCATTTTGTTTAAAACGATAACATAAGTCGGTTTCTTCAGAGTAAAAGAAAAATCTTTCATCGAAGCCGTTAAGTTTTTTTATTCCATCAGAAGAACAAAACATGAAGGCGCCTTTTATAACATCTACCTCTATCGGATGAGAATAATTTATTTCATTTTGATAATACTTGTTAAATGTTTTTGATTTTGGAAATATTTTATAAAGAAAAAAATTTTCAGTAAATCCATTCCAAACATTTGGAAATTCAACTATGGATTCCTGTTTAGAATAATCTGCATTTAACAATTGACAACCAATAAAAACATCGAGATTAAATTTTTCGGCATAGTCAAAAACTTTCTTAATTGTGTTTTCTGTTAATAAAGTATCGTTGTTAAGAAATAAAATATATTTGCCTGTTGCAAAGTCAATACCTTTATTATTTGCTTTTGCGAATCCAACATTGTTTTTGTTTTTAATAAGTCTGATATCCTGATAATCTGATAAAAACTTTTTTTCATCAAACTCATTCGAACCATTATCAATAATTATTACTTCGAAGGATATTTCTTTAGTAAATCTGTATATTGACTCAACACATTTTATTAAATAATCTGTTGAATTATAATTTATTATTATAATTGAAACATCCATAGCAAAATTTTTTTTTGCAAATATATGTTTTATTAACCACTTAATTGTATTTTACTAATAACAGAAGGATTAAAAATGAAATTGATATTTTCAATCGTAACTATTTTAATTCACTTAAATATATTAGCACAATTTCATAAATATGAACCTGTTGAAGGAAAAGTTATTGGAATTTGGCCGCATGAAAACAGATTACGTTCAACACAAAAGTTAAATCAACTTAAAAATGAATTTGGATTTAATTATTTGCTTGTTGCTGCACCTTATGGTGATGTCTGGTATGATAGCATTAAAAATTCAGATTACGATTCAGATCATATTGTTAAACAAATTTATTTCCCCGATTACCTGAATAGAGAAAAATGGTTCTGGGAAAACATTAATTCATTAGGTAATGTTTATGCTTATTATTTTGATGAACCAATCAGCAGAAAATTTTCTTTCATAGGTATATCAAAATTAATAACAATATTTGCTGAAAAAGGATTGTATCCAAAATCAAAAATTTTTCTTGGTGAAATAAACGAGTATAGAGCAAAAAAATTGGAAAGATTGGTTGATAAGATTTCATACACGGGTTATGGTTCACAAGATAAAAATGGAGAAGACCAGGTTAAAAGCTGGATCGAATGGAAAAATTTTTTAAGTGATAAATTTTCAATGTTGTGGATTGCCGCTCATGAAGATTCATCACACTTCAGAACATTATTCAAAGCTGCTAAAGAGCAAGGGTATAATTCAATCTGGTTTTATCAGTATGAACCGCTTGAAGCTGAAAAAGAAATTTCAGAAAAAGTTATTTATGATTTTTGCGATGCTGCTGTTGAGTTTGGATTTATGAAATATAAACGAGATTAAAATTATTTATTTTACTGTCAATATATTTTTTAAAAACTAATTTTTTTATTTATAAACCCGATTAATTTTAATCCTAGTTTCTCTTTTTTAATAAGCTTAAAAAATATCAACAATTCTTTATCCTCATAATATTTTGTAACTATTGTTACAAGAATAATTATTAAAACTGATAATGCTAAATAAAAATATATTGGTAATATGGATATGATATACAAAATAATACTAAGCAATACAATCCATAAAATTAGTTTAGACTTACCAAGTGATAACTCAAAGTTTAATTTATATAGAGAAATTAGTACAAAAACAAATGACAAAAAACTTGCTGCTAATTTGGCAATTGCTGCACCAAAGTATGAGTAACTTGGAATTAAAAGAAAACATAGAAATAAATTTACTATAACCTGAATTAAACTATAAATGAAATTATATTTTTGATTATTACTTGCAATTAAATATGATAAAGAATATGTAGAAAAGAAAATAAAAACCTGACACCAATATAAAATTGATGCTGAAAGTGAAGATGCAATATATTGTTTACCAAATAATAAGTTAACAATTTCTTTAGACTCAAAACTAAAAACAGCTGCCATCGAAAAAGAAATAAAAAGTAATATTTTTATTACAAAATTTGTTATATACTCTGTACTTTCATTGTCTTTTAATTTTCGAACTAACTTTGGAAATACAGTCATCACTATTGCATTTGGAATAATACTTAAAGGCATAGTTAATCTTACACCAGCCGAATAAATTCCAACCTCATAACTACCTTTCAAAATATTTAGTATTACAATGTCAATCTGAAGAAAAATATTTGTTAATATTACAAATCCAAACATTGGTAATGATTCTTTTAACAACCATTTCGAGTTATCAAAAGTAAATTCATAAACGTAGTTAAATTTTTTCTTTAAGAAATAAAATGAAAAAATGAAACCTGGAAGATTTGAAACAGTATATGCAATTGTGAAATAAATTAATGGCTCTTTAATGAATTTAATTGCCACAATTAAAAACAACAAAAGCAAATTATCAATTAAAGAAAGAACCATTGGATAATGCATTTTGAGATTTACTTTAAATGGAGTTGAAAGCAACTCTCGCACAACAAAAGTTTTAGTTGAAAAAATAATAGTAAAGAATAAAATATTTGAGAGTAAAATTTCATTTTTGGTTAAGTTCAAAAAAGGTGCAACAATATTATAACCAATAATTAAAAGTAAAAATAGTAAAAATCTTAAATTCAAGCCGGCATTGAACAAACGAAATGATTTATTGTCTTTAGAAAGCTCACGGAAAATAATTGGTTCAATACCAAAATCAACAAGTTTAGATAAAATACTAACAACAGCTAAAACACTGCTGAACATACCGTAATTCTCTACACCTAAAATTCTTATTGCAAAAACAATTGCAATAAAATTAGTCAGGAATGCAGCAGCTTGACCAAAAGAGAGTGAAAAAATGTTTTTAGATAATTTTTCGATTGTTAAAACCTGTTTATTTCTTTTACGCAGTTCTTGATAATTTACATTTGTATTTTTTGAACAGATATAAAATTCCCATAAAATGTTTGATGGTAATTTTTGAAAAAAAAGATGTTTTTGTTATTCGTTGTTCGAAATGTATAATTGTTGTTAAGGGATAATAAACCACTTTCCAATTCGCTCTCCAAACCCTAATACAATAATCAATATCTTCAGGGCCGTAAAAAATTGTATCATCATAATATCCAATTTTTTCAATAACATCTCTTCTTATGAATTGACACGCACCAATTAAATAGTCAACTTCTTTAACTTCATTATGATCCCAATCTGACATTAAATGATTTTTTAATGTTTTAGAATTTCTAACAAACTCAATTGAATCAAGCCGTCTTGCAAGCAATGAAAATATACTTGGAAATTTTTTACAAGAATATTGAAGCTCTCGGTTAGAATAAACTAACTTTGAACCAACTAAACCAACATCCTTTTTCTCATTCATAAAATCAAGTAATTTTTTAATTGAATTTTCAATTAATTCCATATCAACATCTAAAATCAGGACATACTTACCAACAGTTGATTGCATTCCTTTTTTTCTTGCTTTAGCCACACCAAGATTTTTTTCATTTCTTATTAGTTTTATTTCAGAATGATTTTCTTTTAGATATTCAATTGTTCCATCAGTTGAATTATTGTCAACAATAATAATTTCATAAGTAAAGCCTGATGAATATTTTTTAATCGATTCTAAAAGTCTTCCTAAAAATTTTTTTGCATTCCAAGTAATAATTACTATTGATACATCAATCATATTTTATAGTCTTATTTTTATTTAATAAATCTGAATAAAGGATGAATAATTTTTTATAATATGCTTCAACACCATAGTTTTCAAAAAGAAAGGTTTTTCTCTTGATCAACTTATCTAACTCAATTAAATATTCCGATTCCATTTGTTCTATATTATTTATAAAAGAATCTATATTGTTTTTCTCATAAACTTTGCCAAATTGAAAAACATCTTGAACGGTTTCTTTCATACCACCAAGATTTGGAACAATTGGTAAAATATTTAACGAAATTGATTCCAGCAAAGTCATTGGTGCATTTTCATAAAGTTTCGATGCCATAAATAAATACTTTACTTCTTTTAATATATTAAATAATTCTTCTTGCTCTTTGAAGTTAAAAAATATAATATCATTTCTGAACTTTAATTCATTAGCATATTTTTGAACATTAATATTTTCTTCACCATCACCAATGACAAATAATTTGAAATTATTATTTGATTTTATTTTCCACTCATTAAATGCATTTATAATAAAAAGAATGTTTT
>CAZVBT010000338.1:0-3653 GCA_964625385.1 uncultured Melioribacter sp. | reverse complement strand
CCAGCACATGAAATTGAAGTTAATCCAATTATGAAGACTGGTGATTTTTGTGGTATTTGCCATAATGAGAAATCTCCTTACAATGCCTGGGTAAAATCAACTCATCTTGAATGGAAAGAGGGACCTTACTATAAAGAGGGTGTGCGATGTCAGGATTGCCATATGCCAAAAGCGGAATTTCAAACTGCCTCAATGGGAAAGACTTATTCTGATGCACGACTTCATTTATTTCATGGTGCTCATGATCCCGGAAAAGTAAGAGGTGTAATTGAGTTAAGAATTAATCCTGATATTAAAGAAGTAGAACCTGGTTCAGTTGTTAAATTTACTGTTGCTTTATTTAATCAAAAAACTGGTCACAAGTTTCCAACTGGTTCAGTTGAAGATAGAATTCTTTGGCTGCATGTAGAAGCTGCTGATGAAAAAGGAAACGTTTATCACTTGCCAGTGGATAAAAAAGGTTTTCCAGGTGAAGAATATTTAATTGGTTCAGATGTTCTTTCATATCAAGATATGGGGATTGCTTTAAATGATCCAAATTTTAAAGGTGTTCAACGAGATGGAATTCCTATAGGCGATAGAATTTTTAGAATGCCTTATTTTGATCCTCAAGGAAGAATGACTATACAACAATGGAACACGGCTTCCTTTGGTGTAGATTATAGAATTGGTCCAAGAGAAACAAAAGTGGAAACATACACCTTCAAAGTTCCAGATAATATTTCTCCTGGTAAATTAAAAGTTACAGCAACTTTAAATTATCAATTGTTAGTAAAACCAGTTGCAGATTTTCTTGGTGTTCCAGTAAGTGAATCTCAAATTATAGAAGTAAATAAACACTCAACAGAAATTACTATTTTACAATGAGGCTAATTATGAAAAAATATTTTTCAGCTGTATTGCTAATAATATTTTCATTTCTTCTTTTACAAGAATATACTTTTGCAATTCCAGCATTTGCAAGAAAATATAATATGAGTTGTCAAACTTGCCATTCACCATTCCCAAAATTAAAACCGTACGGTGATGAATTTGCTGGTAATGGATTTGTTCTTGCAGAAAAAGAAGCTCCAAGATATTTCATCGATACAGGAGATGATCAACTTTCTTTAATTAGAGAATTTCCACTTGCATTAAGATTGGAAGGTTATGTTACTTACAATAATAAGAATTCAGAAAAACTTGATTTCACAGCTCCTTATTTATTAAAATTTCTTTCTGGTGGAGCTTTAACTAAAAATGTTTCTTATTACTTTTATTTCTTTTTTAGTGAAAGAGGAGAAGTAACGGGAATTGAAGATGCTTTTATTATGTTTAATAATTTATTTGATCAGGATTTAGATTTATATATCGGTCAATTCCAGGTTTCAGATCCACTTTTCAAAAGAGAATTAAGACTAACTTTTGAAGACTATCAATTGTACCGATTAAAACCAGGATTATCAAAAGCGAACTTAACTTATGACCGTGGACTGATGCTAACTTATGGTTTGCCTACAAAAACAGATTTAATTATTGAAGTTCTAAATGGAACTGGAATAGGAGCTGCTAATAGCTTCAGAAATTTTGATGATGATAAATACAAAAATTTCTTTGGAAGAATTTCTCAAGATATCTCTGATGATTTTCGTATTGGTGTTTTTGGTTATCTTGGGAAAGAAAAAGTTGGTGCTAATAATTCAGTAACAAATAGTTTTAATATGTTTGGTCCGGATTTAACTTTAAAACTAAAAGATCAACTTGAGTTGAATTTTCAGTATGGTATGCGTAAAGATGACAATGCTTTTGGAACAAACAAAGAAATTAAAACTAATGGTGGATTTGGTGAATTGATTTACACACCAAAAGGTGATGAAAGTAAGTGGTATGCTGTTGCGCTTTATAATTGGATCGATTCCGATTTTGATACGTACGATTATCAAACAGGAACTTTGAGTTTAGGTTATCTATTAAAAAGAAATTTTAGATTAATTGGTGAATTTACATACAACTTTAAAGTAAAATATGGTCAATTTGCTGTGGGTGTTATTACAGCTTTTTGAAATTTAATTTTAACTGAGTAGAGACGCAGCATACCGCGTCTCTACAACTTTTTATTATAAATTTATTTGTGATAAAAAAATTTCATCACTCTAACTCTGATTTTCACAATCAATAAATATCAATTCACAATTTGCAATTATGAATTATTATTTATGGGTTAAAGATGATAGTATTGAAAACTAATGACCCAAGCCGTGTAGCATTAATATTGCATGTTCCAAAATTCTTGTTATTTCACTTAAGTAATCTTTAACAGCTTTTACGCTTCCTGGAAGAGCAAAAATTAAAATTTCATTTTTTACTGCTGCGATTGAACGACTTAGTAACGATGAAGGAATTTTTTCACAATACTTCATTCGTATATTTTCCATTATACCTGGAATAATTTTATCTGCAAATTTTTCTATAACATCGGGTGTAAAATCTCGCGGCCCTATTCCTGTTCCACCAGTTGTGAATATTATATCTGTATTTTTAACCAGAGATTCATTCAATTCTTTATCTAATAAAATTTTGTCATCGGGAATTAATTTATATTCATATTCAACATGCCATCTTTTGTTGTCAAAATATTCTTTAAGTAATTCAATAATTGTTGGACCACTTTTATCTTCATATTCACCTTTTGAAGCACGATCACTTAATGTTATAATTTTAATATTTAATGGGCGAGGAAAATATTCAATCTTATCATTCTTTTTAATTGTCCCACCTTTAATTACTCTTGCAAACACACCAGATTTTGGCATTACACATTTTCCAACTTCTATAAAAATAGCACAACCATCTCCATGACAATTTTTACCAATTTGAGAAATTTCCAATTCAACATCACCAATTTTTAATCTATCAAGGACAGACACTTTTTTGAAATCGATACCATTTGTAGTAATGTTTTCAGCAAATTCGCCAGGTGAAAATTTTCTTCCTTCGGCATCGAGTAAAGAAAACCTATCTATATCTTCTTGGGCAAGTAAACTAACTTGTCTATGCCAGGAGCCTGAATGAGCATCGCCAACAACGCCGAATTCATTTAGTACAACTTTTTCTTCTGGAGTTTTACTTATTCCTTTTTCTCTCGAAATATTTACAGAGACAACAAATTTATTTATTTCATCAAATTCAAAATTCATAATTAACCTTTTCTAAATCTGATTTATTCTTTTTAATTAATCTTATTTTTCATTTAACCACCAATATTTTAATTCTGAAATAATTTATTTCTCTACCAAATTGATCTAACATTTACTTTTGTCCCTTTCTTTAATTCAATTACACCAACAGGAATTGAGATTATTCCATCAGCATTTAATAATGAATTAATATGAGCAGAGCCATGATATTCAATTGGAACGGCCATTCCATCTTTATCTATTTTGACAGGAATTCTGCCAAGTCTTTCACTTCTTTTTCTTTTATAATCTTCTGCAAGTTCAAGGGTTAATTCATTGAAATATCTTTTTAGGGCTAGCATTCCAGCTAAAAGTTCTTTTGCAAAAAATTCAAAAACAAAAAAAGAAGAAACAGGATTACCTGGCATTCCAAAAACAAATTTGTTTTCATCTCTTCCAAAAACCGTTGGTTTACCAGGTTGCTGCTGTACTTTTTCA
>CAZVBT010000337.1:0-4694 GCA_964625385.1 uncultured Melioribacter sp. | reverse complement strand
GATACTGCATATAAATTACTTGCACAAGTAACAACAACTTCTGATGAATCTGGTTTATCAGCAGGTGTATCTTTACTTGGCCACCAGTCTCTTGCGCCATAAGGTTCACTTAAAGATGCAATTGTTACTTTTTGAGCTCCATTATCATAAAATGAAAATGAAGCACTACTAATAGTTCCTGTACCAGCTGTTGGAACTCCGCTGTAGTAAACATCAACAGAAAATTCTTCACCTTTAGTATAATTTCTTTCAAGTGTAATCGCTAATTTGTGATCAATTGTTTGCACAAAACTTAAGTTTTGCAAATTTGATAATACTTTAGAAACAGTCATGTTATTTTTCAAATCAAGATAAAACTGAGATAAACTGTTAATAGTTGGTTTGGCTTTGACTGTAATTTTACCTTCTAAAAAGTTTGGATTGGCTGTTACTTTAAGATTCAATCTATAATAAGTAACATCGATATTACTATCACCAGGATAAGTAACTTTTGAAGATTTTAATAAATCTTTAATTATAATTGATTTTATAGAAGAGCAGTAATTTTCGCCCAAGTCCTGAGGAAATATGTTTGTTACGAATAACAAAAGAATTACAAGTAACTTTTTTGATTTCATATCAATTCATCTTTTTGTTAAGAAATATTTTACTATTTAGACAAAATAAAACTTCATTTTAAGATTAAAAGTTTTATAATTGCATTTAAAGTTACAATCAAAATTAAGGAAATTAAAATGAGCCGACACTCAAAAATTTTTATAGGATTAATTTCTGGTGCTGTACTTGGTGTTATTATAAATTTTACTTCAAGAGATTCCTATACAACAAACTTTATTCAAACATATATTACCGATCCATTGGGTAAAATATTTTTAAATTTCTTAATAATGATGGTAATTCCGCTTGTATTTGCAAGTTTATCTCTTGGAGTTGCACAGATAGGTGATTTAAAAAAACTTGGAAGAATTGGATTTAGGACTATATCATATTTTCTTGTTGTAACTGTTTTTGCAGTTTTAATTGCATTAATTCTAGCAAATATAATTCGTCCTGGCGATTATCTTCCAGAAGAGACAAAAATAAGTTTAATGGAATCGTTTAAAACACAGGCAAGTGATATAAAAGCAACGACAGAAAAAAATGAATTTGGGATTCAAACTTTAGTAAATATCATTCCCCGAAATCCTGTTGCAGCAATTGCAAAACCAAACCCTGATATGCTTGCTTTAATTTTCTTTTCTTTAATTGTTGGCATTGCATTAACATTAATAGACAAAGAGAAAGCAAATACGCTAATAAAAATTCTTGAAGCTATTAACGAAGTAACTGTAAAAGTTATCAACATAGCAATGAAACTTGCACCTTACGGAGTTTTTGCTTTAATCTTTAGTGTTACTTCCCGCTTTGGTTTTGATTTACTAGTTGCTTTAAGTATGTACGTTTTAACTGTTCTAATTGGTTTAACGTTACATTTTTTAGGTACTTTTTCTTTACTGATAAAATTATTAGCAAGGTATAATCCAATAAAATTCTTTAAGAAAATTGAAACTGTTATTTTAACAGCATTTTCAACAAGTTCAAGTAGTGCAACATTACCAACTACAATTTCTGTTTCACAAACTAATTTAGGAATTCCATCACAAGTAACTGGATTTGTTTTACCGCTTGGTGCAACAATGAACATGAATGGAACTGCTTTATTTGAAGGTGTAACAGTTCTTTTTTTAGCTCAAGTTTTTGGGGTTGAGTTATCACTTGGAGTTCAATTAATTGTTGTCTTAATGAGTGTTTTAACAGCTATTGGATCAGCAGGTGTGCCATCTGGTTCAATTCCATTGTTAGTTATGGTCTTAGCAATGGTAAACATTCCGCCGGAAGGAATTGCAATAATTCTTGGTGTTGACAGAATACTTGATATGTGCAGAACAGTATTAAATGTTAGCGGTGATATTACTTGTGCTGCCTATATCGCAAAGACTGAAGGATATGAATTAAAACAATAATTATTTTCTCTTTTTATTTCTTACTTTACTTTCTTCTTCTTTAATTACAACAGAGGCAAAAACTGATATTGCTAAAGTTGCAATAATAACTATTAACGAAATTTGAACCGGAATATGGAAAAATTCGCTAATTAACATTTTCACACCAATAAAAAGTAAAATAAAAGAAATTCCATATTTCAAATAACGAAATAGATTTAATATTCCAACCAAAGCAAAGAAAAGTGAACGCAACCCAAGTATAGCAAAAAGATTTGATGTAATTGCTATAAAAGGATCGTGTGTAATTGCAAGAACAGCTGGAATAGAATCAACTGCAAAAATTACATCTGTAGATTCAATCAAGACTAAAGTTATCAAAGCTAATGTAGCATATAATTTACCATTCTGTTTAACAAAAAAATGATCGGTGTTTACATTTGTTTTAACAGGGAAAAACTTTTTAGTTAATTTAACAAAGAAATTATCGTCTGGATGAATTTCTTCATCTTTTGAAAGTAACATCTTTATTGCTGTTACTACTAAAATCAAACCAAAAACATAAATCATAAAACTAAACATCTTCAAGAGCTCAACTCCAACTAAAATAAAAACTATCCTTAAAACGACAGCTCCGATAATTCCCCACATTAAAATTCTATGTTGATGATTATCTGGAATTTTCATCGCGCTAAAAATCAAAAGGAAGACGAAGAGATTATCAACGGACAAAGATTTTTCAATTAAATAAGCAGCTATATATTCAAAACTTTTTGTGTGACCATCAGGGAAGTAATAAAAAATAAGAATTGAAAAAGCAAAACCCGCTGCAATCCAAATAGCGCTCCACATAACTGCAGCTTTCATATTAATTTCACCATGATGATGACTTGCATACATCATATCTAAAGCAAAAACCAGAATAAATATAACGGCAAAAATCAACCAAAATAAAAAATGAACTTCCATTTATTCCTTTTCTTTTTGCAAAACAAAGATATAAACAATTGTTTTGAAATGAAATTTAGATAGTGTAAAATTTATAATTCAAAATGTATAATTAATGTTTATATAAAGTTATCAATAAATGTTTATAACTATTAACCCATAAAAAATGAAAGTAATATACCAGCGGCAACTGCAGAACCAATTACCCCGGCAACATTTGGTGCCATAGCGTGCATTAGCAAATGATTTTTAGGATCATATTGTAAACCTATCATTTGAGAAACTCTAGCACTATCTGGCACAGCAGATACTCCGGCATTACCAATTAATGGATTAATTTTATTTTCATCATTCAAAAAAAGATTCATAATTTTTGCAAACATTACCCCACCAAAAGTAGCAATCATAAATGAAAAAGCTCCAAGTGTAAAAATTCCAACTGACTTGGCTGTTAAAAATGTTGTTGCTTGTGTTGATGCCCCAACAGTTAAACCAATTAAAATAGTTACAATATCAATCAAAGCACCTTTTGCAGTATCAGCTAATCTTTTAGTTACACCACTTTCTTTTAAAATATTTCCAAAGAATAACATTCCAAGCAAAGGCAAAGCAGATGGAGTAATAAAACAGGTAAGCAAAAGTCCAACAATTGGGAAAAGGACTTTTTCTAATTTGCTTACCTGTCGAGGAGGTTTCATTTTGATTAATCTTTCTTTTTCAGTAGTAAGTAATTTCATAATAGGTGGTTGAATAACAGGAACTAATGCCATATAAGAGTATGCTGAAACTGCAATCGCACCAACAAGTTCAGGTGCTAATTTTGATGAAAGAAATATTGCTGTTGGACCATCAGCACCACCAATAATTCCAATTGCTGCTGCTTGCTGAGGTAAAAAACCAAATGCCAATGCAATTGTGTATGCACCAAAAATTCCTAATTGTGCTGCTGCACCAATCAAAATTAATTTTGGATTTGAAAGCAAGTAAGAAAAATCTGTCATTGCTCCAATTCCTAAAAAAATTAACGGTGGATAAATTCCATTACTAACACCAAAGTATAAGTAGTTTAATACACTTCCTTTTTCATAAATACCAATTTGAAGATTTGCACCTTCAAGAAAAGGAATATTTCCAACTAATATTCCAAATCCAATTGGAACTAATAATAATGGTTCATAATCTTTTGCAATAGCTAAATAAAGAAAAATTAGTGCGATTATAATCATTATTAAATGACCAATTGTGAAATTTGCAAAAGCCGTATATCGCATAAATTGATCAAATCCGTGAGCCGTAAATTCTAAAAAGTTCATCATCATTAAACTCCAATTTCAATAAGTAAATCACCTTCTAAAACACTATCGCCTGGTTTTACTTTAATTGAAACAACTTTTCCATTTTTATCCGAATTTATATTGTTTTCCATTTTCATAGCTTCAAGAACTAATAATCTCTGACCAATTTTAACTTCATCGCCAATATTTACATCAATGCCAAGTATTACTCCGGGTAATGGCGATTTTATAAAACCAACTCCTTTTTGTTCTGTTGGCTTACTTGTTTTTGCAACTGATTTATCAATATCAGTTGATGGAGAAGCAACAGATCGAACCAATTTTGGTGTTTTTGAAACCTGAACTTTTTTTTCGATTTCAATTGTATATTTTTCACCATTAACTAAAACCTCTGCAGTTTCATCATCAACATTAATAATTTCAACTTCATATTCATTGCTATTAATTTTCATTTTGTATTTTTTCATAG
>CAZVBT010000336.1:0-2297 GCA_964625385.1 uncultured Melioribacter sp. | reverse complement strand
TATCCTGTGCATATACATTTGTCGCTAAAAAAACTGATATGAACAAGAAGAAAGTTTTAAGCATAGGCGCTCCTTAACTGATAAATAATATTAATTGATCCCGAAGGAAAGATAAATTTAATTTGAAATCAGGAAGTGACTTAAAATTAAATTAGTAAAGTTCTGTTTAAAAGATAAGTTGAGGGCTGTACTAAATGATAAAAACAAAAATTCTGGTGTTTTTCGTAAAGTTCTTTCTGATGTTCGAATTTCAGTAACGACGGGCAGATAAAATCAATCTGAACAAAAACCTGAGTTGCAGTTTTATCGCTTACTGAAGTTTTAACTGATGCACTTTCAACCAGTTTACAGTAATCGTGGGTTTGCTGACATTCGCTTTTGCCTTCAAACTGATCTATTATTTCAGAATGAACAAAGTTGAATGCCAGAACAAACAAAAGAATCGTAGGTAATATTTTGAGTATAAAAGATTGCTTCATAACAGTTTCTAAGAATAAATATAATAAAAAAGTTACTGAAAAAAATATAATAAAAATGATTAATTAATTACCATGTATTTTTTGAGCTTTTAGCAATTGTAAATTTGGATTACCCCCTTTAACTTTTTCAAATGCATTCTTTACTTCCTTAAATTAATATTGGCTATACCAAACGAATCCATCCAATGTTAGTTATTTGAATAATAACCTCAATTTACATTTCCTCCAAAATTAAAATCATTAAAGTCAGTAAAGTGAAATGGAGGGATAAGATTAATCGCACCACCCCAATGCATTAGAGCCATAGAGTAAACTTGTAGCATCTTTAATAATTTCAATTCTTTCAAAATTATTTACATCAACAGTTGGTGATTGTCTTTCATCACATTATTGATATTCCTGAGCTACACCTTTAACTAAGTTTAACACTCGTTCACCACTGTGTCCTTTTACTAAAGATTTATCTGCAACAGATCCAGCCAATGAATTATAAACCCCTAAAATTGATTCAACAGTTTTGCCTAATGATGCAGTTTCATTTTAAATTTTATCTCTAACACTTAAATATCTTGTAGTAAGTTAAATGAATTTGTTACACAGAAATCTTCTTTCACAAAAATAGGTTCTATTTATATACTTGTTTGTTTTAATGTAAAATTTAAATATACTATATTTTTTTCGACAATTTGTATAATTGTTTCATAATCAGCTATGCTGATTACAAATTTATGTTTGCTAAATGAAAAATTATTAAAAACAAATTCACCATCGAGATTTGTAGCAGTGCCTCTTTCAATCGAAGGGATATAAATATGTGCATTCGGAAGAGGTTACTTTTCTTCTGTGATTATTTTTTACTTTTACAATTTCACCAATGTTTTCTGATGCTAAAATGAAATTATTTGAAAACACAAATTATGGCGCCTAATTTAAATGAAAATATTATGATTAAAAGTAAATAGCTTTTTTAGTCATACTCCTAATACAAATAGAATGAATCCAATTGTAATACCTATGACAAAATTAAAAGACTTTAAGAGCATTGAATCTTTAAAGGAATATGATAACATTGGCAACATTCCGTGTCCATCCTGCACAATAGAACTTGTTAATAAAACAGAAAATGGAATTAATCCTTGTGCGAACAATGTTACAAAAATTAAATGAGGACCTGATTCTGGTATTAAACCAACTAATGCTCCAACAATTAGAAAAACAATTTTGTATTGTGAAGTAAATTCTTCAAGGTGTAAATACTTTAATCCAATTTCAACAATTGCAAGCGCACCAAATGTCCAGAGTGCAGTTTTCCAGAGATGTTTTTTAATTATATGTCTCCAGATATGTTCTTTGATATAATGCTTAAATTGTGTTTCTTTAGGATGAACAATCATTTCTTTACAATTTTCGCAAGTGGGAATTTTATACTTTTTTATAATCAGATCTATAAACCAGCCACTAAAAACACCAATCACAAAAAGAACAGTGAAAAGAATAATTGCATGTTTTGGGAACATCGCAAGCATAACAAATGCTTCATCACCAGAAACAGCTATCATTGCTCCGGCAAGAGCACCAAAGCTTATCAATCCATGAATGTAAAGCGAAACATTTGTAAATCCACCAAAGCAACCAGGTACTGTTCCAATTAACGAAGCTAAAATATATTGTTTAAACTTTCTTGCATTAATAAAAAAAGATTCAAGTTTATTTTTTGTAACAACATTTAATAAATCAACTAATATCATCATTACTGCAACAAGCAATGAAATTTGAATTGATTCTTTTAGTATATTGATAATAACCATATCTTATTAT
>CAZVBT010000335.1:0-8942 GCA_964625385.1 uncultured Melioribacter sp. | reverse complement strand
TTTGTGTACTTAAGATTTTCTGGGAAATTCATAGTTACCTCTTTTTTTATTTGAAATATTTTTCGATAAATGATGTATCGAAATTACCATTTATAAAATTTTCATTTTCAAGTACTTGCATATGAAATGGAATTGTGGTTTTAATTCCTTCAATTTTAAACTCTTCTAATGCACGTTTTGCTCTTCTTATTGCATGAATTCTATCAGTTCCCCAAACTATCATTTTTGCAATTAAAGAATCATAGTAAGGAGGAATTACATATTCATTATAAGAATGAGAATCAATCCTTACTCCAAAACCACCAGGGAAATGTAAAAAGTCAATAACTCCTGGAGAAGGTCTAAAATTAAAATCGGGGTCTTCGGCATTAATTCTAAATTCGATAGCATGCCCACGTGGTTCTTTAGGTTTATCTTCCAAACCATAACCAGCAGCAATTAAAATTTGATTTTTAATTAAATCAATATTTCTGACCATTTCAGTCACAGGATGTTCTACTTGAATTCTTGTATTCATTTCTATGAAATAGAAATTCATGTGTTTATCAACAAGAAATTCAATAGTTCCTGCACCACGATAATTTACAGATTCTGCACCACGTATAGCAGCTTCTTCCATTTTTTTTCTTACTTCATCATTTATGAATGGAGAGGGAGATTCTTCTATTAACTTTTGGTGCCTCCTTTGAATAGAACAATCTCTTTCTCCATAAGCATATACTTTTCCATCAATATCACCCATTACTTGAATTTCTATGTGTCTTGGGTTCTCAATAAATTTCTCTAAATAAAGATCAGGATTTCCGAAAGCTGCATTTGCCTCGTTGCTTGCAGTCTGAAATGCATTTTCAATTTCATCTTCTTGAAAAACAATTCTCATTCCTTTACCGCCGCCACCAGCCGAAGCCTTAAGCATAACCGGATACCCAATTTCTTTTGCAATAGATTTTGCTGTTTCAATATCATTTACAACACCTTCACTACCGGGAACGACAGGAACACCCACTTTTTTCATTGTCTCTTTTGCAAATGCTTTGTCTCCCATTTTTCTTATTGCATCACCAGTTGGTCCAATAAAAGTAAATCCATTTTCTGAACATATATCACTAAAATCTGCATTCTCTGCTAAGAAGCCATAACCAGGATGAATAGCATCTGCCCCTGTTATAGCAGCAGCTGAAAGAATTGCAGGAATTTTTAAATAGCTTTCTTTGCTGGAGGCTGGTCCAATACAAACAGCTTCGTCTGCAAAAATAACGTGCAATGATTCTTTATCTGCCTCACTATAAACAGCAACAGTTGGAATACCTAATTCTTTACATGATCTAATAATTCTTAAAGCAATTTCACCACGATTAGCAATTAAAATTTTTTTAAACAAAAAATCCTCATCTTAATTTATAAAGGTTCAACTAAAAACAATGGTTGATTATATTCAACTGGCGTTGCGTTATCAACAAGAATTTTTACTATTTTGCCATCAATATCACTTTCAATTTCATTCATTAATTTCATCGCTTCTACGATACAAAGAATTGTTCCTTTCGAAATTGTATCACCAACTTGAACATAAGGATCAGCCTCTGGAGATGGTGCACGATAAAATGTTCCAACAATTGGCGATTTAATTTCATGTAAATTTTTTGTTGTTGATGATTCTTGAGTTGCTTTTTTATTTGCGACTTCAATGTTTATTTCGTTAGATTGAACTTCCTCTACAGGATTTTGAAAAGATGGTACATGTTGAAATTGAAAATGTTGGTTTGGTGATGTGTTTTTAGAAATCTTTATTTTAAGATCTCCTTCTTGAACAGAAAACTCAGTTACTTCACTATCCTCAACTATTTTAATTAATTTTTTTATAAGATTAATATCCATTGTTCACTTCAAATTTATTTTTGAAATTAGTTTTTTACTCTTTCAACATATTCACCAGTACGGGTATCAATTTTAAGTACATCACCTTCATTAATGAATAATGGAACTTGAACTTTAGCACCTGTTTCTAAAATTGCTGGTTTAAGAGCGGTATTAGCGGTATCTCCTTTGAAGCCCGGTTCTGTTTCTTTAACTTTTAATGTTACAAAAATTGGTACTTCAGCCGAAATAATTTGTTCATTGTTATCAACTAAAAGTTCAACTTCTTCACCTTCTTTTAAGTAATCAACTCCTTCTCCAAAATGTTCTCCTGGAACAGTAATTTGTTCGTAGGTTTCATTATCCATCAAAACCAATCCAGCTGATTCTTTATAAAGGAATTGATATTTTCTTCTTTCAACTCGAATTACTTCAACAGATTCACCTGAGCGAAAAGTATTTTCTAAAACTTTTCCTGTTCTCATGTTTTTTAAAGTTGTTCTTACGAATGCACCACCTTTACCAGGTTTTACATGAAGAAATTCTACAATTACATATGGATCGCCTTTGAATTTAATTATTAATCCATTTCTGAAATCTGATGTATCTGCCATATTCCACCTTAATCTTTTTGAAAAATAATCATGGTAAAGTTATAAAACAATATTTTTTTATAATTCTGATTGAGTTATATATTTGTCAATTTCTAAGTAAGGAGAGAAATTTTTATAATCTTTTTTTATAGATTCAAATAATTGTTTTGCCTCTTCTTTTTTACCTGCTTCTAGTAAACAAATTCCAGCTTTTAAAACATATTCAGCATTTGAAGGATTTGTTTTAGTTACATGAGAAGCATCCATATACAAATCTGAAGCTTTTTCATATTCTTTTTTAGATTGCAAAATTCCAGCTTTACCTGCTAATGCAGTTCCTTTTAATATTTCATTTGAACCTGAATAATCTTCATAATATTCTAATGCTTTTTCCAAATCACCAATTACATTGTATGCATTAGCTAAGTATATTTTTGCGGTTTCTCCTTGTTCAGAACTTCCATATTGTTCAACAATCTGTTTTAATCCAATTATATTTTGAGCTTTTACTCCCTCGATTGCTTCTTTCATTGAACCTGATTCATAGAGTGGAACTACTTTTGAGAGCAAATTTGTAGCTGCAATGTTGTCATTCTTCTTTTTGTTATTAATTAAAATAATTGCAACAACTATTACAGCAATAACACCAATACCAATTAAAAATTTTGCTTGGTTTTCCATAAAAAAGTTATAAAATCTGTAATATGTAGAAACAAGTTTATCTTCTTTAATTTCTCTTTTAGTAATCTTTTTTCTAGCTGATAACACTTTTAACCTCTGATTTTTATGTAATATTAAAAAATTTGGGCGAAAATCTAAGAAAAATTATAGACCTATTCTAATATGATTAGAAAAAATCCAAGCATTTTCATCTTTGAAAACTTCAACCCGATATGCTCCTTTTTCTTTTACTTCGAAATTGAAATTTGAATTTTCTTCAATAATTTGCTTTCCATTGTGAATTATTTTTATCACTGAATTTTGTGCTGGAACTTCAATAAACAAGTTTATTCCTTTTGAAAAATTTATATCACTTCCCATTGGGTAAATTTTATCATCTAATTTTGCATAAAAGCGAAACCCTTTTGCATCCCCATGATAAAAATTTGAAACAAAACAATTACCATCTTTTATTGATTTATAAATTTCTCCTTTTGCAAAATTAAAGTCATTATTTTTTTTTGATTCTTCTAATGACTGTTCTATTAAAACGTGTGTGCGGACTGATTTGAATAATACTTTATATGGAAAAACTTCTAGCTCAACAAAACCTAATAAATTCACTTTGTGAGCATGTGCATCTACTCCGCCAACGCCAACAACTTTTCTTATTAAATTTAGTTCATCCCATTTTTGAAGTGTTTCTTTTGCAGGCCCAACAATTGATTTGAGAGGATGAAGAAAATAATTGTATTTGTTTTGTTCAGTCAAGCCTTCCATCCACTCAGACATGTGATTCCAAATTTCAATTCCATGAAAATCTTCACTTTCCCATTCAGTCCATGGATATGGTGGATGCTCTTTCATAGAGTTTCTTTTTTCAAATGGGTGTGCTATAATTCCAATTCCGCCTAATTCTTTAACTTTTCTTGTATAATCTTTCGCAGGAATTCTTGTGCTTATTGTTTGATTTATTCCAAGAGCCAAAAGATGATTTTGATTTAGCTTATCATTTATTTCACAACCAACGAGAAGTAAAGTATTATTATACCACTTTTCAAAACCTTCATTCAAAGCTCTTAAAGTGTTATGATCTGTAATAATAAGAAAATCCAAATCTGATTCTTTAGCACTTTCAACAATATCTATAATTTCACCAGAGCCATCAGAAAAAATAGAATGAATATGTAATACGCCAACGTATTCAAACATAATTACCAACCAAGTTGGTTAGGAAGGTTTACAATCAAACTGTTAATTAAAAATTATTTACTTCGTAAAGAGTTGTATATTGTGTTGATTGTTCTTTAATCATATCAGAAAGTTTTGTCATTAAAATGTCAATCCTTTCGTCTGTAGTTTCTTCAAAATTATCGTACGCTTCCTGATTTTTGAAAAGATAAATTTCCTCGAAGCAATTAGGTTTATTTTTTTGTTCATAGACAGAATAACTTTCAAGACCTTCCGACTTGACTAGATTTTTAAGCTCACGAACGACATCTAAGTAATCTTGTCTGCGTTCAGGATAAATAGTATAGCGGATTGAAAAAATTACTTTTCCCATTTAGTTCCTCATTAAAATGTTATTTCACCATTGAATATTATTTTTGCAGGAGCAGTAAGTGAAATATTTTTATATTCACCATTTTCAACTGCAAAATCTACAATTAAAGTATCCTCACTTTTTGCAATAAATTTAAGTGGAGGATTTATTTTTTTTACTTTATTAATAACAACTGCCGAAGCAACAGTTCCAGTACCGCAAGATAAAGTTTCATTTTCAACACCACGTTCATAAGTTCTGATTTTTATAATATCATTTTCAATTTTTATAAAATTAACGTTCACACCGTTTGGCATAAAATCTTTATGAAACCGAATTTCTTTACCTAACTCAAAAACTGGAAAATTATTTATATCATTATAAAAAGAGCTTAAATCTTTGAAATTCCTTAATACATCCTTAATTTCAATAACTACATGAGGTGAACCAGTATCAACAAAAGATGCATTAATTAACTGATTAGAAGCTTTAACTTTGAAGTTAAACTTCATTTTTGCAGGCGATTTGAAAATGAATTTTACGACTTCATCTTCAATTACTTTACCCGAATAAATATCATCATTAAAAAAGAAATTAACAATTTTGTTTTTAGTCCAGCCAGCATTATAAGCATAGAAAATTGCACATCTTGCACCATTGGCACAAAGGGAACCTGAAGAACCATCTGCGTTAAAATAATTCAAAGTAAAATCTACATTTGAATTTTCATTAATAATAAGAACACCATCAGCACCAATACCAGTATTTCTTTTACAAATTTTTTGGATAAAGTCTTTATTTAATTCTAAATCTGAATTAATTTTTTTATCAAAAAGAATAAAATCGTTACCAGCACCACTTAATTTTGTAAAGAAATACTTTTTCATTTCGATTTCAAATTTAAGCTAATATTTAGGTTTAAGCAATTAAAAAATAATTGTGGCACGATTTTTTAACATAAGAGTGGGGTTAAAAAAAGAAATAAAATATTTGTGTGTATTTAGGCACTATTAAAAGTTTTGAAGAAGATATTTTTAAAAACTATGTGGAGGTGGCGGGAGTCGAACCCGCGTCCGAAATTACCCTTCAATGAACATCTACACACTTAGTCTATCTTTTATTTTCATCTCGTTAACATCGATAGACAAATTTTAACGAGACAATTTCGGTTAGTTTCTCGTCAGGCTTAACCCGAAAATTTAAGCTGACAATCATACCTTAATCGACACTCGTTCAAAATCCGGTATGAGAGATAATGAAGAGTGGCTGCTCCGTACTAAGACGGATTAAGCAGCAAGGGCGTAGTTATATTCGCCAGTTACTTTTTTTACCGCTGTTTAACGTGTCTGCGGAGAACACGATGTGCAGTTCAAAGAACGTATAATCCCGTCGAAGCCAATGTCACCCCCAATTTTCCACACAAAAATTAGGAATTACTTTTTTGCCAAACCGTATCAGAAACGTTTTCAAAATGATTTTCATACCTTGATAGAACAAATAAAAAATCAGATAATCTATTTATATATACTACAATAAATGGATTTATTTTCTCGGTTTTATTTAATGAAACAATTTCTCTTTCGGCTCTTCTGCAAATTGTTCTAGCTAAATGCAAATTTGCTGCACCTTTTGTTCCACCAGGTAAAATAAAATTTTTTAGCTCAGGTAGTTTAGAATCAATTTCATCAATTAATATTTCAATTTTTGTAATATTCTTTTCATCAATTCTTGGTATAAGAAAATTTTTAGGTTCATTTTCAAAAGGTGTAGCTAAGTCCGAGCCAACTGAAAAAAGTTCGTTTTGTATACCCTTAAGAATATTAATTAGTTCCTGATTTTTTATTTCTGTTATTGTAACACCCAATTGTGCATTTAGTTCATCGATTGTACCGTATGCAGAAATTCGTTGGTCATCTTTCCAAACCTTTTTACCACCAAATAAATTAGTTTTCCCCTTGTCACCTGTTTTTGTATATATTTTCATTTATTAATTCGTTCTCGAAAGATTAATAATTCATTATTTTTATTTTCAACATTTACAGTAAATTTTTGATCACCATTTATGAAATTCTTTTTAACTAAGCATAGAAACTCAGGGAAATGTTCAAAATGGGAAGTTGTTATTTTCCCAATCAAAGAATTTTCGTTACCCAGAATATTAAAATCCAAAATTTTTTTTAATGGATTTTTTAGTTCTGCTTTAACAAGTATTTTTTTCACTTTTTCATAAGTGTCAAGTCTAGCTATAACTTCTTGGCCAATATAACATCCTTTTTTAAAATCAATTTCATTAATCAGGTTAATTTCATGAGGGTTTGTTTCTGAGTTTATTTCATTTGGAAATTTTGGTATAAGATTATTGATTCTAAAATAATCATATGCAATTTCGCCAATTAAATTGAGGTCGAATACACTTTTTATAGAATCAAGATATTTATAAAATTCGATTGTTTTATTTTTTTCAATAAGAATTTTATAAATAACATTTTCATTATTTTCTTTTGTATAAAATATATAAAATGTGAATCCATCAACATCAAATCTTTTGAAATCACTTTCGTTAATTTTACTTAACTCATCTCCAATTAATAAAGTAAGAAATGAAAAAGTTTGTGGGCCAATGAATTCAAACAATGAAAATTTATCAGAAATATTTTCAGTTTTAATTTCTTCCATTATAATGTATTTATTAATCCAATTATATAGACGGTTATCAATATCAGGATCGCTGAGTAAATAGTATTCATTATTATAATTAATAAATGTTGAACGAGAAATAAATCTACCTTTTTCATTTAAGAAAAGAGTGTTAAATTTTTGGTTTTCTTTAATGTCTTTAATTCTATTTGTAGAAACACGATGCAAAAAATCAATAGTATCTTTCCCTGTTAATTTTATGTATGTTGGATTTTCTGAAATTCTTAATCCAACTCCGTTTTTAATGGTATTTTTTTCCTCTTCAAAAGAAGAGTAATAATCAAAAGTTTCATTAGTAATTTTGGACTTTGAATATCTGTTTTTAATAAAATCTTTGAATGATATTGAATTAAAATTTTCTGTGTACATCTTTCCTCTTTCTGTTAATATTTTCTAAACCAACGTGGATTTTTATCAGTTATATAAAGATTTCTTTTTGTACTCCAATAAAATGGAATTGAGTCAATTAATTTTATAGTTCGCAGAGAATCTTCCCAAAAGTGACTTGTAAATCTATATTCCCAATAATCTGGAAATTTATCATTGTTAATATTTGCCATTGTTCTTTTGTGGGTTAAACCTACATAAGTTTCCATTAAATGTGGCGGTTTTTTCCAGCCGTCAATCATATAAAAATTATAATTGCGATGCCCTGATATTATACCATCTTCATAGTTGAGTTCAACGTATTTTATATTTTTAGGTCTCCAGGTTTTAATTGACATTCTATTAAAACCACCATGAATCGGTACTTCTGATTCCCACAATCTAATAAATTCACCATCATTACATTCAAATAAAGTTAACCAAAAAAATGCTGTTCCTAATTTTGTACTATCAAGATTAATAAAACTGCTTTCGTAACCAATAACATTTTTAGTTTCAATATTTCTTTCGCCTGGTTTGGATTTTGCAATTACTGCAAGTACATAATTAGTTGTATCTTTAAAGTAAATTACTGCTGGTTTTGGAATATTGTAAGTAAAAGTCTTATCGAACTCGACAAGATAAGTACCAGCTTCATAGTTATTAAGAATATATTCTTTTAATGAAATAGTATCGCAGGGAAAACGATTTTTTGTTTGTTCTTTTTGAACTTGCAAATTATATTCACGCAACTCTTCATCTTTTGATTGCGAAGTTGCGGCGTCTCCACTTTCACCACTTTTTGAAGTGCATGCAGAAATAATCAAGAAAGCAGTGAAAAATACTATTAATATGTTTTTGAAATTCATTAATTCACCTTTTTGATATTTGCCATTTCATTTAGGAAATGAGCTGAACTTAGCAATCCTTTTTCAAAATTTTCCAATCGGAAATGTTCATTAGGAGAATGAATATCATCAGTATCCAAACCAAATCCCATTAAAATTGCAGGTGCATTTAATTGTTTCATAAAATCAACAATTATAGGAATAGAACCACCTTCTCTTGTGAAAACAGGATCTTTTTTAAATGCTTTTTTTAAGGCATTTGCAGCTACCTTAATTGTTGGATTTTCTATGGAGGTCATGGCTGGGTAACCATAATGTAACATTTTTACATTAACTTTAACTGAATTAGGTGGAATTGATTTTACATATTTTTCAAAT
>CAZVBT010000334.1:0-4545 GCA_964625385.1 uncultured Melioribacter sp. | reverse complement strand
ATAATTATTCTAAAGAAGTTGTAATAGAAAGTGGTTTATCATTCTTTTCGCCTGGTGATATTTTCCAAGAAAAGAAAGGAAAAGATACTTCAACCTGGTATTATTTAATGATTGTAGCAAATTTATAAATAAATGAAATTGTCAGGATAAAATTATCCTGACAATTCTAAAGAAATTAATTAGCAACGTTGATATAAGGAGAGATTTTACTCACTAAGTGCTGTTTGGGAACAGCACCAATAACAGCATCAACTAATTTTCCGTTTTTAAAGATACCTAATGTTGGTATGCTCATAATTCCATATTGAGAAGCAACACCATAATTTTCATCTGTATTAACTTTTACAACTTTTAATTTACCGACCATTTCGTTTGCTATTTCTTCAACTACAGGAGCAACCATTCTGCATGGACCACACCAAGGTGCCCAAAAGTCAACTAAAACAGGTAGTTCGCTTTGTAATACTTCTTGTTGAAAATTAAAATCAGTTCCTTCAACTATATTTTTCATTTTTTTCTCCATTTTTAATTAATAACATCATTAGATGAAAATAAATTCAAATGGATTCATTTTGTTTTAATATTTTTATTACTTCATCATGAATTTTTCCATTTGTTGCAACAATACTATTTCCGGTTATTGGGTCATTACCTTGATAATCCGTTATTTTTCCACCAGCACCATTAATAATTGGTATTAAAGCTAATGAATCCCATGGATTCATAATTGGGTCAATCATAATTTCCGCAAAACCCGTTGCTACTAAATAATAACCATAACAATCGCCCCACATTCTAAAAAGTTTTGCCTTTTTCATCAATTCATCAAATGCGGGTTTGTTCTGATATTTTTCAATATTTAAATAATCTGTAGTAAGCAAAACAGAAGATTCAATTTTATCACAATTACTAACTGAAACCTTTTTATCATTTAGGTATGAAGAAGTGTTATCGCCAATTAAAAATTCATTTAAAATCGGTTGATTAATTACTCCAATAATCGGACGATTATTTTTTGTCAATGCAATCAAAGTTCCGAATGTAACTGTACCGCATATAAAACTTTTAGTTCCATCAATCGGGTCAAGCACCCATTTGTATTCAGCATCAGGATTATATTCTCCAAATTCCTCTCCTAAAATTCCATGATCAGGAAATTCTTTCATAATCATTTGACGCATAACTTCTTCAGCTTTTTTATCTGCAATTGTTACAGGCGATTCATCTTTTTTTGTTTCGATATTAATTTCTTTTCGCCAGTAATTTTTAATTATGTTGCTGCTAATTACAGACAATTCTTTACAAAATAATTTTAACTCGTTTAGTTCTTTCATAAATAATTCCATTTTTTATAAAACAATTTATATAAAAAGTTCTGTTTGAATATTAACAATTGTATTTTTGCTATATGAATTTAGTAAAAGCAAATATAGAAACCATAACAAAAGCTGCTGATATTATTAAAATGGGCGGTTTGGTTGCTTTTCCAACAGAAACTGTTTACGGACTTGGAGCCGATGCGTTAAATCCAATTGCCGTTGCTAAAATTTTTGAAGTAAAAAAAAGACCAACTTTTAATCCATTAATAATACATATTTCAAATAAGGAATGGTTAAACGAGTTTACAATCTATAACGATGAAAGAATAAAAATTTTAATTGATAAATTTTGGCCAGGTCCATTAACATTAGTTTTAGAAAAGCGGAAAAATATTCCAGATATTGTAACAAGCGGCAATCCGACTGTGGCAGTAAGAATGCCAAATCATAAAGTTGCATTAGAATTAATTGAAAAAAGTGAAACACCAATAGCTGCACCAAGTGCTAATAAATTTGGGCATTTAAGTCCAACAACTGCAAAGCATGTTCAAAAATATCTTGGCGATAAAGTTGATATAATTCTTGATGGTGGAAAATGTGATGTTGGTGTTGAATCAACAATAATTCATTTTCATGAAAACAAATTCTATATACTAAGATTTGGTGGAATTACAAAAGAAGAAATTGAAGAAGTAATTGGTGAAGTGAAATTAAAGCCGCATGATTTTAAAAAACCAAACTCACCGGGGCAATTACCGTTTCATTATTCACCGAATACACCACTTTATTTCTTTGATGATAAATTTTTAAAGCCAAATAAAAAAATTGGAGCTATATTTTTCCAGCGTAAAAAAATTGATTTCGAATTTACAATTGAAAAATATCTTTCCTTAAGTGGGGATTTAAAAGAAGCTGCATCAAATCTTTTTCTTTACCTGCACGAACTTGAAAAAGAAAATCTTGATTATATACTTATTGAACCAGTTGAAGAAAAAGGTTTGGGCAAAGCAATAATGGATAGACTTCGTAAAGCAACATTTAAACATATAAAATAGGAAAAAGCCGGAGGTTAAATGGTAAGAGAAATGATTTTAGAAAAAATTGAACAAGCAGTTCAAATACTAAATGAAAAAAATATTGACATGTGGATGACTTATGTTCGTGAAACTGGAAATATGAAAGACCCAATGCTTGATATGATTGTTGGAACAGGTGCGACATGGCAATCGGCATTTATTATTACAAAAAGTGGAAACACACATGCTGTTATTGGCTCGCTTGAACATGAAAATATGAAAATGGTCGGAACGTATAAAAATATTCATCCTTATTTAAAGAGCATTAAAGAAGAACTGATAAAAGTATTGGATATTTATAAACCAAAAACAATTGCAATTAATTATTCAAGAAACTCAACTTTAGCAGATGGTTTGCCGCATGGTTTATATCTTGAACTTGCAGATCACCTAAAAGATACGCCTTATGTTGATGCGTTGATTTCATCTGAAGAAATTGTTGCAACATTAAGAGGAAGAAAATCTGATACTGAAATTTCACACATTAAAAGTGCAATTCAAGAAACACTTTTAATTTTTGAAGAAGTAACAAAATTCTTGAAACCTGGAAGAACAGAAAAAGAAGTTGCTGATTTTGTATTAGACATTGTTTCAAAAAAAGGATTAGAATTATCGTGGGATAAAGAACACTGCCCAGCAGTTTTTTCTGGGCCAAACACGGCAGGAGCTCATGCAAGTCCAACTGAAAGAAAAATTGAATATGGTCATGTAGTAAATATGGATTTTGGAGTTAAGGTAAATGGATATGCGGCCGATTTACAAAGAACATGGTACATTTGTCATCCAAACGAAACAGAAGCACCAGCAGAAGTTCAACGTGGATTTAATGTAATAGTTGAATCAATTACAAAAGCAGCTAACGAATTAAAACCTGGTAAAAAAGGATATGAAATTGATGAAGTTGCTCGTCATTATATTCAAGTGAAAGGTTATGCAGAATATCCGCACGGTCTTGGTCATCAGGTTGGAAGATTTGCACATGATGGGGGTTGTTTGCTAGGACCTAAATGGGAACGTTACAACAATTTACCATATTTAGAAGTTGAAGAAAGAAATGCATTTACACTTGAACCAAGATTAACAATTGAAAATTATGGAATTGCAACCGTAGAAGAAATGGTTGTAGTAACCAAAGATGGTTGCGAGTTTTTATCCGATAGACAAATGGATTTGATACTTGTGAAGTGATTAATAGCATTATAATACTTATTCTCTTTTTTAAAAAAGAATCAACTTCTTAAGTTTAAATGTAAAACCAAGAGGTTGATTATGATAAACAAAAAAGTTTTTGCTATTTCATTTTTTCTTATTTGTCTTTCTAAAGTAATTTCACAAAGTTCTAACTTAGAGCAAGTTGCCTATGCAATTTTACAAATTGATATTAACGGCAAAATTGAAAAGTGTAAAACCGATGCGGGCGGAAATTTTGCAATTAGTTTTTCTGATGAATTAAATTTCGCGGGTAATAAAATTATTGCAAATGTTAAAATTGCTTCTTCTATTTCAAAAAAGTCTTCTGATAACAATTCTGTAAAATTAATTTTGAATAAAAATGAAAACTTGTATTATGAGTTTATTTTACAATATGATAATCTTCAAAAAAAATTCATAATTTCTCCGCAAAACAATATTAAAGGAAAAGATCAGCAAATAAAGAGAGGGAAAGGAGATGCAAGTAAACCTGGTGATAAATATATGGGGCAAGTCGCCCATTTTTAAATAAACAATAAAAAAACTGCAGAATTTAAAATGAAAAGATCAAATTATTTTTCAATTAACATTTGTGTTTTAATGATTTTTTTAGTTCTTCCTCCATTTGTAGATGCACAAGAAAATAATAACAACAAAAAATCACTTGATGCATTTATTAGCATAACAACTAAATCAGCAATTACAAGTGAACCTGTTCCCGGCGCTGAGATTACGGTTGAGCAAGTGCCACCCACTATCGTTAAAAACGCTGGTGGTGGCGAGTCTGGTCCTGCTGAAAAAACTCAGTTTGATGTAATTCTCAAAAGTGGTACAAAGTATTACACAAATGATAAAGGTGAGTTTATTATTAACCTTTCATCGGAACAGTTGAGTAAGTTTCCAAAAGAGATTATCTTTAAGTTCACTATCAAACCCAAAGACCCAACAAAGTATAACAG
>CAZVBT010000333.1:0-2256 GCA_964625385.1 uncultured Melioribacter sp. | reverse complement strand
TCATTTCAATTTATTGAAAAATTCCGTTGGATTTATATCACTGGAATTTCTTGGTTAGGCAATGTAAAAGTAGATTACTTTTTAGGTATCGATGGTCTTAGCATGCCAATGGTCCTTTTAACTGCAATTGTTTCTTTTATAGCGACAATTTCTTCTTGGAATATTGAAAAATCAATTAAAGGTTATTTCGCTTTATTCCTTTTACTTGATACTGGAATGATGGGTGTTTTTGTTGCTCTCGACTTCTTCTTATTCTACATCTTCTGGGAATTGATGCTACTTCCTATGTATTTCTTAATTGGTATTTGGGGTGGCCCAAGAAAAGAATATGCTGCTATTAAGTTCTTTATTTATACTTTATTCGGAAGTATTTTTATTCTTCTTACAATGATTGGTCTTTACTTCAGCACTACCGAAGTTTTAGCTGATGGAACAAGAGTTCTAACTTTTAATTTACTTGCTATGATGAACCCTGCTAATTCTACTCCCGACGGAATTTTATCAATTGCAAATCCAAATAATTTAAGATTTATTGCATATATTGCAATGTTTGTTGGTTTTGCAATTAAAATTCCTATGTTCCCTTTCCATACTTGGTTACCTGATGCTCACGTTGAAGCACCAACACCAATTTCTGTTATTCTTGCTGGTGTTCTTTTAAAAATGGGAACTTATGGAATCTTAAGAATTAACTATCCAATCTTTCCTGAAATAACTCGCCAATTGTTGTGGTGGATAGGTTTATTTGGAATGATAAATATTATTTATGGTGCTTTAGTTGCCTTAGCTCAAAAAGATTTCAAAAAATTAATTGCTTACTCTTCAGTTTCTCATATGGGTTATGTTCTGTTAGGAATGGCTTCGTTAACTACCGCTGGTCTTAATGGTGCAATTTTCCAAATGTTTAATCATGGTACTATTACTGCTATGCTCTTCTTAATTGTTGGTGTTGTTTATGACCGAGCTCATACTCGTGGACTTTATGACTTTGGTGGTTTAGCTTCTCAAATGCCTGTTTATACTGGTTTTGTAACCGTTGCTTTCTTTGCTGCAATTGGTTTACCTAGTATGAGTGGTTTTATTTCCGAAGCTTTAGTTTTTGTTGGTTCTTTTGGTGTTGAAACAACAAGAGTTCTGGCTATGATTTCAACTCTTGGTATTTTGTTAGGTGCTGGTTATATGTTGTGGACTTTACAAAGAATTTTCTTTGGCCCATTAAATGAAAAATGGAATACTTTAATTGATGTTGATAAAAGAGAATTAGCTATGTTTATTCCTCTTTCGATTATTATAATTTTCTTAGGTGTTTATCCTTCTGCAATGTTGAATATTATGAATACTTCTGTTAATACTCTTGTAAATTTTGTAAGTGGAAATATTAATTCATTCACCCAAAACGGATTTTAAGAAACGATGGCAAATTTATATCAGTCTCTTGAATTAATTCGTCCTGAAATTGTTCTTTCGATTGCACTAATTGTTTTAGTTATTTTCGATTTAATTTTTCATGTCGATAAAAAAATTATTCCTTATGTGGCTCTTGTTGGTTTAATTGCAACAGGAATTTTCACATTGTTCAATCCAGAATCAGGATTTGCTTTCCAACAAACAAACTTAATGGGTAAAATTGGAATTTTTGCTGTAGATAGTTTTGGGAATTATTTCAAAATATTAATTATAATTTCTTCAATTTTAATTGTTCTTTATTCTTTTTCATCCGAAGAGATTATTAAAATACAAGATCGAATCGGTGAATATTATGCCTTAATTTTTGGAATGATTCTGGGAATGTTCTTCATAATTTCTGCGACAGATTTTATTCTGGTTTATTTATCGTTAGAATTAATGTCTTTGTCTTCTTATGTCCTTGCCGGTTTTACAAAATTGAGAGATCGAAATAGTGAAGCTTCCCTCAAGTATTTAATTTATGGTGCTGTTTCATCTGGATTAATGCTTTATGGTATTTCTTTAATTTATGGTTTAACTGGAAGTACAAATTTTTATATTGTAAATATGATTTTGCAAACACCAGACGCAAATCAATTTACTTTAGCTTTTGCTAATGTATTAATTTTTGTTGGCATTGGTTACAAAATTTCTTCCGTTCCATTTCATTTTTGGACACCAGATGTTTACGAAGGTGCTCCAATTACAATTACAACTTATCTTTCTGTTGCAAGCAAAGCCACAGGTTTTGCACTTTTAATTAGATTTATTAAAACAACATTTGTTGGCTTTACCGATTCATTTGGAAAT
>CAZVBT010000332.1:0-4397 GCA_964625385.1 uncultured Melioribacter sp. | reverse complement strand
AAAGTAACTTCATAATTTTTTTTAAGAATCGGAATTTCATTTATTTCTATTTCGAATAAGTCAGGATTAAAATCAATTCCAGAGTAACCAACAGCGGCAATTATTCTTCCCCAGTTTGCGTCTTCACCATGAATAGCAGTTTTTACTAAAGGAGATAAAGCAACTTGCCGTGCAGCTTTTTCTGCATCTATATCTGACAAAGCACCATTCACATTAATTTCAACTAACTTTGTTGCACCTTCACCATCTTTAACAATATCAATTGAAAGTTTTTTAAGAACATCATAAAGATTTTTTTCGAATATGTTATATTCATCACTGTTTTCAATGATTTCAATATTACTTGCACCATTAGCCAGCATAAGCACCATATCGTTTGTGCTTGTATCGCCATCAACAACAATTTTGTTAAAAGTCAAATCTGTTACTTTCTTAAGTGTTTTTTGCAATAAAATTTTTTCAATTTTTGCATCGGTAGTAATAAATGCTAACATTGTTGCCATATTTGGATGAATCATTCCACTGCCTTTTGCAATTCCTCCAATTGAAATTTCATTTCCATTAATTAAAAATGTTTTATGAAAAATTTTCGGGCAAGTATCTGTAGTCATTATTGACTGAGCCGCGGAAAGCTCATCGCTTTTATCAATAGATGAACAAATTTTTTCTATCCCGCTAATTATTTTATCCATTGGTAATTGTTCACCTATAACACCTGTTGATGAAACAAAAACTTGATTTGGATTTATATTTAAATTTCTTGCTGTTTCATTTGCCATAGAAAAAGCATTTTCAAGCCCTAAATTTCCAGTGCACGCATTTGCATTTCCGCTGTTAATTAAAATAGCATGAAAAGTTTCTGATGTTTGTAAACTTTCTTTACATTGAATAACAGGTGCCGCAACAACTTTGTTTTTTGTAAAAACTCCGGCTGCTGTTGCGGGCAATTCGGTGTATATTAAAGCAAGATCTTTCTTTGCTTTTTTTATTCCACAATGAATACCTACAGCTTTAAATCCTTTTGGAGCTGTTATTCCGATTGTTAATTTTTTTGTTACCATTTCTTCTCTGTACATTTTAATAATCCTATTGTTTGCTCCAAACCAAACATTATATTCATATTTTGAACAGCTTGTCCGGCAGCACCTTTAATTAAATTATCTATAGTAGATATTAATACTAAGTTTTTAGCTTCATCAATATTCCAGCTTATATCACAAAAATTTGTATAGACTACATCTTTTAATTCAGGGATATCATTTTTAAGTAATCTTATAAATGGCTTGTTTGAATATTCTTTTTCAAAGATTTGGTTAATGAAATTTTCATCAGTTTCTTTTTTAACTTTTGCTGATATTGTAGTATAAATTCCTCTTGTTGCAGGAAGTAAATGAGGAACAAATGAAAAATTTGGTTCTGAATCAGCAAAATGTTTAAGATATTGTTTTATTTCAGGTATATGCTGATGAGTAAAAATTTTATAAGCTTTTACACTTTCGTTTATTTCTGAAAATAACATTGATTGAGTTGCGGATTTACCAGCACCGCTTGTACCACTATAAGAAGTTATACTTATAAAATTTTCATTAACAACATTATTTTTTAATAAAGGTAAAAGTGCAAGTTGAATTGAAGTCGGATAACAACCCGGATTAGAAATTAATTGAGCAGTTTTAATTTCGTTTTCATTCCACTCACTTAAACCATAAACTGCATTTTTAAGCAAGTCAACAGCAATATGTTCATGTTTATAATATTTAGTAATCTCGTTTAAATCATTTAATCTGAAATCACCGCCTAAGTCAATTACCTTAATATCTTTTTCAATAATGCGTGGAATAACTTTCATTGATTCCCCAGATGGTAAGGCAACAAAAACCAAATCAATATTATTTATTTTATTTTCATCAAATGATTCTATATATAGATCTATAATTCCTTTTAGTGATTTATGTACTTCAGAGATCCTAATACCAACTGTTGAAAAGCCAAAAAGGTTTTTAATATCAACTTGTGGGTGATTAATTAAAATCTTTAAAAGTTCAGCACCAGAATAGCCTGATGCACCAATTATTGCCGTTTTTATCATTACAAAGTCTTCTGAAATTTGGGGCATAATTATACATTATTATGCATAATTATGCAAATTATTTTTTAATTAATTTAAAATAAAAAACCCGCAAAAGCGGGTTGAAAGTTTGGAATCTAATTCTTATGAGCGAAACATAAAATAGACAGCTCCTACAAGACAAAGAGCCGCCCACAAGTAATCGAGTTTAAATGGTTGTTTCATATAAACCAATGCAAAAGGGATGAAGACCGAAAGAGTAATTACTTCTTGTAATATTTTGAGTTGAGAAAGAGTTAATTCTGTATAGCCAATTCTGTTCGCGGGAACTTGTAACAAGTATTCAAACAATGCAATTCCCCAGCTTATAATTGCCGCAAGATACCATTTTTTATCACTTAGATTTTTTAAATGTCCATACCAGGCAAATGTCATAAACATGTTTGATAAAATTAACATAAATGATGTTCTTACTATTATTGGCATATTTTGAAAATAATTTAACATAAGTTCTCTTTTTTTGACTACAAATTTATAAATATGCATAATTATAAATCAATTGAGTTTAAGTAAATCCATTTATAATTTTGAACAAACAAAATGAGTTCGAAATGAAAAAATCCATTCTATTGGTTTTAATTGGTAATAGAAAAGAAGAAGCTGTGAAAGTACAACAAATTTTAACAGGTTGGGGTTGCTTAATTAAAACTCGTTTAGGTATTCATGATGGCGTTCTGGATAATTGTTCAGATTCTGGTTTGTTAATTTTAGAATTAGTTGGCACTGATGAACAAAATCATGAAATAGCACGAAAACTTTCTTTACTGAAGAATGTTTCATCAAAACTTGTTGAACTTGAAGTAGATAATTAATTTTTCAACTCTGAATTTTTTATGTTTAATTTATTACTGGTTATCATTTGATACTATTTTATAATTATCATTTTTTTTGTTTTAACATAATCACCCGATTGAAGTCTATAAAAATAAACACCGCTTGATAATTCAGAATTCTGAGCTCTGAACTCAATACTATATGTTCCCGGTTTTTGGTATTCGTTTACTAATGTCGCCACTTCTCTTCCAAGTATATCATAAACTTTTAGTGTAACGAAATTGTCATGGTTCGACGGGCCTGCCTGCCGGTCATGTTGGCTCACCATGACATTATCATCTTGAGCCCTGTCTGCTAACAGGCGGGCTTGTTGAAGGATGACGTCATGGTTTTGCCGATCAGGCACGTTCACCATTACAGCAGGTATAGAATATTTTATAGTTGTTATTGGGTTGAATGGATTTGGATAATTTTGATATAATTTAAAATCTGTTGGTAAATTATTTTCGTATTCCACAGAGCTTATCATTTCTAAATATTTTTTTCTGCTTTGTGCTATACTCTGCTGTAAATTTTTATATGAAGTGTCAGCTGCAAGGACAAAAGCTAATCTTAAAAAACTATTTGCCTTTATATTGAATGGACCACCACTAACTACAAATGATATATCTGAATATCCAACATTTTTATTTACAATTCCGCTTGAAAGGGTAATCCATTTTTCTCTGTCAGTAAATTCATCGCTATCAAAAAGACGAACATCACCACTTGTTGCAGCATTATCGATAGGATAATAATTATAATTAGCAGATGATATTAATGCAGAAGCAACTATTGTGTTTAATACTTTTAAATCTTTGTGTTTTGCAAAAGCAAAGTTATAATTGTAGTCATAAGCAGTTGTGTCAACAACAGGGTTTTCAGCCGGCATATCCCAATCAAAAAATAATCCGGCGTACAATTTATTTATATCATTTGATGATTTGTTTGTTAATAAATATTCAAGAATAACAAATTTATCATTAGGTTCATTTCTAAAACTGTAAGCTGTTTGTTTTATTTCAATTCCAAGTTTATTAAAACCTGCACCATCATCATTAAAAAAAGTTTCTGATTTTTGATAGAGATTTTCATTTGTAACTGCTATTGGTTTTATCATATTAAAATCAGTTGATTGAACTTGTAAAGCTCTTGCGGCATCCATTACTTTACTTTCAGAAACTCCATACATTAAAGCACCTTCAAACATAAGATTATCACCACCTTCATATTTAAAACCAACACCTTCTCTGTTATCAGGATAATCATTGAATGCTAAAGCACCTTTGCTTGTAATGCTTAGTTCAATTTTGTTTGCATTCATTGTTTCATAAGTAGGATTTATACGAACGCTAAACCATTGATAATCTTCATAATTGTTTGCAATAAATTTTAGTAGAAAATTTACAGTGTGATTATATTCTGAATTTGGTAATACTGTAAATGAAAATTTTAC
>CAZVBT010000331.1:0-9886 GCA_964625385.1 uncultured Melioribacter sp. | reverse complement strand
GTTAAGGAAGAAGTAAAAGTTGAAATTTTTTGTTCTCTGTCTCTAAATGAATAAGTAACCGTTCCTCCTGTACCTCCGCCAGCAGGATAATCTCTTGAGTGATAAATATAATCTCTATTTGTACTGTTATAAACTGTGTTTAATTTTATTGAGCCGTCATCTTGAGTGTTATAATCAAGAATAAGACTCAGACCATTTCTTTTTCTTATTTCATCTGTAAAACGAAGACTAAAATTATTAATCTCATAATCTGTTTGATTATTGATTGTTTGGTCGTAATCAAGATTGATTAATTCATTGCTTCTGATTTTACTTTCTAAAGTACCAGAAAGTTGAACACCTAAAAGATCGTCCAAAAATCTTTCACCATACTTTGCAGTTAAATCATATTGGGCTAATGAATTCATCAATTGATTGTAGTTCCCTTTTAATGTAGTTGATAATTCTCTTAATGATGGAGCTTTTTTAGTTACAAGATTTACACTTCCAGCAATTGCATCAGCTTCTTTATCGGATGTCAATGCTTTATAAAGTTCAATACCTGCTAAAGAATTTTGAGAGATGGTACTCAAATCTAAACCACGACTTTCAGCATCAGTCGAAGCCATTCTAATACCATCAATAGTTACACTTGTGTATTTATCACTTAAACCACGAAGAATAATTTTATTTGCCTCGCCGCCAGAACGAAGGATTGAAACACCTGGCAAACGACCTATTGATTCTGCAGCATTTGCATCCGGCAATTCTTTAATTTTTTGTTCTGAAATAACATTAATAATTGTGTTTGATGAAATCTGTTGATTGATTGCAGCTGCTTGACCTATTGCTTGTGCAGAAACTACAACTTCTTGTCCCTCAATTACATCTACAATAAGTTGAAAGTTTAATTTTAAAATTTCATTTTCCCTTAAAGTTATTTTTTGTTCTTTTGTTTTATAACCTACATAAGAAACTCTGATTGTATAATAACCAGCCGGAACTTTTGTAATTCGATAATTTCCTTCAATATCCACTGCACTACCATATGCTGTACCTAATAAATGAACACTTGCACCTATTAGAGGATCTTTTGCAATTGAATCAGTTACAACTCCAGTAATTGTTGATTGTGAAAAGACATTTGTTGAAATAATTATGAAGGAAATTAAGAAGAAAATCTTTTTCATTTTAACTCCAAATGAATTTTTTTAATAATTAAGTAACCGATTACTTTTAACGTTTACTTTATCAATAAACAAAATGCATAAAAAAATTTTTAAATGCAAGGAAAAAATATTGGGAATGGGTTTCTAATTAAATTTGAAGTATTTTAATTATTCTAGTTTTATCGATACATCCCTTTTTTCAACTGTAGCCAAATTGGAAAATATTTCACTTTGATTTGATATTTGAAGCTCTACTAAATCTTTTTTTTGAATTTGTGTCGTTGATTGGAAAACTAAGGTATCAGTACCAGCTCCGGAAACGTATTCAAAAATTTTACCTGTTTTCGATTTAAGTTTTGGTTTTCCGACCACTGTTAATTTTTCTTGGAAATATAACCTGAGTTTATTTTTATCTATAGAATATGATACAATTTTAGGTTTGTCTTTTCTTTCAGGATTCCATTTATTATTGTAGCTTTTGGATTTGAAATTTTTCTTGCTGAGTTTTTATTAATGTTATTTTTTAACCATGGAAATCTCTCAATCGAAAAAATATTGTCATAAAAGTAATATCTATTACCCCAGTTGAATGGTCTATTACGTTCAGGTTCGTTCGGATAAATTACACGGTAAATTTCTTTGTTACTCATATTATCTGGGAACTTACAACCAATGAAATAAAATTGTGCATCGTAATGATGTCTAGCTAGTTCAAAGTCATCAACACCATTAAAAGTTGAATTTACTATCACAAATTTTTGATTTTTATCTTCACCGCCAGCATGCCAAACCGATGCAGTTTTTTTATGTTCGTAAAATTCTGAATTTCTTATAAAACACCAACCACGTGGACAAACAAAATCAACACTGCCCTCGAAATAGCAATTTACATGATAATACATTCCATCTTTGTGCCTCCATAGTGAAACTGTATCTGCACCTTTACTTTTTATGTTCGCATTTAAAATTATTGTTCTGTTGCCAGTTCCATAGACTGCAAATGCGTGAGGACCAATTTCTGGTTGCGTGTTTTCAACTGTTATATTTTTAAGAATGAAGTCATCTCCGAAAATGTTTATAACAGCCGGACCAATTGTATCTTTATTTTTTCCCCAATCACTTCTTAGCTGCGAAAATTGAATTATAGTTGAATCACGAGATTCACCTTCAATTGTAATGTAATCTTGATTTATACGAACTTTTTCATTGTAAACGCCATTCTTAATAAATATAGTTGTGCGCTGGTAGTTAAAATATGGTAGTGAACATATTGCTTCTGTTAAAGTTTTATAGTCACAGCTTCCATCTTTTGCAACGACAATAAATCTTTTTTCTTCTGCAATTAGATTTATAAATAAAAAAATAAAATAAAATGATACAATTTTAATTTTCATATAGAATTGAATTTACTTTTACTTCTTCTGCTATAATTGTTTTCTCTTTAATTAAAAATGAATTTTTTCCTTTAACTGTAATTTCTTTCGATTTTTCTCCGCTAATTTTCATTATCGTCTTATAATTATTAATCGGTTCAAAATTCTTTAAATAAATTTTTTCACTCTGAACAATATTAATTATTGGCTCATTTGATTTTATCGTTACATTATCAAGTTTAATATTACTTGCATCAAAAATTGAAATACCTAGTTCTGCATTAATTTTTACATTTTTTATTTCAATATTTGAAATTGGCATTTCTGGCAACCCTTGAAGAATTATTCCATCTTTTGCTCCATCACAATAAATATTATTCATAAAAATATTTCTAAAAATTGGAGTTGATTCTGAAACAGGAACAAGTTTAGCTTCTTTCGATTTTTCATCAGCAGGTTTATCATCTGTTGGAGAAAACCCACCGTAAAACATATTGAAACTGAGTGCATCTGTTGGTATATCTTTCATAAAAATATTGCTTAGCCAAATATTCTCAACAATTCCACCGCGTTCGCGATTGCTTTTGAAACGTATGCCAATATCTGTTCCGATGAAATTGCAATTATCAACTTTTATATTTCGAACGCCGCCGGACATTTCACTTCCGATTGTAAATCCGCCATGTCCATGATAAACTATACAATCTTTAATTACTACATTTTCAGTTGGGCGACCACGTCTTCTTCCTTCTTCATCACGGCCAGATTTCATACATATAGCGTCATCACCAACATCAAATTTGCAATTATAGATTAAAGCATTTTTACAAGATTCCAAATCAATTCCATCCCCATTTTGTGAAAACCATGGATTACGCACGTTAACATTTGTTACTATAACATTTTCGCAAAGTAATGGATGTAAATTCCAGGCAGGTGAATTTTGGAATGTAACGCCATCGAGCCAAATATTTTTACATTCAACTAAACTTAATAGTACCGGCCTGAAGTATAGTTTATATTTTTTTGCTTCTTCTTTAGTTAAAGATTTTTTCTCTTTAAAAAGTTTTGGTATTAATTCACTTGCTTCAAGTGCTTCTTTTGAAGGCCACCATGTTTCACCTTTAGCATCTACCACACCACGAGATTTTGTTAAAGTTTTCCATTCATTTGTAGTTAACTTTGATTTTTTAACCGGCCGCCATACTTCACCAGCTCCGTCAATTATTCCATGTCCTGTTATGGCAATGTTTGTTAAGTTCTTTCCCATTATTGGTGATGTTGCTCGATATTGATTATAACCTTCCCAATTACTTTCAATAAGCGGATAATCATCAAAGTTTGTTGTGAACTGAATGTGAGCTCCTTTTTCTAAAAATAGATTTACATTGTCTTTCATAAAAATTGGACCTGTCAACCAAATGCCCGCTGGTACAACAACTTTTCCTCCGCCAGATTTACTGCATTTTTCTATTGCATCATTAATTGCTTTTGTGTTTAATGTTTGTCCATCACCAACAGCACCAAATTTTGTGATTAAAAATTCTTTGTTTGGAAATTTTGGAACCGTTAATGTTTTCATTTTGAATGGAAGATCTTTAAACAAAAATGAAAAATCATTTTTTGAAGATTGTGAAAAGTTAAGTGAAAGAGCTGAAATCATAATTACATTTGTTAAAATTTTTGTTTTCATTTTTTTCTCATCTAACTTTTTTTGATTTACTTAAAAGCCAACTAAATAAATTTCTTGCCGCTTTATAATTTTCAAACTCAAGCGGTAATTTTCTGTTGTCAAAGTATTCATTGTAAATCCAGGGATCACCGACAGCAAAAACAAAACCTTTACCAAATCCAGATGAAGCCATGATTATGTCATTATTATCAACTAAAATTGGTTTTACATTCTTGGTAATTTTCAATGTCGAAATTTCCTTTAAATATATTGCATTTACATCTTTAAAGATGGGGTGATTTGGGAATTTATCAAACTTGCCTTTATAAAATTCAGTCCCACTTAATTTATTTCTGCTATCTTCATTAAAATGAATTTCAAATTTTTCAGAAAGTTTATTTAAATTTTTAAACTCACAATTTCCATAATCATTTGCCATTAAAATTAAGACACCACCATCATTAACCCATTTTGTAATTTCTTCAATCGAATTTTCATCAATATAATTTGGTTCTTTTGTTTCTTTCGGTGTATCCGGATCAACTATAATATAAATACTTAATTTAGAAAGTTCGCTGTAAGTTGGTGCATTTTTTACTTCATAAATATTTGCACCAAGATTTTCAATTAAATTACTTAGTTCATAAAAGCCTGAATTTTCTCGATCTTCCCAAACGTAATGAAACTGAATTGGTTTACCTTCGTTATCAATTTTATACTCTTTATTGAAATGATAATCCAAACCAACAACTTTTCCATTTGCTTCTTCCGAAAATGGTAATTCATCTTTTAAATGTTTTGAAATTTCTAAATTTGATTCACGAATGCAATCTGCAACTAACTTTGCAATTTCAACAGCACCTTTGTGTGTAAAATGAGTATTGTCTTCTTTTCCTTCAGGTAATGATTTATAAATACCTTTTCGAACGCCGATTAAAAAAAGTTCTTTTGTTTTTTCAGGTCCAAGTTTAGAAAATAATTCAAGACTTTTTTTATGAACATCGAGCAAAGAAACATTAAATTCTTTTGCAACTTCACGAACAACAACAGGATATTCGCCATGCTGATCTATAAAATTTTCCTGCTCATCAAATTTTCTTCGGTTAACAGGGGTTAATAAAACGGGAATTGCTCCTTTTGATTTTGTCTCTTCAATGTATCGAATTAAATTTTTTCTGTATTTTGTATTTGCATCAGCATAACGGGTTGTGTCTGTAATCTTTTGGTCATTGTGCCCAAATTGAATAAAAACATAATCACCTGGTTTCAATTTTTCTAAAACAATTTTCCACAACCCTTGGTCAATAAAACTCTTTGTACTTCTTCCATTCTTTGCATGATTTTCAATTCTCACTTGGGATGAAAAAAAATTCTGAAATACTTGCCCCCAGCCATGTTCAGGATTATCATCGAGTGGTTTATCAGCACAAGTAGAATCACCAATCAAATATATTGTTGGTTTTTCAAGAAGAAAAAATTTCAATGAAAAAAAGGAAGTAATAATTATAATTATAAAAAGGATTTTACTTTTCATATAATTTCTCATAATTATTTTAGCAAGCCGGCTTTTTCTAATTCAATTGCAGAAAGCCAAAAAGGTCCGTAACCTTTATAATCGTTTGTTCTAACTTTTTCACTCATATAATATTCAAAAGAACCATCACGATAAGGTTTACCGCCAAGTCCCGCACCTTGACAAGTTTTTTCTAAGTTTATTAAGCCATTTTCATCTACATAAACAAATTCATTAATCATTCCCCGCCATGATTCAAAAGCATAATTCAAATATTTTTTATCGAGGTAACCTTTATTAGCACCTTTAGAAAATGAATATACGAACATTGCTGTAGCAGATGCTTCAACATAATTTGGTTTACGTTCCGGCAAATCAATTATCTGATACCAGCATTTAGTTTTTTCATCGCGGTATTTCATCAAAGTTGCTGAGAGTGTTTTTAATTTTTCAATCAGTGAATTTCTTTTGGTGTGATCTTTTGGTAAATAATCGAGAATATCAACAATAGCCATTAAATACCAGCCCAAAGCTCTTCCCCAAAAATGTGGTGATTGACCTGTTTCTTTATTCGCCCATTTTTGTTCTTTACTTTCATCCCAAGCATGATAAAGCAATCCAGTTTTTTTATCGTAAGTTTTTTCATATATCAATTCAAACTGATGAATTATATCATCATATTTTTTTGGTTGATTAAACAAAGTTGAATACTCGGCATAAAAAGGTTCAGCCATGTATAAACCATCAAGCCACATTTGCCACGGATAAATTTTCTTATGCCAGAATCCGCCACTTTTTGTTCTTGGATGAGTTTGTAATTGATGAAAAAGCAAGTCAACTGCCTTTTTATATTTATCTTCTCTTGTCATTTGATATGTAAAAAGCAATGCTCTGCCGGGACCAATTTGATCAATATTATATTCATCTACTTTGTAAGTTGTTATTGAACCATCATTCTGGACGTTCTGATCAAGATTATTTTTAATGTATTCAAAATAAAATTTATTTTTTGTATGATAATACATTTGACGAAAAGCATTCAACATCAAACCTTGCTCGTAATTCCATTTTTGCATTGTTGGATTTTCGTCATAAACTATAAACTTTGGATTTCTTTTTACAAATGATTCAGCAATTCTTTCTGACCAATTTTTATTTTTAATTTTTGTTTGATTATTAATTAAAGTTCTTTGCAAAAAATTTTCAACATAATTAAAAGCTTCATCTATCCATGGATGAAAAAACCAAAACGTGTGTGGTGTATTTTCTATTGTATGGACTTCAGAGTAAATATCATATTTCTTTAATGAAGAAACCGATTCATCTCTTCCAGCATGAAATCTTGGAATTGAACTATTGACAAATAAAAATGCGGGTGAATTTTCATTTATAAAATTCTTAGGAGAAACTTCTCTCCACAATTCAGGTTTTTCTTTAAATGAAAAACCAAGCCATTGTTTTACCGCCGAAGGTTTATCTGGTAAAGTATCTTTGCCGCTTTCAGTTGGCGTAGTCAAATCCATTACACCATCAAAGTTTATAACAGCTTTAATAATATTTTTATTTTTCAACAGATTATATTTAATACCAGCTAAAGAAGCCAAATATCCACCAGCAGATTCACCCATCAAAGCAATTTTATTTTTATCAACATTGAATGAAGATGACTTTTTAAGTATAAAATCGATAGCAGAAAAAATATCATCAACTGCAGCAGGAAAAACAGCTTCCGGTGATAAACGATATTCAACCGCAAATGCATTATAACCAAGACTTGCTAATCTTGATGCATTATACTTTTCTAAAGATTTATCTCCGCTTTTCCAACCACCGCCATGAATTAAAATAACAGTTGGTGATTTTTGTTTTTTAACTGAAGGATAAAAATCGAAGTGTAATTTTCTTTCACCAATTTTTTTATAAACCACATTTTTCTTTAACAAAAACTCATCATTCATTTCAACCGGTTTTGCATTGGGAAAATCTTTTAATACCTTATAAACAGTTGAACTGAAAGTAAAAGAAGTATCTTTCATTAAGTTTTTATTTTGAGCAAACATTATAAATGGTATAAATAGAAGAAACAATTTTTTCATAAATTACCTTTTATCTCTATCAATGACTTTATCGTTTACTATAATAGAAAAAATAATTTGAAATGACAAGTTTTTTTTTATGCGGAATTTATAATTGAAACTTATGAAAATTTTCTTTCTGATTCGTAAGGTATTTTATCAACCAACTTAATTTCTGAACGAATGATTTCCGGATTTGCTTTTAACTTGTAGCTCATTCCAAGCAGCGCAATGTCCATAGCATCGCCGTGATATTTCCATTTATCACCTTCAAAATTCAGAGATGCTTCATTTGCCAGAACAGCAATTTCATTAACAGTTTTTAGCTGATCATTATGTTCGTGATCAATTTCTTTTTCAGTTTTATCGTCAACTACTTTACCATTTCCGTTATAGCCTTCACCGGAAACCGAAAAACTTTTTCCATCGGCCAGAATTATTTTTTTTACAGTTTGCTCATTAACAGTAAGCGTTCCTGTTTTATCGCTTGCTATAACTGTACAGCTTCCTAGACTTTCAACCGATGTTAATTTTTTAACAATAACATTACGTTTTGCCATCCGTTTTGTTGCAATTGAAAGAGCAACGGTTAAAGCAACCGGCAATCCTTCAGGAATAGCTGAAACAGCGAGCGCAACAACAAAGAAGAAAATTGCAGCAAAGTCTAATCCCTGCAATCTGAGTATAACAGCAAGTACAACGCTGATAGCAATAATTAAAAAGCTTATCTGTTTGATAAATCTTTCCATTCTTAGGATAAGCGGCGGCTTTGCTGATTCCGATTCGGTAACATCCAGTGCAATTTTACCGACCTGTGTATCAGCACCGGTGCTGACTACAATTCCCAATCCTCTTCCAGACATTACTGTAGAACCTGCAAAAGCCATATTGGTTCTTTCACTTACAGGGGTATTTGGTTTCAGGTTCCCAACTTGTTTTTTAGCGGCAATAGACTCCCCGGTTAGAAAACTTTCATCGGTTGTAAGGTTGGATGCCTCGAGTAATCTGAGATCCGCGGGAACTTTTAATCCCGACTCAAGCAAAACAATATCGCCGGGCACAAGAATTTCCGAATCAACTTCTTCCTCTTTCCTATTCCTTTTAACCCTTGCTTTTATTTTGAGTACACTTTGTAAACTTGCGGCACTTTTTTCTGCGTTATATTCCTGATATGCGCCAAGTCCACTGTTTATAACGATCACAAGTAAAATAAAAATAGCATCCGTAACTTCACCAATTGCAAATGAAGCGATTGCTGCTGCTATCAAAATAAAAATTAATGGATTAAGAATCTGTTGAAGTATTATTTGCCAAAGTGTAGTTGCTTTTTGTGTGGGAAGAACATTTTTTCCATAAAACTTTAATCTTTTTTCTGCTTCTTCTGAAGTAAGACCATCTTTTGAGGAATCTAATTCTCTGAAAATTTCTGATTCTTCAAATGAGTGCCAGTTTTCCTGTGCGATTTTGGATTTGTGCTGGATTTTGTTCATAGTCTTTTAGGTTTTATTTGAGGTGATGTAAAGATAGGAAAAAATATTGTAAAGAATGAATGGGGCAATTAAAGTTTTAATCAGCGGAAACTTTTTCAATCCGTATTATGTGTGTTTAGTTCTAATTATTTATTTGTGTGGAATAACTTAACCGAAACCATCTTTATCTCTATTTGTGTAACACAATGAGTTGAGAAATTATAAACAGTTATAAAAAACTTATGCGTGAAGCTTAACTGTTAAAAATTCAGCAATGTTATTTTCCCAGACACACAATTAAAATCTGCCATAAAAAATTTTCTTCGATTTTATAATGATTAGTAAACACAATGACACTTAAAAGAAAATCAATATCAAAGAAAGCACTAAAAAACTAAATGCCGGAAATGATTTAATAAGAGAGTCTTTTACTTTAATGTGCATAGAAATTGCTCCAAGCATCAGTATTGCCATTCCGATTGCTGCGGGTTTTACTAAATCCGGCACAAATATTCCGACAATTAAAAGTGTGGCAAGAGTTAGTTTTAAGAATCCAATTAACTTCATAAACCACTCCGGCAAGCCGTAAGCTTCAAACTCCTCTTTCATACTTTTGGCATTTGCACCGCGCCAGCT
>CAZVBT010000330.1:0-2554 GCA_964625385.1 uncultured Melioribacter sp. | reverse complement strand
CAATGAAAACCCAAAATCATATTATCCTCCGATGCATACCGCTGAACATTTATTAAATGCAACGATGGATAAAATTTTTGGCTGCGGTAGAGCATTTAGTGCGCACATCGAAAAGAAAAAATCAAAGTGTGATTATCATTTTACAAGAAATTTAACAGAAGATGAAGTACAAATTATTGAAGAAAAAGTAAATTCAATTATTAAAACTGATTTGCAAGTAAGAGAAAAATTTATCTCACGAGAAGAAGCGTCAACAAAATTTAGTTTATCTCGCTTACCAGAAGAAGCTGGAAATATCTTGCGAGTAATTGAAATTGGTGATTATGATGAATGTTTGTGTAGTGGTCCACACATTACTACTACAAAACAAATTGGTGAATTTAAAATTATTTCAACAAGCTTTGAAAATAAAATATTAAGAATCCGATTTAAGATTAACGAACCAAAAGTAAATTTGAATGATTAACAAAAATTAAGCTAATTTTGTGTATCCAAATTGCTGAGGGTTCATAAATGGCAAAAGAGTTATTCATTAACATTAAGTTTAATAACCGTAAAACAGGTGAATTAAAAGATACTTACATTAAAATTCCAGATATTTCAAAATACGCAAATGGATTAAAAAAATATTTTGATATACACGAATTTCGTATTTGCGAAAAAAGAATAGTTGGCAAAGAAGAATTTGAGAATAAAGGCAAAGTTTAACATTGAATATTTTAAAGAATAATAAGGTTATAATTTTAATAGTTGGTTTTTTCGTTTATTTAATGTTTTCATTAATAACTCTTCAAAATAATTTAACTGAAAACTTTTCTACGGCTGATAAAATTGTAAATCATAAACATATTACTATTAACAAACTTAAAAAGCAGTTTAACGCTGTTGAGTTTAATGGCGTGTTAAAATCTATAATTAATAAAAATGTTATTGTTGATTCTACATTAATTGCGGTTTATAAAAATGAAAACCGTTATTATCTAAAAGCTAAAATAAATTTTAATAGTAAAGATAAATTTTACATAAAACTTAAATGCACAAAAGAATTGTTTGAACATGCAACAAAAACAAAAAATAACCATCTTATTATAGCTGCAAATATTAAAAAAGTTGCACAAACAAAAATTAATATGATAACTGATTCTTTTAACGGAGCAAAAGAAATTTTATCACAAAGAAATTTTTTATTAATTGGTGATTGTTTAACTTTTTATGAGACAAATTATATATGATAATTAAAGATATTTTTACATTAGAAGATTTTAATGAATTTATTACCTCTAACGAAGCATCGGTAGTTTATTTTAGTACTCCAGAATGTAATGTTTGTAAAGTATTAAAACCAAAGTTAATTGAAATGCTTAAAGAAAAATTTCCTCTTTTTTCTTTTGCTTATGTAGATTGTAATGCATCAAAAGAACTTTCAGCACAAAACTCAATCTTTTCTGTTCCGACCATAATTTTCTACATTCAAGGGAAAGAATTATTTAGAAAATCGAGAAATATTAATCTTACAGAACTTGAATTTGAGTTAGAACGCCCTTATTCTTTTATTTAGTAGCTTAAACAATCGAATTTTTTTTCGATAATTAGATTGAACTCTATAAAAAATTGATGGATCAAATTGAATAATCAAGATCAAATAACTGAATTACCTAAAATTTTATTAGTTGAAGATGATGAAATTTCGGTTGATGTAATGAAACTTTTTTTAAGAGGCTTCGTTCAAGTTGATATATCCTTTAACGCTCATGATACAATAGAGAAAGTTAAAGCACAGACTTATGATTTGATTTTAATGGATATAAATTTAGGTAAAGGGTTAACGGGGATTGATTTAATAAGATTAATAAGAGAGTTGCCACAATATAAAAGCATTCCAATTTTAGCAGTAACAGCATTTGCTTTGAAAGGAGACAAAGAAGAATTTCTTTCCGCTGGTTTTGATTTTTACCTTGCCAAGCCATTTACACGCGAAGAATTAAAAGCAACAATAAAGAGATTTTTAAAGTAGTATTAAATAGATTACTGTAAAAAGAATTACTGCACTTTAATATTTATCACACTAACATCATCATCGTAATTGCCAGAGGTAAATTCTTTCATTTTTTGTTTTAATGCTTCAAGTGTATCAATATTTGATGGTACATTTTTTAAGAATTCAATAAATCCTTCTTCGCGGAACATTTCGCCATTAGTATTCCTTGCTTCGGTTATTCCATCTGTAACTAAAAATATTTCGTTTCCCTTTTCAAGTTTGAATTCATGATCTTGATATTCGCCATATTCACTAAAGCCTAATAATAAACCATTAGACAAAAAAGGAGTAACGTCATTTTCAGTTTTTAAGAAAAGAGGTAAATCACCCGCTCCAGAATATCGAGCAGTTTTATTGGGTTTATTAATAATTACAATTGAAAGAGTAATAAACACATCAGAAATTCTTTCATCTTTAAATACAGACTCATTAACTTTTTGAAGAATTGTGCTGGGTTTATAATCTTTTGAAGCTTCAAGAACAAAACGAGTTGCACTTCTAACATAACCAGCATAA
>CAZVBT010000329.1:0-2372 GCA_964625385.1 uncultured Melioribacter sp. | reverse complement strand
ATATTAGTTAGATTTTCAATTCCATCATGGAATAGTTTTTCTATTACTTTGTCAGTTTTACTAAAAATGTTTCTCGCTTATTTAATTGGTGTTTATTTGCTTCAAACGGTTTTAATAAATAATTACATTCAGAATTTAATGGTGTCTTAATTATGATGATGAAAACAATTAAAAATATCCACTTTGTTGGAATTGGTGGAATTGGAATGAGTGGAATGGCTGAAGTTTTATTAAGTCAAGGGTTTAATGTCAGCGGTTCTGATTTACACAAAACTGAAGTAACAGAAAGATTAGAAAAAATTGGAATAAAAGTTTTTGAAGGTCATTCAGCAGAAAATATTTCCAATGCTGATGTTGTCGTTTATTCATCAGCTGTTAATCTGGAAAATCCCGAAGTTAAAGAAGCATTCGCAAGAAAAATTCCAGTTATTAAACGTGCAGAAATGCTTGCTGAATTAATGAGAATGAAGTATGGAATCGGTATAGCAGGTACACATGGAAAAACAACAACAACATCTATGGTTGGATTGGTTTTAACGGAAGCTCAAATTGATCCTACAATTATTGTAGGCGGAAAATTAAGTGGACTTGGTGGAACAAATGCAAGATTAGGTAAAGGTGAATTTATTGTTGTTGAAGCTGATGAATTTGACAGAACATTTTTGAAATTAACACCAACAATTGCAGCACTAACAACTTTGGAAAAAGAACATCTTGATACTTACAAGGATTTGAATGACATAAAATCTGCATTTATAGAGTTCGCAAACAAAGTTCCGTTTTTTGGTTTTGTAGTTTTATGTCTTGATGAACCAGCTTTGCAGGATATTATTCCAAATATCAATAAAAAAATTTTTACTTATGGAACTTCACCACAAGCTGATATTCGTGCTGTGAATATTACTCATTTTGAAAATCACTCTGAGTTCGATGTTATTTATCAAGGTGAAAATCTTGGAAAAATAAAACTTAATATTCCCGGTTTGCACAATGTAAAAAACTCTTTAGTTGCTGTTACAATTGCAAAACAAATGGGAGTGGATTTTTCTGTAATTCAAAAATCATTAGAATCATTTTTAGGTGTTTATAGAAGATTCGAAAAGAAGTATGATAAAGAAGTTATGGTTGTTGATGATTATGGTCATCATCCAACAGAAATTAATGTTACTTTAGATGGAATAAGAAGAGGTTGGAATAGAAGATTAGTGGCTGTTTTCCAACCACATTTATTTTCAAGAACAAGAGATTTCTATCAAGAGTTTGGTCGCTCATTTTTGAACTCGGATGTTTTCATTTGTACAGATGTTTACCCTGCACGCGAAAATCCTATTGAAGGTATAACAGGAGAATTAATATCAGATTCAGCTAAAAAATTTGGTCACAAACATGTCATCTATGAACCTGATAAAACAAAAATACCTGAATTGCTAAAAACAATTTATAAAGAAGGTGATATTATCATAACTCTTGGTGCCGGCGATATTTGGAAATATGGAAATCAATTTGTTGAATTCTTAATGCAAAAAAATCAATGAAAATTTATAAAAACATATTTTCAGTTTTATTCTTTTTTATGCTTGTTTCCTCTTTGATTTATTTCTCTGTGGTAGTTAAAAATAATTTCAAAGCGGAAATAAAAATAATTTCATTGGAAGGAAATAACTTATTATCAAAAGAAAATTATTTCTCATTTGCTCGTTTTTTAAATAAAAAAGATTACAAATTCTTAACACTTCAAATAATTAAAGATAGAATTGAAAAACATCCTTATGTGCTAAAAGCTGATGTTCGTTATGAAGGAAATTATAAAGTTCATGTAAAAATTATTGAAAAAAATATTGATGCAATTTTGTTGAATAAAGAAGAACAATATTTGGTTACAGATAAAATGCAAGTATTACCAATTTTAGAAAACACAAAAAATATTGATTACCCAGTTATCACAAATGTTTATTTACAAGATTCAATAAAAGTTTTATCATCAATTAAAAAAAATATTGACGTATTGACTGCTGCTAAAATTATTAGTGCAGTAAAGTTTGCAAATCCTGATCTGTACAATTATTTGTCATCAATCGATTTGCAATACGGTGGAGAAATTTCAATTTATTTCTCCAGCCTGAATTATTATTTACTTGTTGGAAGAGGAAATGAAGTTAAAAGAGTTCTTTACTTTAGTAGTTTATGGAATATTCTGAAAGGAAATGAAATCAATAAATTAATGGAGTATGTTGATCTTCGATATGGTGGACATATTTTCTTAGGAATAAATGAACTAAATCAAGAGGCGGAAAAGAAATCATGAAGAAAAATATAATTGCCGGTTTAGATCTTGGTACAACTAAAGTTTGTGCAGTCATTGCTGAACATGT
>CAZVBT010000328.1:0-9955 GCA_964625385.1 uncultured Melioribacter sp. | reverse complement strand
CTTTCATATTTTTAATGCGTTACATCAAAATGGAAAACAAATTGTTCTTTCTAGCGACCGTTCTCCAATAGAATTAAAAGGTTTAAGCGATAGATTAGTTTCAAGATTTTTATGGGGATTACAAACAGATATTCAGCCACCTGATTTAGAAACAAGAGTTGCTATTTTAAAAAATAAAAGTGAAACTTATGGTATAAATTTAAGCCGTGAAATATTAGAATATATTGCTCATAACATTACTTCTAATATTCGTGAGCTTGAAGGCTGCTTAGTTAAACTTTTAGCAAATGCTTCCTTAACAAATAGAGAAATAGATTTTGATTTAGTAAAAAAAACTGTTAAAGAAGTTTCAACAACTAAACAAATTAATATCTCAATAGAGTTAATAACAAAAATTGTTTGTGAACATTTTAATATTGAAGAAAATAAATTAAGAGAAAAGAATAGAAGAAAAGAAATTGTTTTAGCTAGACAAATTGCAATGTATCTATCAAAACAATTAACAAAGTCATCGTTAAAAACAATTGGCTTACACTTTGGTGGAAGAGATCATTCAACTGTTATTCACGCACAAACATCTATAGAAGAAATGATTTTAAGTGATTTAAAAATGAAAGAAACAATTAATATAATTAAAAATAAAATTGAAATGTCTGCTGCATAAACTATGTGTATAACTAGTTGATTAAGTGTTTATTATTTGTTTGTAATTTAATCTTCTTAACATATGTACTGATAAGTGAAGTTTATTAACATTTAACTAACACGAATATAAATTTTTTATTGTGTTTTTTCATTGTAAAGTAATAAAATAAAAGTTTTCAACATATCCACATGATTATTATTACTTCATTTGTTTTTTACTTAAAGAAATATTTAAATAATAATAATGAGTGTGAGTAACTTATAATAAAGGTTTAATTGAACTTCTTTATTAATTTTGATATTTTTTGATCCAACATGGAGAATAATTATGGAATTTAAAGTAAATAGTAAAGAATTAGAGAAATTACTTAGCAAAGTAATACCTGCTGTTCCAACAAGAACACCAATGTCAATTCTTGAAAATTTTCTTTTCGAAATCAAAGATGGCTTGTTAAATATATACGCAACAGATTTAGAGATATCATTAAAATCATCAATTAGTGTTGTGGCTGAAGAAAATACTAGTTTTGTTGTACCAGCAAAATTACTTTATGAAATCGTACGTTCATTAAAAGAAACAACCATTCATTTCAAATTAATTCCATCAAAAAAAGTTAATTTAGTTACAGATTTTGGTAAATATTCTTTGAGTTATTTAGAAGCTACAGAATTTCCAGATATACAAACGTTTGAAGATGATAACGAAATGAATGAAGTTTCTATTGGTGGAATTGATTTAAAAAATGCTTTTGATAAATCGTCATTTGCTATGAGTAAAGAGGAAATGCGTCCTGCAATGATGGGAACACTTTTCGAGTTTAATGATAATGGATTAAGATTTGTAACAACAGATGGTCATCGTTTGGTTAACCTTTTATACAAAAATATAAAATCTGTTTTTAGTAACTCTTATGTAGTACCAGAAAGAGCTGTTTCTGTTTTATCCAAAATTCTTGATGAGAAAGATGTTAGAATTAGAATGAATAAAGCTTATATGTCATTCAAACTTAATGATATAGAATTAATTACAAGATTGATTTCACAAAAATATCCTGATTATGCAAGTGTAATACCATTAGAAAATGAATTAATGTTAAAAGTAAATACAAAGGAAATATTAGATTCCATAAAAAGAATGATGCTCTTTTCAACATCAACAACAAAAAGAGTTAAATTTTCTATTAAAGAAAAAGAAATAGAAATATCAGCTGAAGATTTAGATCTTGGTGCAAGTGGTGAAGAAAAAGTATCGTGTGAATTTAGCGGTGATAGTTTAGAAATAGGATTTAATTGTGCTTATGTTCAAGATGTTTTAAGTCATTTAACAAGTGAAGAAGAAATAATATTTAAACTTCACTCAGCAACAAAAGCAGTAATAATTGAACCTGTTCAGAAAAAGGAAAATATTGATATTATGATGCTTCTGATGCCGGTGCGTTTGAATTCTTAAAATGATTCTTAAACAAATCGAATTGCAAAATTTTAGACTTCATAAAAACACATCGCTCAATTTCTCCGATAAGTTAAATCTTATCATTGGTGGAAATGGACAAGGAAAAACTACAATCCTCGAGGCTATTTACTATTTATGTACAACAAAAAATTTAATTCTTGCAAGTGAAAGTGATGTTGTTTCACTAAACGAAAATTATTTTGATACAAAGGGAAATTTTTCAGATTTAACAAATGATGAATCAAGAATTTTTTACGATTTAACTAAAAATAAAAAAAATGTTTTTTTAAATGATAAACAAATTTCTAACTCAGCAGATATTATTGGTAAATTTCCAATTGTATCATTAATTCAGTCAGATCATGCAATAACACTTGGTGCGCCAGCAGATAGAAGAAAATTTGTTGATTCGGTTATCTCTCAAGTTTCAAAAACATATTTAGAAATTTTAATTGAGTATAATAAAATTTTAAGACAACGATCCGTTATACTTTGGAAGTTAAAAGAAAGTTATGATAAAATTCTTCTTGATGAGCTTGATGCCTGGACGGTTTCTTTAATTAATACAGGTACAGAAATTATAAAATACCGTATTAATTTTGTAAATGATTTTAATGAATATTTATTAAAATCATACTCACAAATAGTAGAAAATTTAGAAACGCCAAAAATTATTTATAATACTGTCTCTGAAAATACTGAATCTTTAAAAGAAAATTTTATTGATAATATAAACTCAGCACGTAATGATGAATTGAGAAGAGCAGTGAATTTAGTTGGTCCACATCGTGATGATTTTGTTTTTTTCATAAACGATCTTGAATTAAAAAGATATGGTTCGCAAGGTCAACATAAAACTTTTCAAATTGCTTTAAGATTTGCTCAGTTTTATTACATAAAAAATAAAGTTGGTAAAACACCAATTTTTTTAATGGATGATGTTTTTGGTGAACTTGATACTTTTCGTTCTGAAAAAATAAGTCAACATCTATATGAAATTGGTCAGTCATTTATTACAATGACAGATTTTACAAGAGTAGAAGAATTAAATCTAAGCAAAGAAAGTAATATTATAAAAGTTGAAAATGGTAAAACGAAAATCATCAGCTAACTTTAAAACATTAAACGAAGTTTTAGAAACAGATAAAGAATTGTCAACCTTAAAAGAAAAAATTAAACTATTTAATGTTTTAGGAGAATTTGAAAATATATTTCCCGAGTTATCTAAAATTGCAAAAGCAGTAAAAGTTGAAAAGCAAATTTTATTTTTAATGGTAGAAAATTCAGTTTGGAAGAGTGAATTGAATTTTCAAAAAAATATTTTAATAAAAAAAATAAATAACTATTTCAAAGAAGAAATAATAAAATCAATAAAGTTTTTGTAGGAGATGTAAAAAAAATATGGCTAAAGAAAACGGAAACGGTCAATCTAATTACACTGCAAGTAGTATAAATGTTTTAAAAGGTTTAGAAGCAGTAAGAAAAAGACCAGCAATGTATATTGGTGATGTTGGTTCTCGTGGATTACATCATTTAATTAACGAAGTAGTTGATAACGCAATAGACGAAGCTCTTGCTGGCTATAATGACAGAGTTATTGTTACTCTTCACAAAGATGGTAGTGTTTCGGTTGAAGATAAAGGTCGTGGAATTCCTGTTGATATTCATCCAATAGAAAAAAAATCTGCACTCGAAGTTGTTTTAACTGTTCTTCATGCTGGTGGAAAATTTGATAAAAGTTCTTACAAAGTTTCCGGTGGTTTACACGGCGTTGGTGTTTCAGTTGTTAATGCTCTTTCTGAATGGTGTAAAGTTGAAGTTAAACGTGATGGAAAAACTTACTTTCAGGAATATCAAAGAGGGATACCAAAAACACCTGTTAAACAAATAGGCACTTATAAAAGTGATACAACCGGTACTAAAGTTACATTTAAACCAGATAAAGAAATTTTCAAAACAACAAAATTTAATTTCGATACTGTTGCGGAAAGATTAAGAGAATTAGCTTACTTAAATAAAAATGTTACAATGACACTTCGGGACGAAAACGAAGATCAGGAAGAAGTTTATCACTTTAAAGGTGGATTAATAGATTTTGTAAAATATCTTGATGAACAAAGAACACCACTTCATAAACCAATTTATATCGAAGGAGAAAAAGAAAACACGCCTGTTGAAATAGCTTTTGAATACAGTGATTCATACAGCGAAAACATTCACACATATGTTAATAACATTAACACAATTGAAGGTGGAACTCACTTAGTTGGATTTAGAACGGCTTTAACAAGAACATTCAATAACTACGCAGCAAAAAATGGATTAATAAAAGAAAACAGTAAAATAACTTTAACGGGTGATGATTATAAAGAGGGTTTAACAGCTGTAATTTCTGTTAAAGTAATGGAACCTCAATTTGAAGGACAAACAAAAACAAAACTTGGTAATAGTGAAGTAAAATCTATTGTTGAAACAATTGTTGGAGAAAAACTTTCAGAATTTCTTGAAGAGAATGCGCCAGTAGCAAAAAAAATAATTGATAAATGTATGAGAGCTGCCGAAGCACGTGAAGCTGCCCGTAAAGCAAGAGAATTAGTAAGAAGAAAAAATGCTCTCGATTCAATGCATTTGCCAGGTAAACTTGCCGATTGCTCAATAAATGATCCTGAACACTGCGAAATCTATATCGTCGAAGGTGATTCAGCAGGTGGTTCTGCAAAACAAGGAAGAGACAGAAGATTTCAGGCAATTCTTCCTATCAAAGGAAAAATTTTAAATGTTGAAAAAGCTAAGATTAATAAAATTCTTGAAAACCAGGAAATTCAGGCGATTGTATCTGCAATAGGTGCCGGAATTGGTGATGATTTTGATGAAAGCAAATCACGCTACGGAAAAATTATTTTGATGACAGATGCCGATGTTGACGGCAGCCATATTAGAACTTTACTTTTAACTTTCTTTTATCGCCACATGAAAGATTTAATTAGTGCTGGTAAAGTTTACATTGCTCAACCACCACTTTATAAAATCAAAAAAGGTAAAGAAGAATTTTATGCGTTCGATGAAGAAGAAAGAGATAAAATTCTTAAAAGACTTAAAGGTGGCAAGCAAGAAGAAGTTATTGAACTTGAAGAAGGTGAAGAGGAAAAAACTGAACAACCAACAAAAGGAATTTTAATTTCGCGTTACAAAGGTTTAGGTGAAATGAATCCTGAACAACTTTGGCAAACAACAATGAATCCGGAAACAAGAACAGTTTTACAAGTGAACATTGAAAGCGCTGCTGCTGCCGATAAAATTTTTGAAACCTTAATGGGTGATGCTGTTGAACCAAGAAGAGCTTTTATAGAAAAACATGCTAAGTATGCAAATCTTGATATTTAATTTATATTTTAATCTTACTCTTAATCTTACTCTTGATCTTACTCATACTCTTAATCTAAACAAATAAGATAAAGAGAGTAAGATTATGATTATGAATAAAAGCAAGATTATGATCAAGAGTAAGATTATGATTAAGAATAGGATTAAGAGCAAGATTAAGAATAAAACATAATAGAAGTTTTTTAATGCAAAGTAAACCAACATATCATCAAAAACTTGTTGAGTTTGTTCGTAAAGATTTTACAACACTCAACAAAAATTTAACTGTTGATGAAGCTTTAAAGAAAATTAGAAGAGAAGGTGTTGGCGAAAGAATAGTTTACTTTTACGTCGTTGACGATGAATGTAAATTAGTTGGTGTTTTACCAACAAGAAGAATATTAATTGCACAGGAAACTCAAAAAATAGAAGAGATAATGGTTAAAAGAGTTGCAGCATTACCTCAAGAAGCAACGATTTACGATGCACTTGAATTTTTTGCGACTTATAAATTTTTAGCTTTTCCCGTTATAGATAATGAAAAAAAAATTATTGGCATTGTTGATGTAAATTTATTCACTGATGAATTACTCGAAGAAAAAGATGACGAAGAAGAACAATTAGAAAAGTATGATTACGATTCAATCTTTGAAACAATTGGTTTTAGAATTAATGAAATTAAAAATGCTTCTCCAATCAAAGCCTGGAAAATCAGAATACCTTGGCTTTTTGCAACAGTAACAAGTGGAATTATTTGTGCTTTGATAACCGGAGCGTTCCAATCAACGTTAACAGAAAGTATTTTACTTGTTTTCTTTTTCACTTTAGTTTTAGGTTTAGGTGAAAGTATAAGTATTCAATCTATGACAGTTGCTATTCAAACATTAAGAACAACTAAACCAACTTTAAATTGGTTTATTAAAAATTTTATTAAAGAAATTAAAACAGCTTCATTACTTGGGTTAACTTGTTCATCTATTGTTTTTGCCGTTGCTTTTATTTGGAAAAAAGAATTTACATCAGCTATTGTAATAGCATTTAGCATTATTATTGTTCAGATAATTTCTTCACTTTTGGGTTTAATAATTCCAACAGTGTTACATAAAACAAAACTTGATCCTAAAATAGCAGCGGGACCATTAACATTGGCGCTTGCAGATGTAAGCACAATTATAACATACTTTGGATTGGCAGCAATAATTTTATAAAAAAATAAATAACAAAATCAGAAATATTAATTAGAAAAAGTTGAATTCATTATGAGTACAATATTCGAAAAAGTTGTTCCCGTTTCATTAGAAGAAGAAATGAAATCATCTTACATTGATTATGCAATGAGTGTTATTGTTGCACGTGCATTACCTGATGTAAGAGATGGTTTAAAGCCTGTTCATCGTCGTGTATTATTTGGAATGCACGAATTAGGTTTAGCACACAACAAACCATATAAAAAATCTGCTCGTATAGTTGGAGAAGTGCTTGGTAAATATCATCCACACGGAGACACCGCAGTTTACGATACTATGGTTCGTATGGTTCAGGATTTTTCATTGCGCTACCCATTGGTTGATGGTCAGGGTAACTTTGGTTCTATTGATGGCGATAGTCCCGCAGCTATGCGTTATACAGAAGCCCGCTTAGCAAGAATTGCCGATGAAATTCTTCGCGATTTAGATAAGAACACTGTCGATTTTGGTCCTAACTTTGATGATTCTCTTCAAGAACCATTAGTAATGCCATCTTATCTTCCAAATTTATTGGTTAATGGTTCAAGTGGTATTGCTGTTGGAATGGCTACTAATATTCCACCACATAATTTAACAGAAGTAATTGATGGATTAATAGCTTTAATTGATAATCCCAAAATTAAACCTGAAGAAATAATGAAATACATTAAAGCTCCAGATTTTCCAACAGGAGGAATAATTTATGGTTATGAAGGAGTAAAAGATGCATACCTTACTGGAAGAGGAAGAATTATAATTCGCGCAAGGGCAAACATTGAAACTCTTAAAAATGACAGAGAAAATATTATAATTACAGAATTACCATATCAGGTTAATAAAGCTTCTTTAATTGAAAAAATTGCTGAACTTGTTCGCGATGGAAAAATTGATGGAATTTCAAACATACGTGATGAAAGTGATCGTGATGGTTTAAGAGTTGTTATTGAATTAAAACGCGATGGTCAACCAGTTGTTGTTTTGAATAATTTATTCAAACACACACAAATGCAAGTAACATTTGGTGTTATAATGCTTGCACTTGTTAATGGCGTTCCAAAAGTTTTAACAATTCAACAAATGATGGAACACTTTTTAGATCATCGAATGGATGTTTTAATTCGCAGAACAAAATTTGATTTAGACGCCGCTGAAAGACGTGCTCATATTTTAGAGGGTTATATCATTGCTCTCGATAACATTGATGAAGTTATTCAAACAATTAAAAAATCAAAAGATGTTGAAACCGCAAAACAAAACTTGATGCGAAAATTCAAGTTAAGTGAAATTCAGGCAAAAGCAATTCTTGATATGAGATTGCAACGCCTTACTGGTTTAGAAAGAAAGAAAATAGAAGAAGAATACAAAGAGACAATAAAACTCATCAATAAATTGAAAGCTATTTTGGGCAGCGAAAAATTAAGAAAACAAATTATCAAAGAAGAATTACTAGCTCTTAAAGAAAAATATGGCGATGAAAGAAGAACTGAAATAATTAAAGACTACAAAGAGTTCTCTTTAGAAGATACAATTGCCGAAGAAGATGTTGTTGTTACAATTTCTCATCAAGGATTTATAAAAAGATTTCCTGTAAGTGGATACAGAAGACAAGCCCGCGGTGGAAAAGGTGTTACAGGTGCCGGTACAAAGGAAGAAGATTTTATTGAACATATGTTTGTTGCTTCAACGCATCATTATATAATGTTTTTTACAGATAAAGGAAAATGCTATTGGCTAAAAGTTCACGAAATTCCTGAAGGCGGCAGAGCAACAAAAGGAAGATCTATACTCAATTTAATTGAAAAAGAAAAAGAAGAAAAAATAACAGCATTTGTTACTGTAAAAGAATTTACAGACGATAAATTTATTTTAATGGTAACCGAAAAAGGAACTATTAAAAAAACAGTTTTATCAGCGTATTCAAATATTCGTCGTGGTGGTATTCTTGCTATAAATCTTGCTGCAGGTGATAAACTTGTTGAAGCAAAATTAAGCGATGGCATTAACGATGTAATCATTGGAACAAAAAACGGTATGGCAATTCGCTTTAACGAAAAAGATGTTCGTGATATGGGTAGAACTGCAACTGGTGTTCGTGGTATTAAACTTGGTAAAAATGATATTGTTATTGGAATGATAGTGGTTAGAAACGCTAATACTTTAATGGTTGTTACTGATAAAGGGTTTGGTAAACGTTCTGAAATTGAAGATTATCGTTTAACAAAGCGCGGCGGTAAAGGTGTTATAACAATCAAAACTTCTGATAAAAATGGTAAAATGATAGCAATGAAAGAAGTTAATGATAACGATGAATTAGTTATCATTACTACAAATGGAATGGTAATTCGTCAAGCTGTAAAAGAATTACGTGTAATGGGAAGAAATACTCAAGGTGTTCGTTTAATTCGATTAAATGAAGATGATGCAATTGCAGATATTGCAAGAGTAATTCCTGAAGAGGATGAAGGTGAATAGGTTAAATAAAAATATTACAAAGAAAATATCTTTAAATGATGAAAATAATTACGATTTGGAATTTTGGCTTTCAAAAAGTCCTGTTGAAAGAATTGCTGCTATTGAGACATTAAGAAAACTTTATCTTTACAAGGAAAAAGATGGTTCTACACCAAGACTTCAAAGAATTGTTAGAGTTATTAGAAAAAAACAAAGTTGAATATCTTGTTGTTGGAGCTTTTGCTTTAGGTTTTCATGGAAATCCAAGAACTACAGGTGATATAGATATTTGGGTTAATAACACTAAAGAAAATGCAAAAAAAATAATTAAAACTTTTGATGAATTTGGTGTTTCTTCTTTGGGTTATACTGAACAAGATTTTTTAGCAAAAGATACAATAATACAAATTGGTGTAGTGCCAGTAAGAATTGATTTTTTAACAAGTATAAGTGGTGTAGATTTCGATAAAGCGTATAATAGAAAAGAAGAAATAATAATAGATGGTATTTTAGTTAAGTATTTAAGCAAAGAAGATTTTATAAAAAACAAAAAAGCATCAGGAAGAGCTAAGGATTTAGCTGACATTGAATCATTACAAAAAAAGAGAAATAAATGAAAAACAAAAATTTACACTTTGAATCTAAATGTGTTCACGGCGGAATTGGTGAATATGAATTTGGTCCGGTTGTTCCACCAATTTATCAAACATCAACTTTCAGGTTTGAAAGTGCAGCACATGGCGCTGCTTTATTTAAAGGCGAAGCAGAAGGTTATATTTACACACGAATGAAAAATCCAACTATCGAAGCAATGGAA
>CAZVBT010000327.1:0-3351 GCA_964625385.1 uncultured Melioribacter sp. | reverse complement strand
GTAAAATGTATAATGTATAATGTATAATGTAGAAAAGGTGGTGAGCGGTGAATTTGAATATAATCATAAAAAGCCAAAAGATATGAATGAAAGAACTCAAGAGTAACAAATTTATTATGCGACTCTTGAGCGAATTTAAAGCGACTTTGATACGAATCAGTAGCGAAGCTGAAGACAATAGGTTTAAGCCTTAAAATTTCTATAACTTTTGTAGAAACTGAGTTATAATGTATATACATTTTTAATCTCTCCTTTATACAATTGCAGCGAACTTATTTTTAAATTAAGTTTGCTGTACATAGTAAAACACAAAAAAAATCATTGATATTTAAACCAGAGAAAGAAAAAGAAATTGCCAAAAAAAAATTTTTTAAAAAATGGCAATTTGAAGCTAATTAACTCGTTTAAATAATAACTTATAGGAGTGAATTTGAGAGTAACAGCAAAAAATAGGAATGTTGAAGAACAATTTAGTGAAGCCGAATTGGTATCAAAAAATACTAATGATTTTGAAAATAAGGAGTTAATTGAAAATTATATCAAAAAATTTATTAAAGAAAATTTATCACAAGCAATTTACTTTTGTAAAAAATGGGATGGAACAAATGGAATTTATTTTAGAGCTAAAGAAACAGAAGATTTTGTATTTGAAATTTTAAATCTAATATTTGAAGGGAAAAGAAAAGTTTATACTGATTCTTATGATAAGTTTAAGGGTTCTGTATTTTATCATTTGAGTAAGAGTATGTTAACATTTTTCAAATGCAACAAAGATGATAAAGGTACAGAAAATAAAAGTATAACTATTAGTTTGGAAGAATTAAAGAAAAATGAAGAAGAAAACTATTCATTAATGTATGAAAGCGGAAATTACAACAATGTTGAAGATGAAATATTTAAAGGTATTGAAAATGAAGAATTAAGGGAAAAGATATTTAGTTTATTTGATGAAAATGATGAAAAAGAAGCGGAGGAGATATTAGTTTTAGAGGAAATATTAAAAGGATTAACAAGGGAAGAAATTGCAAAGGAATTAGGGCTAAGAGTTGAGCAAGTAACAAATATATATAAACGAATTAAAAGAAAAATAATTAAAAATAAAAACAAAATTTTATGAAGGAATAAAAATGGATAGAGTAAAGGATGTAAAAGATTTTTTAAAGAAAATTTTTTACGAAATTGAAGATATCTCTGAAGAAGAAGCAAGAGAGGAATTAATTGAGATGGGGGAAGATCTGGAAAGAATAGAAAAAAAGAAAAAAGAGTTCCTAAAAAAATTAGAAGCGAGAAAAGTATTAAGAAGAGCTGAAGAAAAAAGGAAAGAGTTGGATACAATAGTTTATAAAATGGATGAGGTAAGTAATTATGATAGTAATGATTTCAAATTAGCGGCAAGGAAATCTAATGGTGAAGTTGATGCGGATGAAAGAGATAAAAGAATTTTTGAAGAATTGAGGAAACAGAATTAGGGGTTGGTAAGTGGTGATTAGAAGTTGGTGATTTGAAAGATAGGATAATTTATCAGTTGGATAAATCCAACTTTAATAATTAAAAATGTAGTAGTAAGCTTTGGTGTGTTAGTTTGGTAAACAAGAAAAAATAAAAAATTATTTTAATCGCATTTAAGATGAGGCTAAAGCCAGGTGTGTTGTTGGATTATTTGGGTTCAGTCAGCTAAAGCAGACTGTAATATTTAGAATGTTCTTAGTTGGCTTTGCGGCTTGGCGAGAAAAAGATTAAACCACAGATTACACAGATTAACGCAGATAAAAAGATTAAGCCACGGATTAACACTAAAATAATTTAAAGATAACATCAAAATAATTATGAATAATTTAGCCAAAGCTAACGCAGTCAGATTAATTAATAAATATTTTTTTAATTCTCCAGAAGAGTTAATTAATGATTTAGAAAATATGTTATATGCAGAGGGGTTATATATAAAAGAAGAGGAAATAAATAATTGCGAAGGGAAAATTTTATTTGATAATAATTATGGTGTGATAACTGTAGATAGGTCAAGCGATGATAAACAAAAAAGATTTACTATTGCACATGAAGCGGGGCATTTTTTTAATGAGAGAGGATCCGGAAGTTATAATTGTGGTTATGAAGAATTTTTTGGTTCAAAAAGAAATTATGAAAGGGAAGCAAATGCAAATGATTTTGCAGGTGAATTATTAATGCATGAAAAATGGTTTGTTGAATATACTGGTATAAAGAAAATATCATTTGAACTTATAAGAGATGCAGCTGATTATTTTAATGTTTCATTAAGTGCTGTTGCATTAAGATATTCGATAATAGGGTTTTATCCGATAGCAGTTGTGATGAGTGCAAATAAAATTATAAAGTGGATTTCAATAAATAAAAATTTTAGGTATCAATTTATTAGAGTAGGGAATAAAGTATCAGATTTAAGTTATGCATTTGATTATTTTGGAAATATAAATGAACCAACATGTGAAATTGTATCTGCTGAAGCATGGTTTAAAGAAGATTATAATTTTAAAGATAGGAATAGTAAAATTATGGAAATGAATATACCGATGAAAAAGTATAATTCGGTGTTGAGTGTGCTGTGGGAGTTGTGATAATGTATGGTGTAAAGTGTAAAATGTATAATGTTCTTTGCGGGCTTGGCGTCTTGGCGTGTTGAAATATTTAACCACAGATAGCACAGATTAAAGCAGATAAAAAGAATAAGCAACGAAGAAGAAAAGATTAAAAGGTGTAAAAGATTAAAAGATAAATAGGTTAAAAGATGAATAGGTGTAAAGATTAATTAATCATTCTTTGTGGGCTTGCGTCTTGGCGTGGTGAAAAATAAACCACAGATTAACGCAGAGATAATAAGAATTATTTGTGGTATCGAAATAGATTGAATTGTAATATTATTAATGTGGCTAAAGCCAAAAGAGTGGTTGTGTTAAGTTTAGTTAGTGAGCTAAAGCAGACTGTAATATTACAATCTGTAATAGAACGCAGATTTAGCTGATCCGGCTGATATAATTATTAAATTTTATTTTTTAAGTAAATACAAGTAAATTAATTGTTATTTAAATCAAATTTCTAAAACTTTTCTTGCATAATTAAATTTTGTTTATTAATTTGCTATTAAAATTGACTAGATTTAATTAATATTTGTCAGTTTTATTCCCTAATTCTGAGGGCGCAATAAATGTTTCCGATAATGTGGTTTTTGAAAGTGCAGTGCAATGTAACTGAGGAAGCGGAGCTGTGTTTAAAAGAGGAATAGGTAAAAAGATTAATAGATTAATAAATCATTCTTTGTGAACCTTTGTGATGACCTTGGTGCTTTTTGTGGTTAAGATAATGTATTAACATACT
>CAZVBT010000326.1:0-6519 GCA_964625385.1 uncultured Melioribacter sp. | reverse complement strand
GAAGCTCAAAATAAAATTGATGAAATTGAACAAAAAATTCGTTCAATAGTAGGAAGATACATTTATGGAAAAGATGATGAACTTTTAGAAGAAGTAATAGCAAAATTAATGATAGACAGAGGGTTAAAATTAGCAGTTGCTGAATCTTGCACTGGTGGCTTAATTTGTTCTCGAATCACAAATGTTTCAGGCAGTAGTCAGTTTTTTGAACGTGGTGTAATAACTTACAGTAATGCTGCAAAAGTCGAATTACTTCATGTGCAGGAAGACGCAATTCAAAAATATGGTGCTGTTAGTTTAGAAGTTTGTCGTCAAATGGCAGAAGGTGTTAAAGCTATTAGTGGAATTGATATTGGAATTGCTGTTACTGGAATTTTAGGTCCAACCGGCGCAACTCCAACTAAACCAATAGGTTTAGTTTATATCGGATTATGTGATGATAAATTATGTACTGCAAAAGAATTTCATTTTGGTGATAACCGTTTGTTAAATAAAGATAGAGCTTCACAAGCAGCTTTGGAAATGTTAAGAAGACATTTACTTGGTATTCCTTATGATGATTAGAACTTTTATTGCTCTTGAAATTCCTAAAAATGTTTTAGATTTTGTTTTAGATTCAATTAAAAAGAATATTAATTCATTTGATAAAATAAAATGGGAAAAAGAAGATAAACTGCACATCACCTTAAAGTTTATTGGAAATTTCGATGAGACAAATGTTGAAAAGTTAAACAAAGATTTATTTTTTTTATTTGATAAGTTTCCAAAGCTTAATTTACAGTTAGATAAATTTGGTTTTTTTATCAAAGATAACATTCCTAAAATTATATGGTTAGGATTGAAAGAAAATGAAAATCTTAAAAAATTAGTACAAAAAGTTGACGAATTAACTTTTCAATATGGAATAGAAAAAGAAAAAAGAAAATTTAAACCACATATAACTTTACTAAGAATTAAAAATTTAGAATTCATTGACGAATTAAATACATTAAATGAAATAAAATTTGAAGATGTTAATTTCATAGCTGACAAAATTCATTTATACAAAAGTGAATTATTAAAAGCAGGTTCAGTTTATAAATCATTAAAAGAGTTTCAATTGAAATAGGAGAAAAAAATGTCACTAGAAAAAGATCAAAGAATAAAAATTTTAGAGGACACAATAACCAACCTCGAAAAACAATATGGCAAAGGAACTATAATGAAACTTGGTGATGGAGTTGTTACTCAAGTTGAAGCAATTCCAACAGGTTCCTTATCACTTGATTATGCTTTAGGTATCGGTGGAGTTCCTCGTGGCAGAATTGTTGAAATTTATGGCCCGGAATCTTCAGGTAAAACTACATTATGTTTACATATTATTGCAGAAGCTCAAAAACTTGGTGGACTTGCTGCATTCATTGATGCTGAACACGCACTTGATGTTAATTACGCAAAACGTTTAGGTGTTGACACAACAAACTTGTTATTATCTCAGCCAGATTTTGGTGAACAAGCTTTAGAAATTGTTGATACACTTATACGCAGTAATGCACTTGATATTATAGTCGTTGATTCAGTTGCTGCTTTGGTGCCACGCTCAGAAATTGAAGGCGATATGGGTGATCCGCAAATGGCAATGCAAGCAAGATTAATGTCTCAAGCTTTAAGAAAGATTACAGGAGCAATAAGTAAATCTAAAACATGTGTAATTTTTATTAATCAATTAAGAAGTAAAATTGGTGTTATGTTTGGCAATCCTGAAACAACCACTGGTGGTAACGCACTTAAATTTTATGCTTCTGTAAGATTAGATATTCGAAGAGTAGCAGCAATTAAAGATGGTAATAATGTAGTTGGGAATAGAACAAAAGTGAAAATTGCTAAAAGTAAAGTGGCTCCTCCATTTAAAGAAGTTGAATTCGATATTTTATACAATGAAGGAATAAGCAAGGCAGGTGATATTATTGATCTTGCTGTTGAACAAGGAATTTTGAAAAAAAGTGGTGCTTGGTTTACTTATAAAGAAGATCGTTTTCAAGGTCGCGAACAATTAAAACAAAAAATGATTGATGAACCTAAACTACTTGAATCACTTGAGTTAGAAGTCAAAAAAGCTCTTGGAATGATTAAAGATGAACCAAAGCAAATAAAGGAAGATGAACCTAAGTCAAAAAAATCTAAATGAAAATTGTTTCACTTAAAAAAAAATCAAATGATATTTTAGTTACTCTTGAAGATTTATCAACATTTAAAATTGATTATAGAACTTTTGTCGATCACAGAATTCATAAAGATGTTGATATAACTGATGAATTTTTGAAACTGCTCTCAGAAGAGAGCAGTATTTTTAAATGCAAAGATGCTGCTTTGAGATTTTTATCTAGAAGACTTCATTCATGTGGTGAACTAAAATTAAAATTAATTAAAAAAAACTTTAGCAAAGAAATTATAGGAAAAGTATTAACTGAATTAAAACAAAAAAAATATTTAAACGATGAAGAATTTGCTTTTCAGTTTGCCAAAGAAAAATTAAAAAGAGGAAAATATGGAATTCATAAAATTGAAAATGAATTGAAAAGTAAAGGAATTGAAAAAACAATTTTTGAAAAGATTATTTCACAAATTGATGAAAAGAATTTTCAAAATAATATCTTTGAACTAATTCAAAAAAAAATAGATCAAATTAAACATAAAGAAACAGATAAAAGAAAAATTAAATCAAAAATTATTACTTATCTTTTATCAAAAGGATACGACTACGAATTAATCTTTAATTCACTTAAAGACTTTGACTTAGAACAAGAAGATTAATTTTTTTGAGTCACCAACCTTATTTATTTTTGAATACACAATTTTAGGTGAAACATGACATTAATTAACAAAATTGATTATTACAATATTGAAAGCTTGCTAAGTGAAGAAGAAATTATGGTTAGAGAAACTGTAAGCGATTTTGTAAACTCAGAAGTGATACCTATTATCGAAAAATATTATCATGATGAAAAATTTCCAGAACATTTGATCCCAAAATTAGGCGAAATGGGTTTATTCGGAATTACCCTTCCACAAAAATATGGTTGTGCCGAAATGAATAATGTTGCATATGGATTAGCTATGCAAGAATTAGAAAGAGGGGATAGTGGTCTTCGCAGCTTTGCTTCTGTTCAAAGTGCATTAGTAATGTATCCAATTTATACTTTTGGTAGTGATGAGCAAAAGAATTATTGGTTGCCAAAATTAGCAACTGGCGAAAAAATTGGATGCTTTGGTTTAACCGAACCAGATTATGGATCAAATCCTGGTGGAATGATTACTCGTGCAGAAAAAGTTGATGGTGGCTATTTATTAAATGGTGCAAAAATGTGGATTACAAATGGAACAATTGCAGATATTGCTGTTGTATGGGCAAAGCTTGATGGTGTTGTTCACGGTTTCTTGGTTAAAAAAGGGACAAAAGGTTTTGAAGCACCTGAAATGAAAGGAAAACATTCATTAAAAGCATCTGTAACATCAGAATTAGTTTTTCAAGATGTTTTTATTCCAGAAGAAAATTTATTACCAAATTCTCGAGGATTAAAATCTGCACTAATGTGTCTTTCACAAGCACGTTATGGAATTGCTTGGGGTGTTGTTGGCTCAATGATGGCTTGTTATGATTCTGCTTTAGAATATGCAAAATCCCGCAAACAATTCAGCAAACCAATTGCCGCTTATCAAATCACTCAAGAAAAATTAGTTTATATGATTACTGAAATTACAAAAGCTCAGCTTTTAAATTTACAACTTGGTAGATTAAAAGATAAAAACCAAGCAAAGTTTACTCACATTTCAATGGCAAAAAGAAATAATTGTGAAAAAGCTTTGGATATTGCTCGTGTTTCTCGCGAAATTCTTGGTGCTAATGGAATTCTCAATGAATATCCTATAATGCGTCATATGAATAACCTTGAATCGGTTAAAACCTATGAAGGTACACATGAAATGCATACTTTAATTATTGGGGAAGATATTACCGGTTTTGCTGCCTACGACAATTAAAAATTAACGGAGATATGATGAACGCAAAAATAAGTTTTGAAGGAATTACTTTTGATGATATTTTATTAGTGCCCTCAAGGTCATCAGTACTTCCAAAAGAAGTTGATATTACTACAAAGTTAACGAATGAAATTACATTAAACATTCCATTCATTTCTGCAGCAATGGATACAGTTACAGAATCTCAAATGGCAATTGCTATGGCTGCTCAAGGTGGAATTGGATTTATTCATAAAAACATGTCAATTGAAAAACAAGCTGAAGAAGTTGACAAAGTTAAAAGATCTGAAAGTGGAATGATTGTTAATCCGATTACTCTTACTCCAGATAAAACAATTCGAGAAGCTGAAGATTTAATGTCAAAGTATCATATCTCCGGTATTCCAGTTGTAGATGATAATAGGAAACTTGTTGGAATTCTTACAAATAGAGATTTACGTTTTGAAGTCCATAAAGATTTACCGGTTTATAAATTAATGACAAAAGAAAATTTAATTACTGCACCTTTAGGTACAACCTTAGACGAAGCTCAAAAAATTCTTCATAAACATAGAATTGAAAAATTACCAGTTGTTGACAAAAAAGGAATTATTAAAGGATTAATTACATACAAGGATATTTTGAAAAAGAAAAAATTTCCAAATGCTTGTAAAGATGACTTAGGTAGATTAAGAGTTGGCGCTGCAGTTGGTGTTTCTAAAGATACAATAGAAAGAGTAGAAGCCTTAATTAAAGCAAATGTAGATGTAGTTACAATTGATACTGCACACGGACATTCAGAAGGTGTTATCAAAACAATTAAAACTATCCGAAAGAAATTCCCTCATTTACAATTAATAGCTGGAAATATTGTAACAAAAGAAGCTGCAATTGAATTATTCAAAATAGGTATTGATGCTGTTAAAGTAGGAATTGGTGCAGGTTCGATTTGTACAACAAGAGTTGTTGCCGGTGTTGGGGTACCACAAATAAGTGCAGTACTTGAAGTTGCTCAAGCATTAAAGGGTAAAATTCCGGTTATATCCGATGGAGGAATAAAACAAACAGGTGATGCTGCAAAAGCTATTGCGGCTGGTGCTAATACTGTAATGATGGGTGGTATGTTAGCTGGTTGTGATGAATCTCCAGGTGAAAAAGTTTTATTTGAAGGTAGAAGTTTTAAAGTTTATCGTGGAATGGGTTCGTTAGGCGCAATGAAACAGGGAAGCAGCGATCGTTATTTTCAAGATGTTGAAGAAGATATTAAAAAATTAGTTCCCGAAGGAATTGAAGGAAGAGTACCTTATAAAGGTTTATTAGCTGATACAATTTATCAATTTGTTGGCGGTTTACGTGCTGCAATGGGATATTGTGGTTCTAAAAATATTCATGATTTTCAAACAACAACTAAATTTGTTAAAATTTCTAATGCAGGTTTACGTGAAAGTCATCCTCATGATGTTTTAATAACTGAAGAAGCTCCTAATTATCAAATTTCTCATAAATTATAATTCTTATGTACAAAGTTTTAGTTATTGCATATTATTACCCACCAATGGGTCTTAGTGGTGTGCAACGTGTTCTTAAGTTTACAAAATACATGCAAAAATTTAATTGGCAACCAACCGTAATAACTGCTGGTAATGTTGCTTACTTTGCTCATGATCTTTCTTTGTTGAAAGAAGCTGAAGAAGCGGGCGTTGAAATTATTCGCACGGAAGCTTTTGATATTAATTCAATTCTTGGCTCAAAATACAAAACTGTAAATATGCCAAAAGAATTAATCAGAAAATTTCTTTCACGAATTAGTAAAACTTTTTTTATTCCTGATAATAAGAATTCATGGGCAAAAAAAGCTTATAATGTTGCCAAAGAGAAATTGTCAAAAGAAAAATTTGATATGATTTTTGTTTCAGTGCCTCCTTATTCTCAATTTGTTATGGCATCAAAATTAAAAAAGGAATTTGGACTACCTTTATTTGTTGATTACAGGGATTTATGGTATGACAATCATTTTGCATTTTATTTAACACCTTATCACAGACATAAGCACAAAATACTCGAATATAAAGCTTTGAAAGAAACTGAAAAAGTTGTAGCTATAAATCGTAAGATTAAAGAAAAAATCTTATTAACATATCCTTTCTTAAAATATGATGATGTAATAATTATTCCACACGGATTTGATAAAGAGGATTTTGAAAAATATGAACCTTATAAAAAATTAAATTCAAAAATGAAATTAACATACTCTGGAATTTTTTATGAAAACATTACTCCTGAATATTTATTGAGAGCTTTCAAAGAATTAACAATAGAAAATCCCGAGATAGCAAATAATATTGAACTTGAATTTATAGGACACTTAAGAAAAGAAAACCAGAAACTTATAAATGAACTTGGTTTGAAATCATATGTTATTGAATATGGTTATTTGGAGCATGATGAAGTAATTAAAAGATTAAAAGGAAGTGATGTTTTGTGGATGATGATTGGAAACATAAAAAATGCTGATACAAT
>CAZVBT010000325.1:0-11193 GCA_964625385.1 uncultured Melioribacter sp. | reverse complement strand
AAATTCATTATTTGGGAAAAATGAAAGTAATGTGGTTGGAATAAATACAATTGATTGAGCAAAAATAATTGGCATTACACCAGCTGTATTTACTCTTAAAGGTATATACTGAGTAACACCACCATAAACTTTTCTTCCAACTACACGTTTAGCATATTGAACAGGAATTCTTCTTGTACCTTGTGTTACAAATATTACTCCAGCAATAATTAAAACCATTAAAGAAATTATAACTACTTCAATAACGATATTTCTACTTCCAGAAGCTATGAGCTGATATTCATCCAAAATTGCAAATGGAAATCTATCAATGATTCCTATGAAAATTATTAATGAGATACCATTTCCAATTCCTTTATCGGTAATTTGCTCACCCATCCACATCAGGAACATAGTGCCTGAAGTAAGAATAATAACTATTGATAAAACCCATTCAAAACCACGAACAGCTTCAGGCACAACTGGCATTCCATTATTATTCATATGTAAAAGTATTGATGTTGTACCCCACGATTGGAATGCAGCTATCAATACAGTTCCATAACGTGTTAATTGATTAATTTTCTTTCTGCCATCTTCACCTTCCTTTTGAAGTTTTTGTAAATATGGTACAACAGCACCAGCAATTTGCAAAACAATTGAAGATGAAATATAAGGCATAATACCTAAAGCAAAGATGGCTGCATTTTTAAAAGCACCACCTACAAATAAATCATAAAATCCAAATAAGGAATTAGAAGAGGTATTTTTTGTTGCTTCATTAAGAAGTACAGTATCAATACCTGGTAAAGTAATATGAGAACCAATTCTCACAATAATGAGCAAAGCGATTGTATAAAGAATTCGCTGTCTAAGCTCATGAATTTTAAATATGTTTCGGAAAGTATCTTTTAGAGTCGCCATTAAAGTTTAATCTCTTTAGTTGTTCCGCCAACAGCTTCAATTTTTTGTTTTGCAGAAGCACTAAATTTATGTGCTTCAACATTTAATTTAGAAGTTAATTCACCATTACCTAAAATTTTAAAAGGTGCATTAGCTTTTGAAATCAATCCATTTTTGAAAAGAGAGATAGCATTAATAATACCATCTTCAACTTTTTTATCATCAATTAGTTTTTGAAGATTCCCAACATTAACAATCTGGTATTCAATTCTAAAAGGAGATTTGAAACCACGTTTAGGAACTCTTCTTTGAAGAGGCATTTGACCGCCTTCAAACCAAACTTTATATTTTGCACCAGCTCTTGAACGTTGACCATTTTCACCACGAGTAGCTGTTCCGCCATGACCAGAACCTTCGCCACGTCCAATTCTTTTAACTTTTTTATTTGAACCTTTTGCAGGTTTTAAATTACTTAAAATATCCATTGAATTCCTCTTTTACGCTTCTATTTCTTCAACTTTAACAAGATGAGATACTTTTTTTATCATTCCTCTTATCTGAGGAGTATCATTTTTAATTACTACATGATTAGGTCTTGCTAAACCTAATGCTTCGATAGTTCTTTTTTGTTTTACAGGTCTATCGATTACACTACCAGTTTGAACTATTTTTAATTTTTTAGCCATCATTACCTCGAATTACGAATTAAATAACTCTGAAACAGACATTTTACGTTTTGCAGCCATAGTTCTTGGGTCAATCAATTTTAATAAAGCAATTAAAGTTGCTTTAACTTGGTTGTGGGGATTACTAGAACCTAAAGATTTAGTTAAAACATCAGTAACACCAGCAGCTTCTAAAACAGCACGAACACCACCGCCCGCAATCAAACCTGTACCGGGTGTAGCTGGTTTTAATAATACTCTTCCAGCACCAAATTTACCAATAACTGTATGAGGGACAGTACCTTTAAGAACTGGAACTCTATAAACATTCTTTTTAGCATCATCAATTCCTTTTGAGATAGCATCGGTAACTTCGTTAGCTTTGCCAAGACCAACGCCAACGTGCCCATTACCATCACCAACAACTACAATTGCGTTAAAGCTAAATCTACGTCCACCTTTAACCACTTTAGCTACACGGTTGATGTGAACTATTTTTTCTTTTAGATTTTCAAGACCCGATACTTTTTTGTACTTCAAATTCAATTTTAACTCTCCTGTTTACGAACTTGATTAACTTTAATAATATGCCAAGGCAAAAATATTAATTGCTGCCAGAGGAGGATTCGAACCTCCACAGACGCCTCCAAAGGGCGTTGTCCTGCCATTAGACGATCTGGCAGTTTTACAAAATTTTTAGAACTTTAATCCGCCTTCGCGGGCACCATCAGCTAAAGCTTTAATTCTACCATGATATTTTAAACCACCGCGGTCAAAAACTACTTGTGTTATTCCCTTTTCAATTGCTTTTTTTGCAACTAATTTACCAACTAAAGAACTTTTAGAAACTTTACCTTTTAAATTTTTTAATTCTTCAGCAAGTTCTTTTGATAAAGATGATGCTTCGGCAAGAGTAACACCTTTTGTATCATCTATAACTTGAGCGTAAATATTAGATAAACTTCTGTAAACACATAATCTTGGTCTTTCTGGTGTTCCAGATACTTTTTTACGTACTCTAGTATGTTTTTTTTCTCTTGCTTTATTTTCACGTAGAAACATTTCAAAATCTCCTATTACTTACCAGCTGTTTTACCAGCTTTACGAATAATCTTTTCATCTGAGTATTTAATACCTTTACCTTTATATGGTTCAGGTTTTTTCAATGAACGAATTTTTGATGCTACCATTCCAACTAATTCTTTGTCTATACCAGTTATTTTGACCTGTGTTGGAGTTGGTACTTCGAACTTTATTCCATCAGGTGCAAAAAAATAAATTGGATGAGAAAAACCGAGTGAGAATAAAATTGCATTCCCTTTTAGTTCAGCTTTGTAACCAACACCAACGATATCGAGTTGTTTAGTGTATCCTTCAGTAACACCTTTAACCATGTTTTGAATAAGAGCTCTTGTTAATCCATGCAATGAACGGTTTTCTTTTAAATCATCTGGTCTGGTAACAATTATTTCGTTTTGAGTAATTTCAATATTTATATTTGGATGAACATTCATTTCTAACTCACCCAATTTACCTTTTATTTTAAGAATGTTACCTTCAAGTTTGGCAGTAACATCTTTAGTTATTTGAACAGGTTTTTTCCCTATACGTGACACTTTGTTATTCCTCGTAAAATTTTATTACCAAATTTGGCAGATTAATTCACCGCCAACTAATTCTTTTTTTGCTTGTTTATCCGTCATTAAACCTTTAGGTGTTGAAAGAATTGAAATTCCTAGACCACCTAAAACTCTTGGTATTTCATCTTTTCCGACATAAGTTCTTAAGCCTGGCGAACTAATTCTTTTTAGTCCTGTAATAGAAGGCGTTCCATTAACGTATTGAAGATGGATACGTAAAATATTTTGTTTAGAATCTTCTATTACGTTGTAGTCACGAATAAACTTATAGTTTTTTAAGATTTCAGCAAGACTAACTTTCATTTTAGAAGATGGAATATCAACAAATTTTTTTCTTGCTTTTACAGCATTTCTTATTCTTGTTAAAAAATCTGCAATCGGATCTGTTACTGGCATTTACATTCTCTCCTTCAATTACCAACTTGATTTTTTAAGTCCGGGAATTTCTCCTCTTAGAGCCATTTCACGGAGTACTAAACGTGATACACCAAATTTTCTGTAATAACCTCTTGGCCTGCCAGAAATTTGGCATCTATTCTTAATTCTAGTTACAGATGAATTTCTTGGTAAAAGCTGCAAAGCTTCGTAATCACCTTTTTCTTTTAATTCTTTTCTTAGTTGAGAATATTTCTCATTCATTTTTTTTCTTTTAACTTCACGTGCAATTAAACTTTTTCTTGCCATTTTTTTCCTTTAGTTTATTCTTTTTTTCTAAAAGGCATACCAAAAGCTGCAAGTAGTTCGTATGCTTCTTTATCACTTTTAGCTGTAGTTACAAATGTAATATCCATACCAAGAACACGTGTAACTTTATCAGTATTGATTTCAGGGAAAATAATTTGTTCTTTAATTCCTAATGTATAATTTCCACGTCCATCAAAAGATTTATCAGAAACACCTCTAAAGTCACGTACACGTGGTAAAGCTATTGTTAAAAATCTATCTAAAAATTCATACATTCTTTCACGTCTTAAAGTAACTTTTGCACCTATTTTCATACCTTCGCGAAGCTTAAAATTAGATATAGCTTTTTTAGCTGTTCTTACAGATACTTTTTGTCCCGTTATTGTTTCAAGGTCTTTAACAGCTTCTTCAAGAATTTTTGGATCCTGAACTGCTTGTCCCACACCCATATTTATTACAATTTTACTTATACGTGGAACTCTCATAATTGTTTTATAGCCAAATTGTTCTTTTAGTTTTGGAACAATTTCTTTAAAGTATTTTTCTTTTAATCTCGCAGGTATTTTTTCTTCAACAATTTTAGCCTGAGAAGCTTTTGGTTGTTCAGCTTCTTTAGATTTCTTTTGTTGTTTTTGCTGCTTTTGTTCTTTTTGTTCTTTTGCCATCGTAAATTCCTATAAATTAGCCAAGCATTTCACCGCTTGATTTGCTTATTCTAACACTTTTTCTTTTACCTGTTTTATCATCTAAGATAATTTTTTTACCAATTCTTGTTCCTTTACCTGTTTTAGGATCAATTATCATGACATTTGAAACATGAATTGGAGCTTCTTTTTCTGTTATTCCACCTTGAGGATTTTTTTGTGATGGTTTTGTGTGGCGTTTGCGAATATTAACGCCTTCAACAATCACGCGGTCTTTATCTTTGAAGACCTTTAAAACTTTTCCGGTTTTACCTTTATAATTACCAGAAATTACGATTACATTATCATTCTTTTTAATTTTCATTTTCTCTTATCCTTATAATACCTCTGGAGCCAGAGAAATTATTTTCATAAATTTTTTATCGCGAAGTTCTCTTGCAACAGGGCCAAAAATACGAGTACCTCTTGGTTCACCTTGTGCGTTTAGAAGCACAGCTGCATTTTCATCAAAACGAATGTAAGAACCATCGTTTCTGCGAACTTCTTTTTTTGTTCTAACAATAACAGCACGGCTTACTTCACCTTTTTTTACTCCACCACCTGGAATAGCAGATTTAACACTAACAACTATAACATCACCTACCGATGCATAGCGACGGTTACTTCCACCTAAAACTCTTATGCAGCGAACTTTTTTTGCTCCGCTATTATCTGCAACAACTAAATTGGTTTCTTCTTGTATCATTACGACAAGCTCCTCATCAAACTTTAATTACTTGGCTTTTTCAATTATTTCAACTAAGCGCCAATTTTTTCTTTTACTCAAAGGACGAGTTTCCATAATTTTTACTACATCACCTACTTGGCATTCATTTTTTTCGTCATGAGCCATAAGTTTTGTAGTCTTTTTAAAGTATTTTTTGTAAATAGGATGAGCTACTTTTCTTTCGATAGCAACAACAATACTTTTATGCATTTTATTGCTAACTACAACGCCAATCCTTGTCTTTCTTAAACTTCTAGTTTCCATTTAGACTAAACTTCTCCTTATTTGCTTTCCTTTGAGGTTTTTGCTTCTTGTAATTCTCTTTCTTTAAGAATTGTTTTCATTCTTGCAATATCTTTTTTTGTATTTCTGATTTTTGCAGTATTAGTTAAATTTTTTAATTCTAATTGAAATCTTAAATCAACGAGATTTTTTTCTTCTTCAAGAATTCTTTTTTTAATTTCATCTGTTGACATTTCTCTAATTTGATAGTTCTTCATTTTCAAACCTTTATGATTCTAAATCGGGTCTTTGAACAATTTTTGTTTTAATTGGTAATTTATGAGCAGCAATAGTAAGAGCTTCATAAGCTATTGTTTTATTAACACCACCAATTTCAAACATTATTGTACCGGGTTTAACAACAGCAACCCAAAATTCTGGTGCTCCTTTACCTTTTCCCATTCTTGTTTCTAATGGTTTTTTAGAAACTGGTTTATCTGGAAAAATTCTAATCCAAACTTTACCATCTCTTTTCATTTGTCTTGATAGAGCAACGCGACAAGCTTCTATTTGTCTGCTTGTAATCCAAGCTGGTTCTAATGCTTTTAAACCATAATCTCCGAAATTTACAAGATGACCGCGTGTAGCTTTACCTTTTCTTCTACCTCTTTGCGCTCTACGAAATTTTACTCTTTTTGGCATTAACATTGGGAAAACTCCTAAAACCTTTTATTCTGTTGAACGTTTACCTAAAATTTCACCACGACAGATCCAAACTTTGATTCCAATTGAACCATAGATTGTTTCTGCTCTTCCGTTTGCATAATCAATATCAGCTCTCAAAGTATGCAAAGGAATTCTACCTTCTTTGTATTGTTCAGTTCTTGCCATTTCAGCACCACCAAGACGACCGGAACACATAATTCTAATTCCCTCAGCACCCATTCTCATTGCGGATGTAATTGCTTGTTTCATCGCACGGCGGAATGAAACTCTTCCTTCAATTTGTTTTGCAATATTTTCTGCAACTAAATATGCATCTAATTCGGGTCTTTTGATTTCTGTTATTTGAATTTTTACTTCCTTATCAGTAATTTTTTTTAATTCTTCTTCAATTTGAGCAATTTCTTTTCCACTTTTGCCTATTACGACCCCAGGCCTTGAAGTATGAATTGTTAAAATTACATTCTTTGATGTTCTATCAATTTTAATTGTAGAAATACCTGCATTTTGTAATCTTTTACGAATGTAATTTCTTAATTTTTTGTCTTCTACTAATTTTGGTGCGTAACTTTTGTTTTCGTACCAATTAGATTCCCATCCTCTGATTATACCAACTCTTAAACCAATTGGATTAGTCTTTTGACCCAAAACTTCCTCCGATTAACTTTTTGTTGCAACAACAATTGTAAGGTGATTTGATCTTTTTCTTATTCTATATGCACGACCCATTGGAGCCGGCGAAATTCTTTTCAAGGTAGGACCTTGATTAACATAAGCTTCTTTTACAAAAAGGTTGGAAGCTTCATGTTTATTATTTTCATCTTTATTCATCAAATTCGATACAGCAGATCTTAGAACTTTTTCAGCAGGTTTCGACGCATGCTTTGGTGAAAAGTGTAAGATTTCTATTGCTTGATCAACAGATTTTCCTCTGATTAGATCTATAACCAATCTCATTTTTCTTGGTGAAGAACCTATGTATCTGTGAGTAGCTTTTGCTTCCATTTCTCAATAACCTCTAAATTCTATTATTTTGCTTTTGCAGCCTTTTCTGCTTTAGTTCCAGGATGTCCACGGAAAATTCTTGTTGGTGCAAATTCTCCAAATTTATGACCAACCATATTTTCCGATACATAAACAGGAATCATTTTATTTCCATTGTGTACTGCAATTGTATGTCCTACAAATTCAGGAGTAATAGTGCTTGATCTTGACCAAGTTTTTATAATTTTTTTCTGATTTTTTTCGTTGAGTTGACGAACTTTTTTAAGAAGTTTAACATCAACGAATGGACCTTTTTTTACTGATCTTGGCATAATTTACTCTAACTATTTTCTTCTCTTAACAATGTATTTATTTGTAATATTTTTTCTTTTACGAGTTTTAAGACCTTTTGCCTTTTGACCCCAAGGTGAAACCGGATGACCACCGCCAGATGTTTTACCTTCACCACCACCCATTGGATGATCAACTGGGTTCATTGCAACACCACGAACATGTGGTCGTATGCCTAACCATCTACTTCTTCCAGCTTTACCTAAACTTATATTTTCTTGCTCAGCATTTCCAACAACACCATATGTAGCTTTACATTCTAATAATACTTTTCTTAATTCACCAGATGGTAATTTTAATAATGCGTATTTTCCTTCTTTAGCTAATAGTTGGACAGAATTACCCGCTGATCTTCCTAATTGTCCACCTTTACCAGGTTTTATTTCAACATTATGAACAAAGGAAGCAAGTGGAATATCTTTTAATGGTAATGCATTTCCAACTTTTATTTCAACTCCATTTCCAGACATAACAGAATCTCCAACCTTCAATCCATCAGGAGCAATGATGTATCTTTTTTCACCATCAGCATAATGTAATAATGCAATTCTTGATGTTCTATTTGGATCATATTCAATTGAAAAAACTTTAGCTGGAATATTATCTTTATCTCTTTTGAAATCTATTATACGATATTTCTTTTTATGTCCACCACCACGATGACGTGAAGTTACTCTTCCTAAGTTATTTCTACCACCAGATTTCTTTAACGAAGTTGTTAATGATTTTTCTGGAGTTGTTTTTGTAATCTCATCAAATGATGAGACTGACATAAATCGTGTACCTGGTGTGTTTGGTTTTAGTTTAATAATTGCCATTTACAATCTCCAACCTATGCTTGACCGAAAATATCAATTGTTTGACCTTCCTTCAAGGTTACATATGCTTTCTTAAATCTTGCGGTTCTACCAGTAAATCTTCCTCGTCTGGTAAATTGCGTTCTTGTTTTACCTTGATGGCGGACTGTATTTACACTTACAACATCAACATTAAATTTGTCTTTAATAGCTTTTGCGATTTCAATTTTATTAGCATCAAGAGAAACTATAAAACCAAATTTATTTGATTGTTTCTCACTAATTTTTGTCATCTTTTCAGTAATTAAGGGACGAATTAAAACACTTTTCATTTTTTAACCAAATTATTTAATTGAACTTTCTAATAAATATAGTGCACTTTTTTGCAAAACGATTATTTGATTATTGACTAATTCATAAGCTGAAGCGTTATTTGCTTCAAGTATATTTACTTTTTCTACATTACGTCCACTAAGATAAATATTCTTTTTATATCCATCAGTTAAAATCAATGTTTTTTTACCATTTAGTTTTAAACCATTTAACACCGAAACAAACTGCTTTGTTTTTGGATTAGCAAAATCAAAATCTTCAACAACAATTATTTGATTTGCTTTTGCCTTATAAGAAAGTGCTGATTTCCTTGCAAGAGAAACAACTTTCTTATTTAATTTTTGATAATAATCTCTTGGTTTAGGACCAAAAATAGAACCACCACCAACCCAAAGAGGAGAACGAGTCGTACCAGCTCTTGCACCGCCACGTCCTTTTTGTTTCCATGGTTTTTTACCACCACCTCTCACTTCACTTCTTTCTTTAGCTTTGTGAGTTCCTTGTCTTTGATTAGCCAAATATGCTTTTACAGCAAGGTAGAGTACGTGATCATTTGGCTCAATTTCAAAAATTTCTGGTTTTAGTTCAACACTCTCACCAGATTTAGTACCGTCTATTTTGTAAACTTCTAATTTCATCTTTATCAAACTTATTTATTGATGGCAACAATTGAATTAATAGAGCCAGGAACAGCTCCTTTTACCATGATTATATTTTTTTCTGGGATTATTTTTACAATTTTAAGATTTCTAATTGTAGTATTTTCAAAACCCATTCTTCCTGCCATTCTTTGTCCAGGAAAAACTCTTGATGGGTATGAAGAAGCTCCAATTGATCCGGGAGCTCTTTCTCTATCACTTTGTCCGTGAGTAGAAGAACCAACTCCACCAAATCCATGTCTTCTTACTACACCTTGAAATCCTTTTCCTTTATTTCTGCCGGAAACTTTAACTTTATCTCCAACAGTAAATAAAGATGTGTTAATTTCATCACCAACTTTGTATAAAGAAATATCAAAATTTCTAAATTCTTTAAGAAGTTTCGGAGCTTTTAAACCAATTTTTTCAAAAAAATTTTTTTGTGGTTTATTAACGTTTTTTTCTTTTCTTTCTCCAAAACCAAGTTGAAGAGATTCATAACCGTCTTTTTCTTTTGTTTTTACGGCAAATACTCTACATGGACCAGCTTCTAAAACTGTAACTGGAACTACTTGTCCATCATCCGTAAAAATATTTGTCATTCCTAATTTTTTAGCTAACAAGCCTGGCATTTCATTTTTCCTATAACTTTATCTCAATATCTACGCCGGCAGGAATATCTAATTTGCTCAGCGCATCAACAGTTTTGTTATTTGAATTGTGAATATCAATGATTCTTTTATGAGCCCTAATTTCAAATTGTTCACGTGATTTTTTATCAACATGAGGAGATCTCAATACTGTGAAAACTGTTCTTCTGGTTGGAAGCGGAATTGGTCCGCTTACAACTGCACCTGTACTTTTTACAGTTTTAATTATTTTTTCTGTTGATTTATCAATCAATATATGATCGTATGATTTTAATTTAATTCTAATTTTCTGACCGGGCACTTTTTATAATCTCCTTGTTAAACACAATGAAGATGCTTTTTTTAAGCATCTTCTTTAACTATCAAAATTATTTAATAATTTTTGTTACGAAACCAGCACCTACTGTTCTACCACCTTCACGAATAGCAAACTTTAATCCTTCTTCCATAGCAATTTCAGCAATCAAATCAATTTTTAATTGAACACTATCACCAGGCATAACCATTTCAGTTCCTTCAGGTAAGGTAGCTACACCTGTAACGTCTGTTGTTCTGAAATAAAATTGTGGTCTATATCCATTAAAGAATGGTGTATGACGTCCACCTTCTTCTTTTGACAAGATATAAACTTTAGCTTCAAATATTGTATGTGGGGTAATAGATCCTGGTTTAGCTAGAACCATACCTCTTTCTATTTCGTTTTTATCAACACCACGTAATAATAAACCTGCATTATCACCAGCTATTGCTTGGTCTAATTCCTTACGAAACATTTCAATACCTGTAACAACTGTTTTCTTATGTTGTCCGAGACCAATCAATTCAACTTCTTCATTTAATTTTAGAGTACCTCTATCAACACGACCTGTAGCTACTGTACCACGTCCCGTAATAGAAAAAACATCTTCAACAGGCATTAAAAATGGTTTATCAGCATTACGTTCTGGAACTGGGACATAAGAATCAACTGCATCCATTAGCTCCCAAATACAATTGTAACGAGGATCAGTTAATGGGGCATCAGATGCACCAGCTTCTAAAGCTTGTAATGCAGAACCACGAATAATCGGAATTTCATTTCCTGGGAATTCATATTTGGTTAATAATTCACGTAATTCCATTTCTACTAAGTCGATTAATTCAGGATCATCCATCATATCAACTTTGTTTAAGAAAACAACTATTCTTGGCACACCAACTTGACGTGCTAAAAG
>CAZVBT010000324.1:0-5833 GCA_964625385.1 uncultured Melioribacter sp. | reverse complement strand
ATAAATGAAAATCCAACACTTTGGAATGAAGATATTGGTGTTTAAAATCAATTGAAAAGTTATTGCTTAAAGATGCTTAACGGTTCAATAATTAGAAAACATATTTGAGCTAAATAATGAAAAAGTATATTGTAATAATTTTAGTTTTATTTTTTATAACTTCTTGCATGCCGGGAAGTTATGTTTCAAAAAATCCTGCTGGTTTTTTCACCGGCATTTGGCACGGTTGGATTGCGCCAATTTCATTAATAGCCGGTTTCTTTAATAGCAATATCAGAATTTATGAAATAAACAATACAGGCTGGTGGTACGATCTAGGTTTTTATATTGCAATCATTGGCGGCTTTGGCAGCTTTTCTTTATTAAGAAAGAAAAAGAAAGATTAATTGATTTTTTTGTTTATCTTTGAACAAGTAAAAGCTATTTATAGTTGTAAGTTGCATTTATAAATTTTACCGAAAGGAAAAAATTCACATCGCATTACTTTTCTTTTAGCTTTATTCTAAAAATAAAATTATGAAAGGTTTTTAATGAATTTTTTTGGACACACATTCCACATTCCTGTACTTGGTGTTGGATATTCAGTAGATGCCCCGGCAAAAGTTGCTAAGTATGGAATCTCTTCTGTTATTTCGATTGTTGATGACATTCTTCTCGAACAATTAAGAAAAGACTATCATCAAAAATTAAATAAACAATACGAACCAATTTTAGCAAAAGAAAAAGACTCTCGTGCTAAAAGAATTACAGCTTACTTAAACTTAATTAACGAGATCGTAAAAGATCAATTTGAAAATCTCAGAACATCTGCATTTGAAAAAGGAAGTGAAATAACAAAATATTTTGAAATGCTGCCCGATGTTTCTTTTCTGAAAAAAAAATATTATGAAATGATTTCTGAAAAGGAAGAAACACTAAAGTTAAAATTGCAAAAATATTTAAGAGAAAATTTACGATGCGGCTCAATTGATGTTAATATCATGACAAAAGTTGATAAAACAAATTATTCAAAAGAAGGATTGCCACTGCCAAGTGAATTTAATGATGCTCACGCAGCTTTACGTGGTTATGCAAACAGCAATTTGGAAAGTTCATTAATTTTTTCTGCCGGCATGAATCCAAAGCTTTATAGCTATTTGGAAACATTTAAAGATTTTTTTCCACAATTAAATGGTTCGTTCAAAAAGAAAATTGTAATTAAAGTCAGCGACTTTCGTTCTGCGCTAATTCAAGGAAAATTTTTAGCTAAAAAAGGTTTATGGGTTTCCGAATTTAGAATTGAAAGTGGTTTAAATTGTGGCGGTCATGCTTTTGCTACTGATGGTTATTTACTTGGACCAATTTTAGAAGAATTTAAAATTCGAAAACAGGAATTACTTGATACATTGAAAAATTTATTTTTTCCATCTCTTAATAATAAAGGTATTAAGACCGATGAAAATAAACTTGATGTTGATATAACCGTACAAGGCGGTGTTGGTCTTTCTTCTGAGCATGAATTTTTACTTAGAAATTATAGTGTTAAATCCGTTGGATGGGGAAGTCCTTTTCTTCTTGTACCAGAAGTAATGAATGTTGATGAAAATACTTTAACTCAATTATCAGAAGCAAAAGAAGATGATTATTATTTAAGCAACTCTTCTCCGCTTGGTGTTCCTTTTAATAGTATTAGAAATAGCGGAAAAGATTTAGAACGTATAAAAAGAATGGAAAATGGAAAACCGGGAAGCCCTTGCCCTAAAAAGTTTTTAGAATTCAATAAAGATTTTACAGATAAACCAATTTGTACTGCCTCTATTTCATATTTCAAAAAACTTGATAGCATTAAAGATAATCCTGATTTAAAATCGAAATATGAATCTGATTTAATGAATGCGAGTGATAAAAATTGTTTGTGCGAAGGTTTATCGGCTTCTGCTTTGATTGCAAAAAATATTGCCGATCCAAAACAAAGCCTGGCCGTTGCTATTTGTCCAGGACCAAATTTAGCATACTTTTCTAAAGTAGCTTCGTTAAAAGAGATGGTTGATCATATTTATGGAAGAATAAATTTAATTGCTCATCCAAACCGACCAAATATGTTTATTAAAGAACTAACTCTTTATATTGATTATTTGCATAAGAAAATTGATGAAAGCATTAACAATTTTACAAATCAAAAAGATGAATTCTTTTCAACCTTCAGAAAAAATTTGATTGATGGAATTCAATATTATAAAAGTTTGATTCCAAATATTACAGAAGAAGCAGAGACTGTTCGCAATAAAATTCAGAGAGAGTTAGAAATATTAGAAGAAAAATTATTGTCTTATCAAATTGCAATATAATTAAACATAAACACGTGGAACACGCGTGTTTATGTTTGTTAAAATTTCATAAGGTATTGTTCCAGCCCATTCAGCAAGATTTTCTATTGTGATTGAAACATTTTCATCTTTTCCTATAAGTATTACTTCATCACCATTATATGCCGAATCATTTTCAATATTAACAACAATTTGATCCATTGATATTGTACCAATTACCTGATAACGTTTTTTGTTTATGATTACTTCTGCTTTATGAGACATACTTCTTAAATAGCCATCACCATAGCCAACCGGAATAGTAACGGCGCGAATATCTTTTTCAGCTTTCCATTTCATTCCATAACCAACAGTGCTTCCTTTTTTTATCACCTTGAAATAAACAACTAATGATTTCCAGTTTAACGCCGGTTCAACCTTTATTTTTTTATTTATTTCATTGGAAGGATAAACACCATACAAAAGTAAACCGGGCCGCACTAAATCAAAATTTGCTTCCGGCAATTGTAGTATTGCTCCACTGTTTGAAATATGAATAATTGGTTTTTTCAATGAATGTTTTTCAAAAAATGAAATAGATTCATTAAATCTTTCTAATTGTAATTTTGCAAAAGTTAAATCAGAGCTTTCTGAATTTGCAAAATGAGAATAAACACCTTCGACAATTATATTTTTACATTTTAAACTTTCATGAAAAAAAGAATCAGAGTTATAATAATGAACACCTATACGTTCCATTCCTGTGTCAATCTTTAAATGAACTTTTGCTTTAGTATTTAATTTTGAAGCAACCTCATCTATTTGCTTAAGTTTAATAACCGAAGAAGCAGTAATAGTTAAATCATATTTTAAAAACAAGGGAATTTGATTGCCCCAAATTCCACCAAGAACTAATATTGGCAACATAATTCCATTTTGCCTAAGCAAAATTCCTTCTTCTAAAACAGCTACACCAATATAATCTGCTTTTAGCTCTTCCATTAATTTAGCTACACGAATTAAGCCATGACCATAAGCATTTGCTTTCAATATTGGCATTAATTTAACATTTGCAACATGCTTTTTTATTTCAAAATAATTTTGTTTTATTTTGTTTAACTCAACTTCTACTCTTGTTGGACGAATAATTTCTTCGTTGTAAATAGTTTCTGAATAAATTTCATTTTTCATTTTGATAAATATATTTTTCACAAATATAACATTGTTGCATCTTTTATTAATTGGTAATTTTACACGCAAAAAATGAGTCTTTATGAAAGTATTATTTATTGGTGGCACAGGTGTAATTAGTTCAGAGTGTTCTAATTTGTGCGTTGAAAACGGTATTGAATTGTTTTTACTTAATCGGGGAACATCATTCAGAAAAGCACCCGGTAAATCAAAAAAAATTATTGGTGATATTCGTAAAGATAACTTATACAATCTTGCAAAAGAAAATTTTGATGTAGTTGTTGATTGGATTGCTTACACAAAAGATCATGTGGAAAAGGATTATGAATTATTTAAAGGTAAAATAAAACAGTATATTTTTATAAGCAGTGCATCGGCTTATCATAAACCGGTATTAAAACTACCAATTGATGAAAACACACCATTACATAATCCATTTTGGGAATATTCAAGAAAAAAAATTGAGTGTGAAGATTTTTTAATGAGAAAATTCAAAGATGAAAATTTTCCGGTTACAATTGTTCGCCCTTCTCACACTTATGATAAAACAAAAAATCCTTTAAAGGAAAATTATCTTCCTTTTTACAGAATGAAAAATGGTAAAGAAATTATTATTCACGATGATGGAAATTCACTTTGGACATTAACACACTCAAAAGATTTTGCTGTTGGTTTTTGTGGATTAATTGGAAATGATAATTCAATTGGACAGGCATTTAACATTACATCAGATGAAAATTTAACATGGAATCAGATTGCAAAAATTCTTGCAGATAAAGCCGACTATGAATTAAAAATATCTCACATTCCATCTTCGTTTATTAAAAAATATGATGATGAATGGGGCGATGGTTTGCTTGGCGATAAAGCGCACAGCGTTATATTTGATAATAGCAAAATAAAAAAAATTGTTCCTGATTTTAATTGCAAAATAAAATTCGAAAAAGGAGCTGAAGAAATTGTTAATTGGTATTCTCGAAAAGAAAATCAAATTGTTAATTATGAACTTGATGAACTAATGGATAAAATTATTTTAAATTATAAAAAGGAGAAAGAATAAATGAAACTCACAATAAAAGTTGTAATAATATTTTTAATCTTTTCAAACATTTGCATTTCACAAGTAAATTCTGAAATGTCTTTAAATAAACTAATTGAAGGAAATAAAAGATACGTTTCCGGAAAATTACAACATGAAAACCAAAATGCTCAAAGAAGAACAGAAGTTGCTAAAAAGCAAAAACCTTTTGCAATAATATTATCTTGTTCAGATTCACGTGTTCCGCCAGAAATTATTTTTGATCAAGGAATAGGTGATTTATTTGTAATAAGAACAGCCGGTAATATTGTTGATAATATAACAATAGGAAGTATCGAATATGCAGCAGAACATTTAGAAGTGCCATTGCTTGTAGTGCTTGGACATGAACGTTGTGGAGCGGTTGAAGCAACAGTAAAAGGTGGCGAAATTAAAGGTCATATAAAATCAATAGTTTCTAACATTGCAAGAGCCGTTGATAAAGCAAGCAGCCAAAAAGGTGATAAATTAGAAAATTCTGTTATTCAAAATATCAATAACGTTGTTGAGGAATTAACACATTCAAAGCCAATACTGGAGGAGTTAATTCATGAAAAAAAATTAAAAGTTATTGGTGCCCGTTATGATTTAGATGATGGCACTGTAAAGTTTTTTAATCAAGCCGGACATAAATAATGAAATATTTGTTACTTGTGATTGTTTTTTTTCTGATTGTAAGTTGTGAAGAAAAAACCGTTCAGCCAACAATTAACATTGAAGAAACATATAATCAATGGAAATCTCTTGGAATTAATAGTTATTCTATTGTCCAAATTAAAAAATGCTTTTGCGTTGATGCTGGTATAAAAACAATAATAACTGTTAGAAATGAAAATATAATTAGTGTACAGGATTCACTTGGGCAAATTCAAATACCGAAAGAACGTTGGCAATATTTCAAAACAATTAACCAGCTTTTTGAAACAGCAATCCAGGCAAAGAAAAACAATCCTGCAAATTTTATTATTGAATATGATGAACAATATAAATATCCAACGTATCTTTATGTAAATCCAAGTGATAAAATTGCTGATGATGAATTTGAATTTTCCACTTATAATTTAATTCCACTAAGGTAATTTATGAATGAACTTCAAATATTTGGTTATGTAGCTTCAGTTTTGGTTGCAATTTCTTTAATGATGAGCTCAATTGTAAAATTGAGAATAATAAATTTAATTGGTGCTGCATGTTTTTCCACCTATGGATTTTTAATTGGTGCGTATCCGGTATTTGTTCTTAATGGATTTATTGCATTAATTGATATTTATTATTTAAT
>CAZVBT010000323.1:0-7730 GCA_964625385.1 uncultured Melioribacter sp. | reverse complement strand
GATAATTAATCTTGCCGGTTTAGACAGAAGAAAAAAAATGATTTGGTTTCATTCTGCTTCTATGGGCGAGTTTGAACAGGCAAAACCTATAATTGAAAAAATCAGATTACAAAAAGATGTAAACATTATTGTTTCATTTTTTTCTCCTTCTGGTTATAATAATTCATTAAAGTATCCTTATGCAGATATTGTTGCATATTTCCCATTCGATACACCTTTGTTAGCTGAAAGGTTTATAAAACTTGTTCAACCTAATATCGCAATATTTATGCGGTATGACATTTGGCCTAACATGATTTGGAAATTAGAAGAATATAATATTCCATTTGTAATAGTTGATGCTACAATGCGAAAAAGGACAGCACGCAAATGGATATTTGTTAAAAGCTTTCATAAGTCATTATTTAATTCTTTTACTAAGATACTTTGTGTTTCTGATAATGATGTTAATAATTTTTTAGAGTTTAAGATTAAAGCAGAAAAATTAAAACCTGTTGGCGATACACGATTTGATAGAGTTTATCATAAAAGTTTACAAGCAAAAGAAAAGAAAATATTTAAGGATAATTTTTTTGAAAATAAAAAAGTTTTTGTTGTTGGTAGCTCGTGGGAAAGCGATGAAGAAGTTTTAATACCCGCTATAAACAAATTAATGAAATATGATAAAAATTTAGTTGTAATAATTGTACCACATGAACCAACAATTTTGCACATTGAAAATCTTGAGCATCAATTTTTGAATATTGAAAAGACAATAAGATTTTCATTACTGAATAATTATCAAGGAGAAAGAATTATATTAATAGATACAATCGGAATTTTGCTTACGCTTTACTATTATGCTGATGTAGCTTATGTTGGTGGAAGTTTCAAGCAGGGAATCCATAATGTTTTGGAACCAGCTGTTTATTCAATACCCATTTTGTTTGGTCCTAAAAATGAAAATAGTCAAGAAGCACAGAAGTTAAAGAAAATCGGCGGAGCTTTAGAAGTTAAAAACAAAAAGGAAGCATATAAAACATTAAGAAAACTTTTAATTGACGAAAAATATAGAGTTGAAAAAGGAAAAATAAACTATAATTTTGTATTAAATAATATTGGTGCAACAGATAAGATCATAAACGAAATAGATATTATCTTGTGAAATGTAAATTCTATTTAATAATTTTTTAATTAAATAAATAGTAAATCAAATGGCAACTTTTTCCGAAAAGACAAACGATATACCAAAATCAGAAATATCATTTAAGGAAATTTTAGAATTTGCCCCAATTGGTATATTGATATTTCAGAAAGATTGGACGATAAAATTTGTAAACGAAAATTTTTTCTTATTTCCCGGTGTGCTTGGTGAAAACCCAGAAAATGTGATTGGAAAAAGTATTTACTCAAACAGAATTTTTGCTAATATAGATATTCGTCCCGAACTTGATTTACTTATTAGCGGTGAACCTTTCGAAAAAGAAATTATTTCCACAAAGACCGTAACTGGTGGAAAAGTATCGCTTCTTTTAAAAGGAACTCCAATTAAACTTTCAAATGAACAAGCAGGCGGAATCTTAATTCTTGAAGATTTGAAAGTTACTTCAAATGAAGATTTTTCAGAAAAAATTGAATCAAATGAAACCGAATCACTTTTATCAAAACTTTCTGATTTTTATTTACTAGTAGATTATGATGGAAATATCGAAAAGTCTTCGATAAAAGATTATTCGAAATATTATTTTTTATTTGATACTGAATCATTTAAATCCGATAATAAAAAATTGACAACGATTATTTTTAAAGAACATATTGAAGATGTTGTTCAGACAAAAAAAGTAAAATCATTAATAATTCCATTCTTAGTTGACAAAAAAGAAATTTATTACAACATAACTTTAATTCCTTATGATATTAATGAGTACAATCCCAAAATATATGTTTTACTTAAAGAAACATCAGATGCAGATGAAAATAAATTTCATGAGGATGAACTAAAGGAACTTTTAACTTATCAGCATATAGTTTCCTCATTAAATGGCGGTTTAATCGGAATAAATAAGAATAACCGTATAATATTTTGGAACGAAAATGCTACTAAGATTTTTGGGTTAACAAAAAGTGAAATATTTGGTAAACCAATAAATAAAATATTTTCACAACTTTCTGATGAATACATATCTAAAATTAAAAGTGAAATAAATTCACTTGGGAAATGGGAAGAAGTACTTTCAATTGGTTTTGATGAAGAATCAAGCAGTTATTTTAACATAGAAGCAAGTTTATTAAATCATGATGATAACGAATTACTTTTTTTTATTTGTCATAATGTTACAGAAAAAATTAAACAAGAAAAGACATTAAAAGAATCAGAAGAAAAATTTAAGAGTATTGTTGCAAATTCACCCGATTATATCATTACAACAAATTCACGCGGTTTTATAACCTATGCAAATAAAAAATTTATTGAAGCATTTCAGTACAAACAAGCTGAGTTAAGCAAAATAAATTTCAGAGAATTAATTGATCCCGAATTTTTATTAAATAATTCATTTGATTTAGATGAGTCTGCAATTAATAAAAGCATAAATTATGAACTGCCTCTAATTAATAAATCAGGGCACAAAATTTTTGTACTTGCAAGTATCACTTCAACTACAAACAAAAACAAAACACTCTCATACAACATAATTCTTACAGACATAACTTTAAGAAAAGAATCAGAAAAAGATATGATGCTTATTCGTTCGGTATTTGAAGCATCAGTTGACGGAATAGCATTAATACACAAAAAGAAATTTGCACTAATAAATGATTCATTTGTTAAAATGTTTGGTTATGAAAGCTTTTCTGAATTGCTTGATATTGAACCAATTGAATTAGTTAGTGAAAAAGATAAATGGCGAATATCAAATTTTATTGATTTGGCAATTGAAGGAAAAGAATCTCCATCGCGATATAATTTTACTGCTGTAAGAAAAGATGGTTCAACTTTCGAGGCAGAAAATTCCGTTTCATTTTATGAGTTTGAATTAGATCGTTTTATTGTTTGGGTTTTAAGAGATCAAACTGAAGAATTTAAAGCCAGACAGGCACTTCTCGAAAGTGAGGCTAAATACAGAACAATCACAGAAAGTATAAATGAATGTATCTGGGCTGCTGAAAAAATGAATAATGAACTAAAAGCAGTTTTCTATACAAATGCTATTAAAAAAATTACAAGTTATGAACCTCAGGAATTTTTAGATGATGAAGAATTGTGGGGGAAAATAATTCATCCCGATGATGTTGATATGGTTGGCGAAAAAATGGATTTGCTTTATGAAGATCCGATCAGAAAAATGGAAACCCTTGAATATAGAATAATTGACAGATTTGGAAACGTAATCTGGATTGAAAATAAAATTTCATGTGTACGCGATGAACGAGGTAAAATTGAAAAAGTTTTTGGGATCATAAGTGATATTACACTTTCTAAAAAAGCTGAAGAAGAATTAAAACGTTCAACAAAAGAATTACGTGAATTGAATGAAACAAAAGACAGATTCATTTCAATTATTTCTCACGATTTAAGAACACCATTTAGCTCAATTATTGGCTTTGCAGATTTGCTTCTAAATGATAAATCAATGGATGAAGAAAAAAGAGTACAATACATTCAGTTCATAAAAGACTCATCCAAAAGCATGTTAAGTTTAGTTAATTCATTACTTGATTGGACAAGACTACAAACAGGAAGAATAAAGTTTGAACCTGATCGCATTAATGCTAAACATGTTATCGAAAAAACTTTACAAATTCTTTCAGGTGTAGCTATTCAAAAGAAAATTAATTTGACTAATGAAGTTGAAAAAGACTTTTTCATTCATGCTGATGAAAATTTATTGTTACAGGTTTTTAATAATTTAGTATCAAATGCAATTAAGTTTACAAAACAAAATGGGAAAATTACTCTCTCAGCACAATTAAATGTTGAACAAAAACAAGTTGAGTTTACCGTTAAAGATGATGGCGTTGGAATTAAAAACGAAGATTTAGATAAACTTTTCAAAGTGGATACAAAGTTTACAACACCTGGCACAGAAGGAGAAAAGGGAAGCGGGCTTGGGCTATCTTTAGTTTATGAAATTATTAAAAAACATGGCGGAGATATTTGGGTCAAAAGTGAAGTTGGCAAAGGAACTCAATTTACATTTTCAATTCCTGTTGCATCATCATACATTCTTTTAGTTGATGATAGTAAAACTGATAGACTCCTTTACACAAAATTGATTAAAAGCCTGATGCCAAATTATAATATAATCGAAGCCGAGAATGGTAAAAAAGCTCTTGATGCTATCAAAGAAAATTTGCCTGCTTTGGTTATAACTGATCATAACATGCCGGTTATGAATGGATATGATTTTGTTAAACAATTAAGTGTAACAGAGTTAAAATATAAACCGCCTGTTATTGTTTTAAGTGGTGATGTTAATAAAGCTGTTGAAGCCGAATATAAAGAATTTAATGTTGAATATATTTTTGCTAAACCTGTTAACCTTGCCAAATTCAAAGATGCAATAGAAAAGTCTTTAAAGAAAGCAATTTACACCTGAGAAATTTCATATTATAAAATATTAATCAATATCGTCTTCAACAGGAATTGAAAACTTTTTCCAATCTTTAAAATCAAAGTGCCACCACTCACTATTTAGCTGATTGAAACCAAATTTACTCATAACTTCTTTCAAAAGTTTTCGGTGAGATAAAATATGAGCAGGTAAATCTAAATAATCGGGGCTTGCCTTTTTAGTAAAATCATCATAAGGTGTTCCAAAATCTAATTCATTACCATTTTCATCAACTAATGTAATATCAACAGCGGCGCCACGATTATGACGTGAACCTTTTGCTGGATTTGCAACATACCTTTCATCCGGCATTATTTCCCACATTAATTTTTGTATGTGAAGTGGTCTAAAGCCATCGAAGATTTTTATTCTGTAATTGTACTTTTCTAAAAAATATTTATTTGCTTTGGATAAACTATCTGCTACAACTTTTCTCAAAAAAACAATAGCTGATGGATATAATACTTTTCCGGTAAAATTATTTGATGTTGCATAGCGAACATCTTGAATAATTGTTGAATCAATTGATTTTAAGGAAACTATCGAGCTATCATTTTGAGCATTTGAAAAGGAAAAAGCAATTAAAAGTATCAATAAAAATTTTATTTTCATTTTATTCCCTTAATTTAAGCAGAGCACCGGTTATTGGTTCAAGAGTAAAAATTCCGCCTGTTACATAAAGAGCTTTTGTTCCTGCGAGGTCCTTATCTGCTATAACTTCCCATATTCCTTCAGGCAAAGGAAAATCTAATTTTTGATTTTGATCTGCATTAAACAGAACAACAAATTTTTCATTTTTATAATTAAGTAAATAGCTTAAACCAAACTTGCTGTTTGGATGCTCGTAAAAAATTATATCTTCATAATCAGCTCTTCTGAATGCTTCATATTTTGTTCTTAATGCAATTAATCCTTTGTAATAATTCAACAAACCACTGTTAATTTCTGCATGTGAAAAATTAATGTAATTAGTTTCATTATCTTTTTCATAAGAGTTATGATCAATTCTTCCTTTGTTTGTGTCTTTAACTGAAATGTTAAAAGGAATAACTTTTGAACGGGCAAATTCTTGTCCACTATGAATCATAGTAATACCTTGCGAGGTGAACAGAAACAAAGCAGCAAGCCGATTAATTTTATCTTGCAGCGGCGTCAGAAGAACATGTTTATCAACATCTTTAATTATTTTGTGAGGGTCAACTTCTTTAGTTGCAATACGTATAAAATCACCAAGTGTGTATCCATCGTGAGATTCAAGATAATTGACTGAGTGTTCTTTTTTCAAAAATAAGCCGAGAGAATCTCTTGTAAGTGTTCCATTAATATAACTTTTAATTCTTTGCGGGGAATTATTTCCATACCAATGGCCAAATATCCAGCCTAAACCATTATAAGGATTTTCGCCTTTGATACCGTTTCTGATTTGATCATTCCATGCACCCCAATTTCGTTGTGAAAATCCTGTAGGGTCATATCCACCGCCCCACGGTTCACAAACAATAATAACACTTGGATTTATTTCTCTTAACTTAGTTGAAATTTCTTCAACAGTTTTCCAGTCAATTAACTTTCCTAAATCAAAACGAAAACCATCAACGTGATATTCTTTCATCCAGTAAATTAAACTTTCTAAAATCAGACGACGTACCATTGGTCTTTCTGTTTTTAAGTCATTACCACAATAACTTTCGGTAATGTAATTACCTTTCTCGTCAAGTCTGAAATAATATTCTTTGTCTATTTGTTTGAGATTTCCAACTTCATATTCAGAGAGATGGTTGTAAACAACATCCATTACAACTGCAATATTGTTTTTGTGAAATGCTTTAACCATATCCTTAAAATCATTAATCTGTTTTGCATCAGTTCCAATCCACTTCTTCCATTTAAATTTTTTCCAATCGGAACTGTAATAAGAAGCAGGTGCAAAAAAAGATGCAGTCATGTAACCCCAATGATTTCTTTCGTAAGGATTCCATGAATTAAATCTTCCTGCAAAACTTTGTTTATAGGGAATTTCACAATAACCAAATTCTTGAGCTGGTAATAGTTCAACAGTATTTACACCAAGTTTTTTAATATATTCTAAACCACCTTTAATATTCGGTTGAATTAAACCTTGATAGGAACCTGCTTTTTTAGCTCCACTTGATTTGTGAGCTGTCATATCACGAATATGCATTTCATAAATTATTAAATCACGCCAATCCCGTTGTATCCATTTATCATCTTCCCAGTTGTAATTTTCATCTTTTACAATAATAGATAATCGTGGATTCATATAATTTGTAAATGTTGCATTAGCTTTTGCATAAGGGTCAATACAAACAGGCATATTTGGATTTGAAAAATCATCTCCTTTATGATAAACTTTATAACCATAAAATTTACCATATAATTCTTCTTCAACTGAAACTTCCCAAACGCCTTGTTCATCTCGTATCATGAAAAATTCTTTTGGTTTTTTATCATCAACTTTTTGAAAAACACAAAGCTTTACAAGATTTGCCGAAGGAGCAAATATTCTGAAATCTGTTTTTCCATTTATTACCCACGCCCCCAACTTTTTATCAGAGTAGAATTTATCTAATTCTTTATAATGCTGATAAAACTCTGTTGTGTCTTTATATGACTTAAATAAAAATGTATCTCGGCGGTACAATGCTTCTCCAAAATTTAATTGACTAAAAAATGTTAGTAATACTAATGTTATTATCGAATAATTTTTCATTTCACATTTGTTAGAAATTAATAGTTAAAATAAAGTCCTTTTTATCCAGAACTTTTATCTTTAATATTTTATTTGATGAATCATAAATAGTTTCAATTGATTCGGTTTCAAGCTTGTCTGAATTAATTTCTCTTGGTTGTTCTGAGTTTAAAATAGTAAACATGTAAAATTTTCTGTGATTGTTGTAAGAATTTTTTTCTTTTGCAACAGAAAGTGTTATTTTATTTTGAGATGACTCACAATTAAAATTAGTGATAGAATAATTTCCTTTTTCATATTCGTAAGTTATGCCATCATCTTCATATAATGAGTAAGTAGATTTATGAGAAGGGAAAATAACCAATTCTAATTGTTCAATGTTTTTTTCACCAACATAATTTTGAACCTCTTGCATTGGTATCATTCCA
>CAZVBT010000322.1:0-1906 GCA_964625385.1 uncultured Melioribacter sp. | reverse complement strand
CTTTTGTTGATCCAATACATATTTATGATGTAATTCCTAATTATGAAATAAAAAATATTATTAGTGAAAACAAACTAAATATTATTGATGCTTATGTTTTTACAAGTCCATCTTCATTTGATTTCTTTTTAAAAATTTTTGGAATAAATGACATTAATAATTTCTTTGATTCAAAAATTATTTGTGCAATCGGTAAAACAACAGAAAAAGCAATCAATAATTATGGTTTGAATGTTAATGTAGTTCCACAAAATTATTCTTTAGATAATTTAGCAGAAGCAATAATTAAGTTCTATAAACTTCAAAAAAATATTGTTTAATGGAGGAAATTTGTCAGAATTAAAAAATGATCTCTTTTTAAGAGCTTGCAGAAAATTACCTATTGAAAGAACACCAATTTGGATAATGCGTCAAGCAGGAAGGTATTTACCAGAGTATCGTGCAATAAGAGAAAAAGCTGATTTTTTAACTATGTGTAAAACACCTGAACTTGCTGCTGAAGTTACAATTCAACCTGTTGATATAATTGGTGTTGATGCTGCAATTATATTCTCTGATATTCTTGTAATTCCAGAAGCAATGGGAATGACGCTTGAAATGATTGAATCCAAAGGTCCAAAACTTTATGAACCAATTCGAAATGTTGATCAAATTGATAAACTTAAAAAAATAGATCCAACACAAGATTTAAGATACGTACTCAATGCAGTTTCATTGACAAAAAATGAATTAAATAATCGTGTCCCTTTAATTGGTTTTTCTGGTTCACCATGGACATTAATGACTTACATGGTTGAAGGCGGTGGTTCAAAAAATTTTTCTGAAATTAAAAAATTCATTTACAATCAACCAAAAGCAGCACATAAACTTTTAGATTTAATTTCTGATAATGTTGCTGATTATTTATCCGCTAAAATTGAAGCTGGAGTTAATGCAGTTCAAATATTTGATACATGGGGCGGTATTTTATCGCCAAATGATTTTAATGAGTTTTCTTTACAATATATTCAAAAAGTTATTTCAAAAATTAAAAGGAATAATGAACCAATTATTGTGTTTGCTAAAGGTGTTCATTTTCTTTTAGATAAACTTGCTGCATCCGGTGCAGATGTTATTGGATTGGATTGGACAATGAACTTAGGTGAAGTTAGAAGTAAAATTGGGGATAAAGTAGCTTTACAGGGTAATTTAGATCCAACTATTCTTTATGCTAACGATGATAAAATTAAAGAAGAGACAAAAAATGTTTTATCTTCATATGGTTTTGGAAGTGGGCATATTTTTAATTTAGGACATGGGATTTTGCCAGATATCAATCCATCTAAGGCAAAATATTTAGTAGAGGTTGTTAAAGAAGAAAGTAAAATTTTTCATAAGGTATAAAAATTATGTTTGAAATAAATTTAGATTTAATAAAAAAATATGACCGACCTGGTCCACGTTATACAAGTTACCCAACTGCACCACAGTTTAATAATTCATTTACTTCAGAAAAGTTTCTTGATGAAATTATTAGAACTAATAATGAACTCAATCCACCAGATCTATCACTTTATTTTCATATTCCATTTTGCGATACACTTTGTTACTTCTGTGGCTGCAATATGATAATTTCAAGAAACAGAGAACGAATAAAAAAATATACCGATTATTTAAAAAATGAAATTGATTTACTAAGGACTTATTTAAAGAATGATCGAAATGTAGTACAAATTCATTGGGGTGGCGGAACTCCAACTCACTTAAATCCCGATGAAATTATTGACTTAAAAAATTATATCAATGATAATTTCAATGTAAATCTAAATGCAGAACAAGGTTGTGAAATTGATCCGCGTGGTTTAACCAAACAACATTTGGAAGCTTTGAGAAATACTGGTTTTAATAGAATTTCAATGGGTGTGCA